>NZ_CP036319.1:6492500-6685054 GCF_007752935.1 Crateriforma conspicua | reverse complement strand
GGTAGTGGGTAGTGGGTAGTGGGTAGTGGGTAGTGGGTAGTGGGTAGTGGGTAGTGGGTAGTGGGTAGTGGGTAGTGGGTAGTGGGTAGTGGGTAGTGGGTAGTGGGTAGTGGGTGTGGGTAGGGGGGGGGGGGGGGGGGGGGTGGGTAGTGGGTAGTGGGTGGGGGGGGGGGGTAGTGGGTAGTGGGTAGTGGGTAGTGGGTAGTGGGTAGTGGGTGGTGGGTGGTGGCTAGTGGCTAGTGGCTAGTGGCTAGTGGCTAGTGGCTAACGGCTAACGGCTAACGGCTAACGGCTAACGGCTAACGGCTGATGGCTGATGGCTGAGGTGTTGGGGCTGGGCTAGGATTGGGGTGTTGGGGTTTCGGTGGTTTGGTGCAGGACGCGGTTTTGGCATTCGCTCGGTATTTGGTGCACGTGTTCTTGGCGGTCGTGTTGGCGGCGTTGCCGACGGTCGTCGCGTGGGACTTCGGCGGCGTGTTCGCTTGGACCTGGTGGGCATTGTCGGGAGTGGTGTTGCTGGCGGTCGTCGCCGCGACGTTGGGCCGATCGGGGACGATGGCGATGGGCACCGACCGACGGTTCGCCGGGGCGGCATCGGACACCGGATCGGCCGGGCGACGTCAACGCTGGATCCAAGGGACGCTGGCGGTCTGGCCGCTGTTGTTTCTGTTGTCGCTGGTGGCATGGGCCGCGTTCCAGTCACTGACTTTGCCACCGGCCGTCGTTTCCGTTTTGTCGCCCGGCGCCGCGGAGGCGCATTTGCAGTGGGGGAATGAAGGGGAGTTAGGTGACGGGTTGGTGGGTGACGGGGTGGCAGGTGAAGAGGTGGCAGGTGAAGAGGTGGCAGGTGAAGAGGTGGCAGGTGACGGGGTGGCGGGTGACGGGGTGGCGGGTGACGGGGTGGCGGGTGACGGGTTGGCAGGTGAAGAGACTTCGGGGGCGCGGGCGGCGATCAGTGTTTCGCCGCACCGCAGCGAGGTATACGCGGCGCGGGCGATGATTTTGGCCGGGTTGGCATGGGCGACCTGGGTGGTGGCTCGGCATGCGACCTTGGCCGTTTTTCTGACAGTGGGGCTGGCACTGGCCGGTGCGGTGCACGCCGGGATCGGGTTCTATCAACAGGCCGAGCAGCCGAAAGTGGTTTTTGGGGGGGCCGAACGGGTGGGCAATCCGTTTGGATGCTTCGTCAATCGGAATCACGCGGGCGCGCTGATGAACTTGGGCGTCGCGGCGGCGTTGGGACTGGTGTTGGCGTCGCGAACCGGTCGCGGTCGGGCGAAGCCCGCGCGTCGGGCGTCGGTGTTCCGGCCCGCGGTGGGGCCGTCGGAAGAACCCGAGTCCCGACTCGGGGTGTCCGGCGCCAATCGTATCGGTGGGCTTTCGCCGTCTTGGCAAACGGCCGTCTGGATCGGCGGTCTGGTCGTCTTGGTCGTGGCGGCCGCGGGTGTGGTTTGGTGCGGGTCACGCGGGGCGTTGTTGGGGATGGCGGCGGGGGCTTCGGCGGTCGTCTTGGTGGTCGTCCCGACACGGTCGCTGGCGCGGTTGATCGCCGGCGGCGGGTTGTTGTTGGTGGCCGCGTTTGCGGTCGGCGAATCGTTCGACGTGCGGACCGAGTCGATCGAACGATTGGCCGAAAGCGGGCGGACCGATTTTTCTCAGGAAGGCCGCTGGGATCACTGGTCCGATGCGTGGCGGGCAAGCTTGGCCTACCTGCCATCGGGATGCGGGATGGGGGCGTACCGTTACGGTTATTTGCCGTTCCAGCAACGCGGCAGCGGAAACTGGGCGTTGGACGCGGACAATCAGTGGTTGCAGTGGTGGGTCGAAGGGGGCTTGGTCGTCGCCTTGTTGGCCGTTTTCGCGGCGGCGATGGCGGTGATGACGCTGTCGCGGTTGGTTTCGTCGCGGCGGCCGTGGACCGACCATGCACTGGGGATCGCGGGGGCCTATGCCTTGGCGGCGATCGGTGTGTCCCAGACGTTCGATTTTGCGTTGATGATGTCATCGGTCGCCGCCGGGGCGGTGATCCTTTCATCGACGGCGGCGGCACGCGGCGTGGCTTGGGAATCACAGGGGCGTCCGGCCAGCCGACGAAGCGTCAAGTTGATCGCCGCGGGGCTGATGATCCCTGGTTTGTTTTGGGCCAACCGGGTGACGCTTGACGATGCCAGAGCCGAAGCGTTGGTGCAGGCCGGCGATCGGTTGCGCGGTGATGCAGCGGAGCCCGAGCGTTGGTCGGAATTGGCCGACCGGCTGAAGCAACGTTTGGACCAGAGCCCGGATGACGAACGTTTGTGGATGGAATACGTACAAGTCCAACTGCAGTTGTTTCGCATTGCCGAAACGACCGCACGGGTGATCCAGACACGACAGCCGGCCGCGACGGTGTACGCCGACACGCGGCCGGAACGCCTTCGCCGGCAAGCGTATTCGCCGACCGATGATGGTCTTCAAGATCCCAGGCGGGCGACGAAGTTACAGCCGGCCAGCCGGCGATCGGCCGAACACTTGAGGATCGCCACCGATGCGTTGCGATCGGCGGTGCGTTCCAGCCCGCTGTCGGATCAACCACGGTGGTCGATGCTGGCGTTGGATTTCGCACCCTCGGCCGACTGGGATTCGTCGCGGGTGTGGGACCAATTGTTCCAGTTGCGGAACCGCCGTGCTGATTCGATGCGGCGGCTGGCATTGCTGGCGGATCAAATGGGCGATCGTGACCGGCAACAGGCGGCGCTGCGCCAACAGTTGGTGGTGGACCCGCGGTCACTGAAAGCCGTTTGCCGGTTGGTGCAGCAACAAGGCGACCGCTTGGACTTGGCGCAGATCATCCCCCAGGACCGTCAACTGGTGCTGCAAGCGGTCGCTTGGTGGCTGGACAACGACCGGGATCGTCTGTCCAGCCAAGCCGAATTGTTGCGGCGTGCGGCGGAATATTTGAGACTTCCGATCAGCCCCTGGGAGCGGGAGTTGAAAGGGAGGTTGGGAGTAGGCAGGTAGCAGGTAAGCAGGTAGCAGGTGGCTGGTTTTTTTAACCCTCCCGCCGGGAGGGTCGAGCCTTAGCGAGGGGAGGGTTGCGTCTATCTTCACACCCTCCCCGGATTCTCGTTCCCCTCGAATCCGATTCTCCCGGACGGCAGGAGGGGAAGTCTCGAGGTTCATTATCATCCCACCGGGAGGCATCCGAGGCGTGGGCAGTGGGCAGTGGGCAGTGGGCAGTGGGCAGTGGGCAGTGGGCAGTGGGCAGTGGGCGGCCTGGTTTTCCTAGTCCGGTTGTTTTGCGTAGGTTGCGTGGTCCACAATTTCGGCTTCTCTAGATTCGCCAGCTTGTGATGGTCCGTGGTGGACCGGCGGCTTGGCGGGGTTTTCGGACTCACGGGGGGCCGGCCGGTCGGCCCGCTGGAGACGAGGGATTGCCAGGGGGACCAGCGATGAAGATGCCGAAACCGCGACGCCGATCGTCGCGCCGACCACGTCCGTACAACGCCCGCGTGCTGCGACGTCTGATCGCCGAACCGCTGGAATCCCGGCGTTTGCTGGCGGCCACCGACTTGGCGATGATCGGTGGGCTGGTTTTCAAAGATGTCACCGGCGACGGATTCACGGCCGGTGAGCAGGTATCTGGGGCTCAGGTCGCTCTGTACCGCGACAACGGCAACGGATCGTTCGATTCCGGCACCGACACGCTGGTGACCACGGCGACGACCGGCACCGACGGCCGGTACACGCTGAACCGATTGACCGCCGGCAATTACTTCGTGCTACAAGATGCCCAGACGGTCGACGGCCGAACGTTGCTGCGGAACGTGTCGCCGATGATCACGATCAGCGGGACCGACGTCGAAGGCCGCATCGTCCAAGTCGTCGACGATTTTGATCAGACGCAACAACAAGTCGTCGACACCACCAACGATGGCGTGCCGGTGACCAGTTCGGTCGCCGCGCCCGAGGCGATCGGCGGCGAACGTGATCTGTACGTCAACAAGACCAGCGTCAACGGCGCGGTCCAATTGGAGGTCGACAACCCGCTGTTGCCGAATCTGTTGACGTTTGATTCCTTGGCCACCGGTGATGGCGAGCGGCGTGTCACCTGGGACGGACCCGACGGGGATGCGACGACGGTTGACGACACCGGGCTGGGGACGGTGGATTTGACCGACGCCGCCGATGCGATCGGGCTGCAACTGCAGATCGGCGCCGATTTGCCGGGCGGCCAAGCGGTCGTGCGGATCTACAGTGATGACGGCAATGGGGCGACGGCCCAGCGATTCAGCAGCGCGACACTGAACATCCCGCAAACCGGCGGCGGCGTATCGTCGGCAGAATTCTTGCCGTTTTCCAGTTTCGTGGCGGCGGCAGGCGGCGGCGTGGACATCAACAACGTCGGCGCGATCGAACTGGAAATCACCGGATCGGCCAACGTCAACGGGACCGCCGAATTGGTCGGAACGGTCGGACAGACCGCGTTCACGGCGGATTTCGATAACTTCACGCCGACCATTGATCTGTCGTTGTCCAAGACGTCGGCCAGTGGCGAGGTCGCCGTCGGCGAAAGCACCACCTTTACCATCACCGTCAACAACGCGGGCCCGGTGGCCGCCACGGGCGTCGTCGTCCAAGACGTGTTGCCCGCCGGCATGACGTTGGTGTCTCAAACGACAAGCCAAGGCACCTACAACGCAACGACCGGACGTTGGGAAGTCGGCGACGTTGCGGTGTCGGCCAGCCACACGTTGTCCATCACCGCAAGGATGGACACCCCGGGGACCAAAACCAACATCGCCGAAGTGATCGCGGCCGACCAAACGGACATCGACAGCACTCCGGGCAACGGTGCGGCCGGCGAAGACGACCGGGCGACGGTGTCGATCTTGTCACCGCAAATCGATTTGTCGATCGCCAAGACGGCTAGCGATCTGTCGCCCGATGTTGGCGAAAACGTGACGTTCACGGTGACGCTGTCCAACGCCGGACCGGATGCCGCGACGGGGGTCACCGTCCGCGACGTACTTCCGGCCGGATTGAACTTCGTTTCCGCGACGCCCAGCCAGGGCAGCTACGAATCCGGGACAGGCGTGTGGACTGTCGGCAGTGTGAATGCCGGCTCCGGTGCAACACTCAGTATCATCGCCGGCGTCACGTCGACGGGATCGATTCAGAACGTCGCCGAAGTTCTGGCGGCCGACCAGCCCGATGCAGACAGCACGCCGGGCAACGGCGCGACCGGCGAAGACGACTTGGCCACCGTCACATTGGATCCACAGCAGATCGACCTGTCGCTGATTAAAACGGTCGACAATGCGGCGCCCAATCGGGGTGACAACGTGACCTTTACGATCACACTCGGTAACGCCGGTCCATCCGCGGCGACCGGCGTGATCGTTCGTGACGCGATTCCCGCGGGGCTGACGTTCGTTTCGTCGGCACCGTCGATCGGCAGCTACAACACGACCACGGGCCAGTGGATCGCCGGCACTGTGGCGGCGGGCACCAGCCAGACGTTGCAACTGGTGGCTCGTGTCGATTCCGTGGCGGTCGCGACCAACGTGGCGGAGGTCATTGCGGCCGATCAGACGGACGTCGACAGCACACCGAACAACAACGTCCCAGCCGAAGACGACCAGTCCAGCGTCGTCGTCACGCCGGCCAGCGCGGACCTGTCGTTGACCAAGACGATCGACAACGTGGCGGCCAACGTCGGCCAAAATGCGACGTTCACGATCACGGTGCAAAACGGTGGCCCCAGTGCGGCGTCCGGTGTCCAGGTGACCGACTTGTTGCCCGCGGGTGTGTCGTTCGTGTCGTCGTCGCCGTCGCAAGGTGGGTACAACGCGGCGACCGGCGTGTGGGACGTCGGCACGATCGGCGGCGGGGCCAGTGCGACGCTCGCGATCGTGGCTCAGGTGCAATCGCCTGGAACCAAAACGAACACGGCACAGATCAGTGCGGCGGACCAATTTGATCCCGACAGTACACCGGGAAACAACGCACCGGCTGAAGACGACCAGGCATCGGTCAATCTGGTGCCACCGACGATCGATCTGTCGTTGGATAAGACTGTCGACCAGGATCGGCCCAACGTCGGCGATACCGTGCGATTCACCGTTTCGGTCAGCAACGCGGGACCGGACGCGGCCAGTGGTGTGGTGGTTCGCGACGTCTTACCCGCCGGGCTGACCTTTGTCGGTGCGACGCCGGGTGCCGGGATCTATGACGTTGGGACCGGCCAGTGGAATGTCGGCGGGGTCACCAGTGGCCAGACGGTCTCGCTGGCCATCGACGCCACGGTGACGGGAACCACGACGATCAGCAACCAAGCGGAAGTCATCGCGGCGGACCAGTTCGACATCGACAGCACGCCGGGCGAAGGTGGCGAGGGGGAAGACGACATTGCCAGCGTTTCGATCACCCCGGCCAGCGCGGACTTGTCGCTGACCAAGACGGTCGACAATGCCACCCCCAACGTCGGCGAAAACGTCAGCTTCACGGTGACGGTGTCCAACGCGGGACCCGACACGGCGACGGGGGTGGTCGTGCGCGACTTGCTGCCGGCGGGATTGAACTTTGTCAGCGCGACGCCGGGGCAGGGGACTTACAACGCGGCCACGGGCTTGTGGACCGCGGGCCAGATCGCCAGTGGCGCGACCGGCACGCTGAATCTGATCGCGACCGTGACATCAACCGACGCTTTGACCAACACGGCGGAGATCACCGCGGCCGACCAACGCGACCCTGATTCAACGCCTGGGAACGGCAGTGTGTCCGAAGACGATCTGGCGACGGTTGGCGTTCGTGGCCAGCAAATCGATTTGTCGTTGACCAAGACCGTCGACAACGCCGCGCCGAATGTCGGTGACGAAATCACGTTCACGATCACGGTTCGCAACGACGGCGTATCACCGGCGACGGGCGTCCAAGTTCGCGACATCTTGCCGGCCGGTTTGACGCCCCGCGGCACGTCGCCGTCGCAGGGCAGTTTGAACACGTCGACCAGTATTTGGACCGTGGGCGATTTGGCGGTCGGCGGTACCGCGACGATCGACGTGGTCGTCCGGGTCGATCAGATCTTGGAGATCGAAAATGTTGCGGAGGTCATCGCGGCGGACCAGCCCGATGTCGACAGCACTCCGGACAACAACGTTGCAGCTGAAGACGATCAGGATGCGGTGACCGTACGGACGCCGGTGTCAGATTTGAGTCTGGTCAAGGGTGTCGACAACGACCGACCGAATGTCGGCGACGTGGTCATCTTCGATCTGACGGTGACCAACGGCGGGCCCGATCCGGCGGTCGGCGTGGAGGTCACGGATTTGCTGCCCGAGGGGATCGAATACATCAGCAACAGTCTGAGCCAGGGCAGCTACAACGCCACGACCGGCATTTGGACGATCGGCAACTTAGCGGTCGGATCCACCGCAACGCTGGGTCTGCGCGGTCGCGTCAGTGCCGATGCGGCGGATCCTTTGGCGGCGAAAACCAATACGGCGGAGATCACCGCGGCGGGCCAAGCGGACAGTGATTCGACGCCGGGCAACCGCAATCCCGACGAAGACGATTTTGATCAAGCCACGATCACGCCGATGGCGATCGATCTGTCGTTGGAAAAGACGGTCAGTGACGCGGCACCATCGGTCGGCGGCACGGTCACCTACACCGTGACGGTTCGCAATGACGGCGACGATCCCGCCACCGGTGTCCAGATTCGTGACCGACTGCCCGACGGGGTGACCTTGGTCAGCGTGAATGAATCGCAGGGATCGTTTAACGCGGCAAGCGGCGTGTGGTCGGTGCCGCAGGTCGACGTCGGCGGATCGGCGACGTTGCAACTGGAGGTCTTGGTGGATTCACCGGGAACGCTGATCAACCAGGCGGAAGTGATCGCGGCGGACCAACTGGATCGTGACAGCACGCCGGACAACGACGTCGACGGCGAAGATGATCAGGCGGACGTGACTCTGGTGACTCAAGAGGCCGATCTGTCGCTGACCAAGACCGTCGACAACGCGACGCCGGGGGTCGGCGAAGAAGCCGTCTTTACCCTGGAAATTCGGAACGACGGACCTGATGCGGCCGAATCGATCGTCGTCCGGGATGTCTTGCCCAGTGGCCTGGGTTTCTCCGGTGCAACGGCGAGTTCCGGTTCGTACAACGCGTCCAACGGCCAGTGGTCGATACCCGCATTGGCTGCTTCGCAGACGGCGACACTACAGATTCGCGTCACGGCGGATTCGGTCGGCGAAAAGATCAATGCGGCGGAGATCATTCAGTCCAGCGAGTTTGATCCCGACAGCACACCGGACAACGGATTGGATGACGAAGACGACTACGCCACCGTTTCATTGTCGCCTCAATTGGTCGATTTGGCCCTGTCCAAAGACGTCGACGACGCGCGGCCCACACGAGGCCAGCGTGTGACGTTCACGTTGCGATTGAGTAACGACGGACCGTCCCGGGCCACGGGGGTTCAGGTCCGCGATGTGTTGCCCGATTCGTTGACTTTTGAAAACGCCTTGGCAAGTGTCGGCAATTACAGCCCGCTGTCGGGTCTGTGGACGATCGATTCGCTTGATTCCGGTGGCGAAGTCACGTTGGCGATCGAAGCACTCGTCGGGGACGTCGCCGCGGCGTCGAACGTGGCCGAAGTCGTCGCGGCGGATCAGCCTGATGCCGACAGCACGCCCGACAACGACGAGGAGGCGGAAGACGATTTCGCACGCGTCGACTTGGAAACGCAGGTGGCCGATCTTTCCGTCGCGGTGGCCGCCGATCGGACCTCGGCCAACCAAGGCGATCCCGTGATCTTTACGGTCACCCTGGACAATGCGGGCCCCGATGCGGCAACGGACGTCGTGGTTTCGACCGTGTTGCCCGCCGGATTGGTGTTTGCCGAAGCTCAACCGTCGGTCGGCACCTACGACCCGGCGACCGGTCAGTGGTCGGTCGATTCACTTGCCAACGGGTCCGCCGCGACGTTGCGATTGCTGACCACTATCGACGGTCGGGACGTTCAGTCCGTGACGGCGGAGGTCAGTTCGGTTCGCCAGTTCGATCCCGACAGCACGCCGGGCAACGGGGTGGTCGGCGAGGACGATTTGGACGAGGCGGCCGTCACGCCGGTGCTGATCGACGTGTCGGTGACCGGCACGATCGACAACGATGAACCACTGGAAGGCGACCGTGTGACGATCGAATTCACCGCGACCAACGACGGACCCGACGGGGCGACCGGGCTGGTGTTGGAAACGATGTTGCCCGATGGCATGTCATTGGTCAGTGTCCAGGCGGGACGTGGGGCCTATGACACCGCCAGCGGGACGTGGAATCTGGGTTCGCTGGCGGCGGGCCAATCGGCGACACTGACGTTCGTTGCGGTGGTCGATGAACGCGGCGTTAAAACGATGCCGATCGAGGTGGTGGCGGCGGATCAGGTGGACATCGACAGCACGCCGGGCAACGGCGGAGTGGATGAAGACGACCGGTTCGAGTTGTTGATCCGGGCGCCGCGGTTGTTGACCAAGCGGTTGTTTTTGGCGCGTTGATGGGTTGGCCCGAGGAAGGCCGGGGGGTTGTGGGATGGGGTCCCGAGGCCTGACGGCCGGCGGCTCACGGGGGTGCGGTGGTCCGAGGGCGGACGGCGGATTGGGGGATGGCGGATTGGGGGATGGCGGATTGGGGGATGGCAGGGCCCGAGGCCTGACGGCCGGCGGCTCACGGGGATGAGGTGGTCCGAGGGCGGATGGCGGATTGCGGGATGGGGTCCCGAGGCCTGACGGACGGCGGGTTGGGGGATTAGGCGCTGAGGCGTGACAGGCTGCCGACGTGCATTTGCCGCAGCAGCCCGACGTCGCACAGCATGCGCCGCTGCAGTGGTGCCGGGATTTCGTCGACGCCGATGTCGTAGTGCCGCAGCACTTCATGTCGGTCTTCGTCGGACAACGTGACCGCACTTTCGCTGGCCGAGACGACTTGTTGGTGGGTCAGCAGAAACGCGGGATCACGCAACAGTCGGTGCAACGCACGCTCCGGTGCAGTGTCCTGTTTCGGTGAAACGTTTTGATCCAACGCGACTTTGAAATCGTCGTACAGCCGTGGCGAATCGGTTTCCTCTGGGATGATCAACAGTCCCAAACGCTGCATCGCAACGCCAAGGCCTCGACTGCCCAACATCATCGCCAGCGGGATCGCCAACAACCAACCGGCCAAGATCGGAACGAACCAAGGCAACAGAGGCGGGGCGGCGTAGGCGACCACGGCGGTGGCCAGGATGCCGATCGCCGTCATGCCGCCGAAATCGCCGGCCGCTTGTCCTAACGTCACGCCGTGTTCGTCACGCTGTTGGGCGCCCCAGTGGACCTTGCGGCCGCGAAGTGTGGAGACGACGAATCGGCTGTGCAGCACCGCCATGATGGGCGACAGCAGCACCGACATGACGGTTTCCAAAACCGCGGACAGCGCCACTCGAATTGCACCGCCAAATTGCGCGGAACGTCCCGACAGCCAGATTTCCGTCACGCCATAGGCTTTGGGAATCAACAGCATGACCATCGCGGCGCCGAACAACGCGAAGCGTCCAAATCGGTCGAACCAATCCGCCGAAGCGGCCGGCTGATCGAACGCCCATCCGGCCAAGCATGTCACGGTGAACAGGATCCAAAGCGGCGATGCCACATAGGACATCACGCCGCTGGCGAAGTGCAGCCGGCTGACCGGGTGAAAGCCTTCGCTGACCACCAATCGGCTGTGTTGCAAATTACCTTGGCACCAACGCTGGTCGCGCTGGGCGTAATCGGTCAGCGTCGTCGGGCATTCTTCGTAGCTGCCGGCCAGATCGGTGGCCAAGCGAACTTTCCAGCCCCGGCGAACCATCAATGCGGCTTCGACAAAATCGTGCGACAGGATTTCACCGCCCAGCGGCGCTTGCCCGGGCAGCACGGGCAAATCACAGCACTGACAGAACGCTTCGACGCGAATGATCGCGTTGTGTCCCCAGTAATTGCCTTGATCGCCTGCCCAGGCGTCGAAGCCTTCGACAAAGACCGGGCCGTACGCCTGCGCGGCAAACTGCTGAAGACGTGCGAACAGGGACGCGCGTCCGATCGGTGCGGGTGGAACTTGTAAGATGCCGAGTTCCGGATCGCCGTCCATTCGCCGTGTCATTTCGAACATCGTCGATGGGGCCATCAAACTATCGGCGTCCAGCACGATCATGAAAGGATAGGGCTGCGACCAACGGTGGCAAAAGTCGGCAATGTTGCCCGCTTTGCGACCCTTGTTTTCATTGCGGTGTCGATAGAACACACGGCACACCTGGGACACATCGGCCGGCAAACGGTCTCGCAGGTTTGCCCACGTCTGTTCTTCGGCCAACCAAGTGTCGACGTTGGTGCTGTCGCTGAGCACGAAAAAGTCAAATTCGATACCGGGATTCTGGGCTGATTCGCGGGCGATTCCGCGCATCATCGCTTCGATCCGCGCGAACACGTCGTCGGGCGATTCGTTGTACACCGGGACCAGCACCGCGGTCTTCAGCGACGTTTCCGGTGATCCGTCGCGGGACCACGTCGGGCGCGAAGCGGAAAAGATGCGGCGACAAAACCCAAAGGTCGCGACACAAAATGAAAACGCGATCCAGGTCCACAGAACGGCGAACAGGGCCGCCGATGCCGCATCCCAAAAACCGAGTTCGCCCCCATCAAATCCACGGTCCGGTCCGCCCGACGCGACGCTGCGGACATAGGCGGCAATGCCCAGGACCGACAGCACAAACGTGGCGGCGCCGATCAGCCAACGCGCCGCGCGGGTGCCGGCGGCTTCACTTGCTGTGTCGCGCGTCATCGTGACTCCAGTGGTTCGAAGGAACGCGAACGGAACCGGTCGACAGAATCCAGCGTCCCAGCGTGGTCGATTGCAGACGCGCCACCCACCAATCGATCCGCAGCGGTCCGATCAGACCGGGCGTCGTGTTGGTGACCAGCGCGCGGGGCTGGATCGTGGGAATGACAACTTGTTGCGTCGGAGTAGACGTTTGATGGTGTTTGGTGGCGACGGCTTCGAAAGCCAGGTCCAGCGTCAGGCCGGGCAGTCGTTCTTCGTCGATTGATCCCGCGTCGCCGCCGGCGCTCAAGCGTTGGCGGGCGGTTTCGACCAAGCGGTGGCATTCATCACGCAAAACATCAGGGTGATGGATGCCGCAGTGGCGCAAGTAATTCGCGGCGGCGATCAGGGCGCGATCGATCGCGGATACCGGCGAATCGCTTGTCCGGGCATCGGCGGCCGGGGGGGCAATGGTCAGGGCGCCAGTCGGTTCGGTCGTCAAATTCATGGCTTTCTCGACTGAAACAAAACAGAAAAGAGGGAGAGAAAAGTTGCGGTTTCCGGTCGTTCGGTTCGCGTCACGTCTGAAAGGGAAACGGTCGCGTCGCGATGGAAGCCTGGGAATCGTGTGAAACCCGTGACTCCGGTGCGACGTTATGTTCCTTTCAAAAAATCGGCGTTCGGGCCGGTCACCTCAACCTATCTTTTGGCGGTTGTCCGCCGTCGGAAAAGCCGGATCTGGCGCCATTGTGTTTAAGGGCAAACGCAAGGGCGTTCGGGCATTCCAACGATCGATGGTTCCACCGTGCGACAAACGTGAATTTGTGAAGTAAACGGCATCAAAACTGTCGGTTCTGACGGTCGCAAAACCCATGCCCAAAAATCGGGTCTTGTCGCGGTGATGGGCCCGCAGCGGAGATTCCTGGTGCCGTGATTGCGACGCTCGGTGGAGGGCGAATTTCAGAAAACGCAGCGGTCTCGAAGACCGAAAAGACGTAAACGACAGGTCGCAAGATTCAACTTGTGAATTCCGTGCGAAGCCACTATCGTGCGGTCGTGTCCCGTTGTCGCCCGTGTTGTGTTGCCTTGGCCTCCGTTAGGCGGTTGTTACACAGGGCTGGCGCGGACAATTCCCGCCTGTGTTGATCCCCACCCCCCGCCTCCGGTGCATCCCCTTGCGCCCCGGTAGCCCCCGCCTTCGATGGTGCCGGAAATGTTTCGACGACGCTTTCTTTTGTCCGGCGCGGCCGCCGGTTCGACGCTGATCGGTGTCGGAACGCCCGCTTGGATTGCCGCGATCGAGTCATCGGTGAACGATGATCTGCCAGTGCGTCGGTCCGATGGTCGGTGGCCGGGCCAGGGTAGCGATATGCGGGACGGCGGAATGACCGAACAACAGACAGTGTTCTTGGACGATTTGCGTCAACGCTGTTACCAGTACTTCGTCGACGCCGCCGATCCGGATACGGGGCTGATTGCCGACCGCGGACGCGCCGACGGCAGCGGTTTCAGTGATCACGCCAGCATGGCGGCATGCGGTTTCGGATTGTCCGCCCACGCCTTGGCGGGCCAGAACGGTTGGGTCAGTCCCGGTGTGGCGCGAGACCGCGTTGCCAAGTTGATGGTGTCGCTTCGGGATCGCGTCCAACATGAACGTGGCTTTCTGTATCACTTTGTCGACCGACGCACGGGGCGTCGAGCGCTGCGCAGTGAAGCTTCGTCCATCGACACCGCATTGCTGATCGCCGGTGCGATGCACGCTCAGATGATCTACGCGAACGATCGCGTGATTTCCGATGCGGCGGACGAGATCTATCAGCGGGTCGATTGGCGATGGTTGCTGGGCGACAACGATTGTCTGCACATGGGTTACACGCCGGAGATCGGGATTTTGCCGGCTCAGTGGGACACATTCAGCGAGCTGACGATCTTGGTGCTGCTGGCGATCGGTGCACCGCAGTCGCCGATCCCGGCGCGGTGTTGGGAAGCTTGGCAGCGTGGGCCGGTGCTGCACCACCAGGGGCAACCGTTCATGTCGTACCCGCCGTTGTTTGTTCACCAGTATCCGACGGCGTTCTTTGATTTTCGCCGTCTGGTGTCGTCCGGAGGCCGCAGTTTTTGGCAAAACGCCCAGGTGGCCCATCGCGCCCATCAGCAATTCATGAAAGATTTGGCGAACGCGGATCCGCACCGCATGGGCCACTACGGCGAAGACCTGTGGGGGATCACCAGTAGCGACAGCGCCCACGGGTATCGCGACTGGGGCGGCCCCTATCACGACGGGCCGGCGCGACCAGATCGTGGCATTGATGGGACGATCGTTCCCAGTGCCGCCGGTGGAGCGTTGGCGATTGTGCCACAGTCGGCAATGCACACGTTGCAATACCAGCGCCAGGCCTTTGGCGATGCCGTCTATGGTCGGTATGGATTCGTCAACGCATTCAACCCGTCCAACGGTTGGGTGAACCCCGATGTGATCGGTATCGACACCGGAATCACCCTGTTGATGGCGTCCAATCGGTTCGGCGACCAGGTATGGACGCCCTTCATGCAGCACCCGGCCGCACGACGTGCACTTTCGCTGGCCGGTTTCCGTGCAGCGGCGGCTTAGTCGGGCGCACGGGGCACGGTAGACGGATTGCCAGATCTGGCAGCGTGGGCAAAATGCATCGGCTTTTCTGATGCTTTTGCTCCTCGTTCGGTGCTTCGTTGATGCGTTTCTTTCATGCTCCGGTGCGGTGGTTGGTTTGTGTGGCGTGGGTGCTGTTGTTGGTCCGGGCCACGACCGCTGCCGACGACGCCGTGGTCAGCCGATTTGCACCGACCGCCGATGGCGGGACGACCTATCTGGACCAATACATCAAGGTTCGTGATTTTGATGATTTGAAATCGCTGGCACAGTCCGCGTCGTTATACGACTGTGTGCCGACCGACCCGTTGCCCCAGCCGTTGGACTCGTGGAGCTATGACGATTACATCAAAGTCGGGTTTCGTCATCGTCGTGCCACCTGGTGGAATCAAGGTCTTCCGTTTTGGTTCGAAACGTTTCATCGCGGTTTTGTCCAAGTTGACCGCGTCGAGCTGTTCACGCTGATCCCCAGTGCCGGGGACCAACCGATTTGCCAACGCATCAAGTTCAGCAAGCAGGACTTTGAATACCAGCCGCCGTTGGATGAATCCACGATCCCGGCCGCCGGACATGCCGGAGTGAAATTGATCGGGCGGTTTCCCGGGACCGACCGTGCCGAAGAAGTCTTGAGCTTTCTGGGGTCCAGCTATTTTCGCGGACGCAGTGGTGACTGTGTTTATGGGGCGTCGGCCCGCGGTATTGCGATCGACATTGCGATGCAGAAGGTGGAGGAGTTTCCTGACTTTCGCGCGTTTTGGATCACGCTGCCCGCGGCCGAGGATGATTCGTTGACGATTCTGGCGCACTTGGACAGCCCCAGTGTCAGCGGCGCGTATCGGTTTCGCTTGTTTCCCGGCGAAGCCGACACGCGGGTGTCAGTGGAGGCCGAACTGTATTTCCGTCGCGTGCCCGACAAGGTCGCCTACGCGCCACTGACCAGCATGTGGATGTGGGGTGACGGATTGAAGGGACCACCCAAGGACGCGAGGCCCGGTGTGCACGACAGCGACGGGCTGTTGATCCGAACCGCTGATCTTCAGTGGCAATGGCGTCCGTTCGCACGACAAGATTACCCATCGGTGACGTCGACCGAGGTCGAACAGTTGTTGGGCTTTGGGTTGATTCAACGGAACCGTGCGTTCTTTCATTACGACGACCACAACGCGCGATACGACATGCGTCCCAGTTTGTGGGTGGTTCCCAAAAAGCCTTGGACCGATGGTTCGATCGAACTGTTGGAATTGCCCGGCGCGCATGAAGGCGTCGATAACTTGGGGGCCTATTGGTTACCAAAGGAAACGCCGGAGGTGGGCAGGCCGGTGGCTTTGGAATACGACATTCATTTCTTTGCCGGCGATCCGCCGCAGCACAACGCCTTGGCCCGGGCCACCAATCTGGACGTGACACGACCGGATCGATCGGTCCCGCCGAAACAGGCGGATTCGTCTGGGCAAGATGCGGCCGACACGCGGGCGACTGACGCGAAAGTGGCCGATGCGGTGATCGGGATCGAAGTCCGGTTTACCGGTCCGTCGATTCGTGGGCTTCCCTCCGATTCGCCACCGCAAGCCCAAACATCGGCGGTGCGTGGTGTGATGCAGAACCCGACGCTGAAGCGGACCGAACAGGGCGATTGGATCTTGCGGGCCGAGGTGATTCCCGAAGGCGATGGTCCGGTGGAATTGGAAGTCCAGTTGATCAGCGCGGGTGAACCCGTATCGGAACAGTGGACGTACTTGCTGCCGCCGTGGGAACCGTCGTTTGTCTATCCGGCGGTCTACACCCGCCAGGAATAATCGCAACGGTTGCCGGCGGCGGCGTCGATCGGGATCGTCGCGGTGTGGACGCATCCTGTGTCGGTCATTCCGCCGGGTGTCTACACTGGTCGGTTTGTGATTCCGACCGTTGAATGATTTTCTGATATGGCCTCCCGCACCGAATCCGCCAGCCAAGCTGACGGGGACAATCGCCCACAGAACTCTGATCCCCGGCCCTCGTGGTTGGCATGGGGGCAGTTGGTGCGTCTGCCCAATGTGTTCACCGTCTTGGCCGACGTGGCGGCCGGTTATTTGATCGTCGCCGGTGGTGCCGAACCGGTACCGCGTTTCGTTGCGGTGTTGATTGCCGGGGTGCTGTTGTACTGGGCCGGGATGATTTTGAACGACGTTTTTGACGTCCAGAAGGATCGTCAACAACGGCCACAGCGTCCGTTGGCATCGGGGGCGATCAGCGTGTCGGTCGCACGTGCGGTTGGCATTGCCATGTTGGTCGGTGGCGTGATTGTCGCGGCGGTGGCCGGTCAGTTGGTGGCGGACGATTCGGCCCCGGCGGCCAATTGGACGCCGGCAATGGTGGCGGCCGCCTTGGCCGTGTCGGTTCTGTTGTACGACGGGCCGTTGAAGGCGACGCCCGTTGGGCCGTTGGCGATGGGAATGTGTCGTGTGCTGAGTTTCCTGTTGGGCGCCGCACCCCATTTCGCGTCACCGGCGGAATTCCCCACGTGGTTGCTGGGCATGGCGGCCGGGATGGGCATGTTTGTGATGGGCGTGACCACGATCGGACGCCGCGAAGCGGAGAAGACGATCGATGGATTCCAGCCCAATCTGTGGACCGGGACGATCGTGGTCGCGCTGGGCGGTGCGATGGTCGGTGTCGCACCGCGGCTGGGGATCAATGCGGTTGCCTGGCAATTGTCACCGGGCGGTCCGTTCTTGTTGTTGGTGGCGATGGTTGTGTTTCCGGTGGTGGTTCGAGGTTTTCGCGCGGCGCGGTTGGGAACGCCTGATTCGATCCAGTCGGCCGTCCGCAGCGGTGTGTTGACGATCATCCCGTTGGCGGCGGCGATCGCCTTTTTGGGAGCCGGGCCGTTTTGGGGTTTGTTGATCTTTGCGGGCGTCATGCCGGCGCTGGGGCTGTCACGATACTTTCGGGTGACCTGATGCGATCGCCAATTTGCGTCCAGCGGATTGCCGGGTCCCTGCAAATGGTTGGGGGAGCGGCCAGAACGTGAACGTCGGATTCCATGCCGCCGCCATGCCGTGGCACGACGACGCAACGGCGCTGCGATGGCTTGCCCAGATGGGGTACCGCGTCGTGGCATTGATCCCGCGTCGCAACGGATTGCGGTTGGCCGACGACGGCGCCGTGGCTGACGCAACCCCGTTGAATCTTTTGGCCGGTGAACTGGGGTTGCAGGTTTGGCTGTGTTTGGAAGGCCGCTTCATTGACGATCCGCATCGTCCCGGTTGGCCGTCGCTGGCCAGTGAAGACTCGTGCGTCGCTGATCGATCGTTGGAACTGGCAAGTCGTTGGATCATGGCCGCCGCCAGCATCGGGGCGACGACGGTGACGTTTTCCTGTGGCAGCACGGGCGGGGCAACCGAACGTCATGACGAAGCGGTCTTGGATCGATTGGCCCAGCGGATCGACGTGTTATCGGCGCTGGCCGATCAAACGGGAATCACGTTGGCGCTGCGGCCCGAGCGGGGCGGGGTGGTGGCGACGACGATTCATTTTGATCGGCTGCGGCAATGGGTCCGCCGGCCGGGATTATTGAAACTGTGGGCGGACGTCGACGTGATGCTGCAGACCGGTGAAATTCCGGTGGCGGATCGGCTGGCCCGTCACGGCGATTGCTTGGCGGGTTTGGTGATGGGGATGCATCACGTCACGGCCAGTGAATCGGCGGGGTTGCGATTTGATCCCGCGATCATGCTGGACAACTTGTCCGGGACCGGAATCGACGCGCCGGTGATTTTCCAGATGTCGGCGGCCGATGATCCGCTGCGGTGTCCCTACGATTCGGCGATTCGGTTCATGCGTGAAAACGGCTGAACGGGAAATCGCCGAGGTCTTTTGCAGGCGGCGTCGGAATCACGCCCGATTGACGTTGGCTGTGGGCTGTGAAACGTCGTAAACTACGTGAAACACGAAATTCTTGCGAAATCGCGTCCCCTTTCCTGGACCACGTTTACGGGACACTCCTATCATCTTTTTGGGCGGAGGACGACGCGGGGATCGACGGGCAAGATTGAATTGCGACGACGACCAAGCGACGACGCATTGTTGACGAATGCAACGGTGTGACGTCCCGACCGGATCGGTGGGATTGTGACAGATTTGTTTAGCACATCGACGATGCAGTCTGTCGGATCCTTATTGATCTTGGTCGTCTTGATTGCTGCCGGATTTTATCTGGTGTCAATCTTTCGCGACTACGCCGCCAACGACCAGGAAACCGAAGTCGACGTGCTTGCTAACTTGCGAGAAATGCATCGCAAGGGTGACATCAGCGACCAGGAATTCCGAAAGATAGAATCCATCACCCAAGGTCAAGTTTCCGGGAGCCAACCATCCGCGTCGTCCGACAGTGACGACCCATCCGGCGACACGTCGCCCACGTCATCGAATCAGTGAAATCGGATCGACCCGGCTTTTTGGTGCCTTGTGCACCGGAATCCGAACGGACCGCCAGAACCACCACTTTGACGTGGCCACCGTGACGCCGACCGACCGATGCAGGTCAGGCGGATGATTGATTCCTTGGAATTGACGCCGGTGAAAGACAAACGGCCGAACGTGGCCCGGGCGAACCTTCCCTTTTGTTTGCCCTGGCAACCCAGCAAAGCGCGTAGGCCGACCCGATATTTAAAACCCAATCCACCACCAAAGTTTGCCGCGGGTCGTTGATGACCCACGTTACAAACCCGCGTGGCTGATCCTTCCCTCGCCGTCCGCCGCCGAATCGTTTCTTGAAAACGTCGGCGGCGAACGGCGGTCTCGGTCGGCCGTGGCGACATTGGCGTGGCACAGCCTAGGAGTCGTGTATGCCCTCGAAGGATAATTCCAGCTCACGCCGCGGAAGTTCGGCCAGCAAAAAGAACGCGTTCTGTTCGTTCTGTCGAAAGAGCTATCGCGACGTCGGGCCGTTGGTCGAAGGACCAGGCGACGTTTACATCTGCAGCGAGTGCATCGAGCTGTGCCAGTCGATCTTGGATCAAGAAGAACGACGACGTGGGCCCAGCAAAGCACTGTTCAGTGAGATCCCGTCGCCGCGTGAAATCACCGAGCACTTGGATCAATACGTGATCGGCCAAACGGCCGCCAAGCGTGTTTTGGCCGTCGCCGTCCACAACCACTACAAGCGGTTAAGCACCGAGTGGGATGGTGACAGCGAAGTCGAAATTGAAAAGAGCAACATCCTGTTGGCCGGCCCGACCGGCAGCGGCAAAACGCTGTTGGCCCGTTCGCTGGCGCGGATGTTGAACGTTCCTTTTGCGATCGGCGACGCCACGACGTTGACCGAAGCGGGGTACGTCGGTGAAGACGTCGAAAACTTGTTGCTGAAGTTGTTGCATGCGGCCGACTTCGATGTCGAGGCCGCCCAACGCGGCATCTTGTACATCGACGAAGTCGACAAGATCGGACGCACCAACGGCAATGTTTCGATCACCCGTGACGTGTCCGGCGAAGGCGTTCAGCAAAGCTTGCTGAAGATGCTGGAGGGAACCGTTGCCAACGTTCCGCCGCAAGGCGGGCGAAAGCATCCCGAACAGCAATACATCCAAATGGATACCAGCAACATCCTGTTCATCTGTGGCGGGACGTTCGTCGGGATCGAAGAAATCATCCGCAAACGCTTGGGGCATCGTACCCTGGGCTTTGGCGGTGGATCCAGCGTCCGAAACGAACAGTCCACCGCGGAACTGTTGGCCCAAGTCGAAACCGAAGACATCCTGCAGTTCGGTTTGATTCCCGAATTGGTCGGACGTTTGCCGGTGGTCAGCTATCTGCAACCGCTGGACGAAGAAGGTTTGGTACGAGTGATGAAAGAGCCCAAAAACTCGATCATCAAACAGTACAAAGCACTGTTCGAGATGGAAAACTGCGAACTGAATTTCACCGACGAAGCGTTGCACTATGTGGCACGCCAAGCCCTGGACAAGGGAGTCGGAGCTCGTGGGCTTCGCGGCATCTTGGAACAAGTGATGCTGGACATCATGTACGACCTGCCCGAACAAGAAGACGGCAGCGTTTACACGATCGACGAAACCGTGGTCAGCGGGTCACGCAAGTTGTTCCAAATGCCGACCACCAAAAGCGCCTGATCTGGACCAGTGAATCCGATGGCAGGCAAATGCCATCGGATTTCAGATCAACCGAATCTCGCCTGGGCCCGCCGATGCAAATGTGTCGGCGGGCCTTTTTGATAGGTTGCAAAAAGCGCCGTTCACGCATCGCCGATCAAGCAACGCGACCGTGATGAACGTGTCCCAAAGATCGCGTCTTAGTCATCAAAGTCTCAGCGATCAACCGTCTCGCAGTCGAACGAACTCCGGCAGGTCGCCAATTCGTTGGGCGGCTTAGAAGCTGGACATTTCAACGACCTCGCGACCGTTGCGTGAACCAATCGCCAAGCGGATCGCTTCGTCCAGTTGTTCGGTGATGTAGCGAACCGAACCGTCGGCCATCGCGACGTGAACGCCACCGGGGTGATAGCTGCCGATGCTCATCTGCAGATGATCGTTGGGCACACGTTCCAAGTTGATGCCAAAATACAGCGACGCCAGGGCTTCGGAAAAATCGCGTCCGTTCAAGTCATCGAAATCGGTGTGATACAGCATGAAGTGATCACACACGCCGCACTGGGCAAAATCGATGAACCGAGTTTCGGCGACCATCACCGTGTTGCTTAGGCCGTCGGTGACCGAAGCGAATGATAGCGGCGGCATCTCCGGTCGATTGTCACAGAAATTCGATCCGCTGCTGCGGTGACAAAAATCACAGGCTTGAAACAGGCCGTTGCCCGATTCCATCCCCAGCCGTCCGGTGATGGAGTAGTTGTTGTGAATCACATCGCTGCCGGCATTGCCCAGATAGCTGTTCAGCGCGCGACCGGTGATGCGTCCCATGGATTCGTTGAACACGGTGGGACCGAACTGGGACGGACAACGAAACGTCGGCAACGCGCTGGTGGCCAACAACCGAAAGTGTTTGCTGTCTTGGTCGTTGCCGGTCGCGTAGCCCGGTTCGCCATAAGGGACGATCGACGCCAACGACGCTTCGCCGATATTGGGCAAGATGTCGGTCGTCCAGCTGGGGCCCCAGCCGCCTTTGGCACCCCACGGCAACTTTTGGTAAGTCGCGTGATAGTTGTGAATGGCCAGACCGATCTGTTTCAGATTGTTTTTGCAGGATGTCTGGCGGGCGGCTTCCCGGGCCGCTTGGACGGCGGGCAACAGTAACGCGACCATCACACCGATCACGGCGATCACCACCAACAGTTCCACCAAAGTGAAACCAGCGATCGGGCGGCGGGCGGCGAAGGGGTGAAGGGACGTTCTCACGCGGACTGTTCCGGTCGACGCGGGCGGGAGTGGATCCGACGTGGTTGCATTCGTTCAGGCCGGCGCGATCTTGGCCGACCCGAGCGTGGACGATCCGTTCTTGGCGGGCGGCCGACAGGTTCTGGCGGATCGCCGGCCCCGACGGCACGGTCACTACGGGCACGATTCAGACTTGGATCGCGCGTCGGATGCCCGAATCAAGGCATTTGAAATCGGGGCAACCGCTGTTCGCCGCTATCGGCCACGTCGCGTGCGAGTTCGATCGGTCGCAGGGTGTCCCTTCCCCCACGGTGGACCGTCATCGCGGCCCTACAGTTTATCTCCGTCCCTGCGGGGGCGTCCAGAAACAAAACGCGGATTGTGCGGTGGCGGCGATGATGGGGCGGTGTCGGAAATTAGGGTCGAACTGACCGCCCGCAAGCCCGCAGAAATTAGCTTCCATGGAAATCGGCTTACAGCAAGCCGACCATTTCCATCAGGCTGTTCAGGCTGTCGAATTTCCGCTCGCTGACCTGCAGCCGGTCACCCGCACGCAGGGCGTAATCGCTTTCCGGGCGGACTTGATCGCCGTCCTCGGACATTTTCACTGCCATGGGAATGCCCGACACCGAATCGCTGGTGTATCGATACAGCGTCGCGTCGACGGCACCGATTTTGGCCAGCACACCGGTTTGTTGCAGCAGGGTGCTGACGAAAACGCTTTGTTGTCCCGGCGGCAGCGGCAAGACGCGGGTCGGCTGTTCGTCGCCGACGACTTCCAGGACGATGGCGTTTTCACGTTTGGCCTGGCGAACCCGCTGGTACATGTCCTGGGTCGCCGTGCCGGCAAGCGAGACCCCTTCACCGATCGGCTGATACGGCACATCGGGGGCCGGCGGTTTGAACGCCGGAATCGACAAAGAACTGCATCCGGTCGTCAAAACGGCGGCGAACAACAGCGCGGCGACCGGCGCGGAGCGTCGGATCTGGCCGGTTGAAAATGCAATCATCGGGTTCGTCTGCCTGAACGTGGCGGTCCGGGGTGGGAAAATCTGTGTGGGGGACGAACACCCGGGACGCATTGGTCGCGCGTCGACGACATTGCGGCCTGGGCGGTCTTGGGGAAAGATCGGCACTTTGACGGCGACACTTTGGCCAATCGCCACTTTCCCAATGGATTTTTTCAAGTCGAACGACTTTTCAATCGCGACCGGCGGATCGGACTGACGCCGATAGAGGGGGGGATGGAAGACGGGGCCGGCCGACCGGTCCGGCGATCGGTGGATCCCGTTCCAGCGGGTACTGATTTGCCGATCGGACCGCGTGGCCCGGCGAATTTGGCACGTCGTGGGCCCGGTTCACCCCGGCGGGCCCGGTTCACCCGGTTTTCCTGCTTTTCCCCGATCGGACAACCGGCTATGATCCCGCGTTTGATCCAGACCAAATATCAATCATCCCAGCGCCAGAGAAGAAGAAAACATGGCCCGGAAGTGTGAAATCTGCGGTAAAGGTGTCCAAATGGGCAACCGCATCGAAACGCGTGGTAAGGCGAAGTACTTGGGTGGTGTCGGTACGAAAATCACCGGCAAGACGCGACGCAAATTCGTTCCCAACCTGCAAAAAGTCCACGTGACGCTGCCCAGCGGCGCGAACAAGTCCATGCGTGTTTGCACCCAGTGCCTGCGCAGCGGATCGGTCCGCAAGACGGTCAAGACCAAGCCGTTTGACGTCAGTGGCGCCAAGTAGCCATGGCGTTGTCCGAAGACGACGTCCGCCAGTTGGCCAAGCTGGCGCGTTTGCAGCTGAGTGACGAAGAGGTCCACGGAATCGCACCCCAATTGGAGTCGATTCTGGGGTTCGTTCAGCAATTGTCAGAACTGGACACCGATGATGTGCAGCCGATGACGACGGCATTGGACGTCGAAAACCGCTGGCGCGACGACCAAGTTCAGCCCAGTCTGGGCACCGATGTTGCTGTTCGGATGGCACCGTCCAGCGACGGCGAACACTTTTTGGTCCCGCCTGTTCTGGGTGCCGGCGGCACTCGTAAGTAGATCCCGGGCCGAATCGGGTTGCCCGCACTGGTCTTTTTCGTCGCCGGATCGTTGGCCCTGTGATCTTTGGCCCTGTGCCGGAAGTGACCCCGATTCATGGCCGATGCGAGCTGGCTGAGTCTGCTGCCGCCCGTCGTTGCGATCGTCCTGGCCATCGTGACCGGCCGCGTTTACATTTCTTTGACCCTCGGCGTCTTGTCGGGGGCCGCGCTGTTGGCGACAGGGCAACCGGATTCGACCGGCACCGTGGTTTGGATGCTGGCAACGATCGAAATCTTTGTTCGGTCCCTCTGGCAATCCGTGACAGATTTCTATCACCTGCAGGTCTTGGTGTTCAGCCTGTTGCTCGGTGCGATGGTGGGCGTCCTGGAAAGTGGCGGCGCGATACCCGCATTGCTACAGCGGATTTCCCATCGAGTCAGGTCACGCCGGGGGGCCCAGTTGTTGATCAGCTGTTCCGGGTTGGCCATCTTCTTTGACGACTATGCCAACACGCTAATGATCGGCGGCGCGTTTCGCTCGACCGCCGATCGATATCGAATTTCGCGGGCGCGATTGGCCTATCTGGTGGATTCCACTGCGGCGCCGGTGGCTGGTTTGGCTTTGGTCAGCACGTGGGTGGCCACGGAGATCAGTTATTTGCAAGAAGGTCTGCAACAGTCTGGTTGGCCGGATACCGATCGGACGTTTGAGATTTTTGTGGCGTCGGTTCCGTATCGTTTTTATCCCATCTTGGCCATCGTGATGGTCATGTGGACCAGTGTTTCGGGGCGGGAATATGGTCCGATGGCGTCGCAAAGCCCGCATCCGTTGCCGGAGACGCCGGGCGATGACGTTGCCGCGGAAGACTCCGGTGCAACGAATGGTTTTGTGGTGGTGATTGCCGCCGTGCTGCCGGTGGTGCTGTGCGTCACCGCCGTGTTGGCAACGTTGGTACAGACCGGATGGCCACAGGAACCGTTCCCATCGTCGATGTCAGGGCTTCAGCGTGTCGGAACAATCATCGGAGGCGGGGATTCGTATTTGGCATTGGTGGTCGGTGGTGGCGTCGGATTGGTATCCGCATGGATCGGCGCCGCGGCGATAAACATGCGGCCGCTCGGTCGTGTGGGGCAGGGGGCTTTGGCGGGTGCCGGACAGATGTTACCGGCGATGCTGGTGCTGTGGTTGGCGTGGGCACTGTCGGCCATGACGTCGACCGATCAACTGAATACAAGCGGATACTTGTCATCGATGCTCCGTGACACCATGGACGTGCGGTGGTTGCCGACGGTGACTTTTTTGCTGGCCGGAGCCGTCGCGTTTTCGACCGGAACCAGTTGGGGCACGATGGCGATCCTGACACCGATCGTCGTCGCGCTAGCGATTCGGATGTCCGGACTGACGAATGATGGGGGCGTCGATTTGGCGGAACATTCGATCTTTTTGGCGACGTTCGGATCGGTCTTGGCGGGGGCCATCTTCGGCGATCATTGTTCCCCCATTTCCGACACCACGGTTCTGTCCAGCCGTGCCAGCGGTTGTGATCACATGGTGCACGTCCGAACACAAATGCCTTATGCGATCACCGTCGGCGTGGTTTGCGTGCTGGTCGGTACCTTGCCGGTGGCCGTCGGCTGGTCACCTTGGATTTGCCTGTTGGCGGGTGCATGTCTACTGATTGGTTGGGTCCGTTGGTATGGCCGTCCGGTGGATCAGGATGGCGTCGTTGCCTGAACCGCTGGATTGACCTTGCGTCGTGTCGGGTGATTCTTCTAACGGACGATGTTGGACGATTCTCCGATGATGGAAGATGTTGCTTTGCCAGGATTGCCCTTCGTGCAGGATTCGATGAAACGTACCGCAAAGATCGTCGCTTTGGCGTTGGTCGTGGGTTGGATAGCCGACGGTGATCCGACTCGCGCCCAGACGCTGCGTCCGATCGGCAGCCTTTCGCGTTCCGCTGCGCCCACAACGGTTGCGCCGTCAATGTCGATGTCGCCGGCCAATCGCACGGCCCCGTCGGCCAACGTGGTGCCGGCCGGCTACACGGCGCCGGTCCAACGCGCGATGTTCATGCAGCAAGACGGATTCGGTTTGCCCGGTTTTGATTCCACGACGCCGGGTGGAACACCCGGTGCGGGCGGCCCGGTGGCACCAGGCATCGATCCACCGCCGTTGATGCCGCCGCCCAGTTCTTCGGCGCCCCTAACGCCGGCACCGCAAAGTGGAGCGCAGGGTTTTGCATCGCCGGGACCGGGCTCGCCGACTTTGCCGCCGCCGGGAATGACAACCACACCATCGTTAACGCCACCGCCGTCGGTACCGCAGCGCAGTTTGCCGTCACCGCCGGCGACGACGTCGGTACCCGGAATGCCATCGACGCCACCGCCCGCATCGACGATCACCGGTGGCGACTACGCACCCATGGCCACACCATCGTTGGCGGGATCGGGCTATGCGACGATGGACAACTGTCCGAATATTTCCCCACCTAGTTCGTACACAGCGGCCAGCGGTTACGGATGCGGCGTCGTGCCGGCATCGGCAACCACCACAACGCCGTACGTGCCGCCACCGGCACAGATCGCCAGTCCCGCGGTGATGCCGCCTGCGTCGACGGTGGTCGTCCAGCCGGTTCCCGTTGCACCCACCACGGCGGCGCCCGCCGACGCGTTGATCAATCTGGGCAACCAAACGGTGCCGGTCCAAGTCGGACAAGGATTGTGGGGGCAGCCCAAGGCCTACGTGCCGGGGCAATCGGTGCGGAACTGGATTCGCTACTTCGCACCCTAGTGTTCGCTACTTCGCACTTTAGTGGGCGGGCCCAGGTAACTTACCGGGTTTCGTCGCGGGTGACTTGAAGCTGGCGGATGACCGATTCGACGATCGATTCGATCGTCTCGCTGGGCAGCGATGCCTGCCGCGTCTGGTGGTCCGGTGCATCATCGGTGACACGCCGGATCATGGCGTCGATCTGGTCTTGGCTGCGACGCACGGCCTCTTGTTGTGTCGCCGACAGAGTGACCCGCCCGCTGCCCAAATCCCAACCTCGGCTGCGCGCCCCGGCGCGGAATCCGGCCGGGAATTCACCGAGAGAGATCATCGTGTCGAACAGGGGCACCAACTGGTACTGCAACTGGACCGCAGTGTCATAGTCACCGGCGACACACGCGCGGTGGATCGCTCGGGTCAATTCGGGCACCACACCGCTGGTCGCGTTGGTTCCGCCATCGGCACCGACCAGCAACATCGGTGTCAGCACGGTGTCCCATCCGGTCAAGAAAGAAAAGTCATCACGCATCGGCCGAATCGCGGCGATCATGCGGATCATGTTTGGCACATCGCCGCTGCTGTCTTTGATGCCGATCACGCGAGGACATTCCGATGCCAGGCGGATGACGGTGTCGACGTCGATCGGCGAAGCGAAAAGCGGGATGTTGTACACCGTGACGTCGATCGACACGGCATCGGCGATTTCGCGAAAGTACGCATACACGCCTTCGCTGGACAGCCGATAGTAAAACGGCGCGACGATCGCGACCGCGCGGGCCCCCATCGCGGCATAGGCTTCGCACGCCTCGATCGTTTCCCGCGTGTTGGCTTCGGCGGCGCCGGCCAAAACGGGGACACGTCCGTCGGCCTGGTCGATCACGATCTGTGCGATGTGTCGACGTTCTTGTGGTGAAAAGCGGACGAATTCACCCGTGCTGCCGTTGGGGTAAATGCCGTCGACGCCGCGTTCAATCAGCCAGTCGACATAGGCACGCAAGGTGTCTTCGTCGACGCGGCCCTTCGCATCCACCGGCGTGATGTTGGGGGTCAGGATGCCGGAGATGCGTTGGTTCATCGTGGTGCAGCAAACAGTCGTTGGGGATCAACGGCTGGGGGGGCGTCCGCCGATCCGTTGATTCAAAAATGACAAAACGTTTTCCGGCGGCTGAAAGCCGTCGCGGTGCTGGACGACTTTGCCCTCGGGCGTGGCCAGCAGGGTGGTCGGGTACATCTTAAGCTGGATCCGTGACAACACCTTGTCGTTGCGGCCCTTCTTTAGATGAATCGGAATGAACCGGCCCACCAGTTGACCCGCGATGCTGTCGTTGCACCAAGTCCGCTGTTCCATGGCCTGGCAATACACACAGTTTTCGCTGGTGATAAAGATCACCATGGGCAGCCCCGTTTTGCGTGACGCATTCCAGCCGTCTTCCAAGCTTTGGTGCCATACCGGTTGCCCCTTGGAAGCCGTGGGCGACGTGACCGGCGGAAGTGAAGCCGAACTGGAACGATAGCCACTGGACGCCGGGGCAACGGACGCCGGCATGTCGGCATCGACCGGGACGCATTGAAACGCCCCTGCCAGCATCACTGCAACGCCGGCGAGTGTGGACAGTGGCCGAGAAGTTCGGCGCAGAGAACGGGGCTGACGTTTGGGGATCGCGCCGCGTTGGCATCGAACCCGTGCCGATTCTTTCAAGCACGTGAGCATGACGTTGTTCGCAACAATAGAAAGGGAATCGAATACTCCACCCACACCCGCTCGCGTTCTGCGAATCGGCGGTGCACCGCCAAAGAAAGTGACGGTTGGCGGGACTTTGCCGCGTGCGGCGACTGGCGAAAAGGAGTCGATTGGGCGGACAAGGCCAATGAGGCTAGGGGATCCCCATCGTCAAAACAATCCAATGCGATATATCCGCCCCAAGAAGGATTGTTTCTGTGTTTTTGTACCCCCGTAGGTTCGGATGGTGGGGGGGAGGGTGGGCGTGGTAAGAAGCCTTACGTCGGGTCGAGCCGTGGAAATGTGCCGGCTGCTTTGCGGCAGTTGTGGCGACCGCGGGCTACTGGGATTCGCCCAAGCGTTTCAGCGCGGCATGCTTCAGGTCCAAGCCGACCTGGGTCACCAGCCGGGTCATCGCGACTTGGCCTTGCAGGTGCAACTTGTGGCCGATCGATGTCTTATGACGTTCGATGGTTTTGGGGCTGCGGAACAGATACTTCGCGACGTCGGGAACGCTCAGGCCGTGGCCCAGCAGCACCAGAACTTCCAGTTCACGCGGGCTGAGAACGTTCAGCGGTCCCAGGTCGATGAAGTTGGAATTCAAAATGGTTTCTTCGCTGTTTTCGGATTCCGAGGTTTGGCCATCTCGGGGTTCGGCGGGGTCACCGGACGAGGCCGGTGTGCCCAGGTCGCTGGGGTCGACTTCTTGGGTGACGACCAAGACATGGGAATCGAAGGAAGGTTCGGCGGCCCGATCATCGCCAGATTCTTGTTCACCGCAGTGGGGCGCGGTCGCGGCACGCAAGCCTTCGTCGTCGGCGGCGATCAATTTGGTCAGCGGCCAAATCTTGGATTCCAAATGACGGGCTTTATAGATGTGTCGGAATCGAATCGGTTTCTGTTCGTCCAGCACGCGACGGATCAGCGCCAAGCGTTCGGTGACGAAGTCTTCGTTATGAAAGTCGGCAATGCACTTGCCGCGGTAATCGACAGTCGGATCGACAAAGAACATCTCCATCGACACGTTGTTGACGAACAGCAATCCGCCCCGATCGTCCATCAAGCTGACGCCGACGCCGGGCAGGTTGGTCAGCACGGACCACAGTTGCAGTGCGGGTTGTGAATCGTTCATGGCTGTCAGACAGAGAAAAGCGTTGGGACGGGCCGTCGTTTGACTGTCGGCGGGTTCAGTGTGGCGTCACTCGCGATTCCTACATGGATCGCCTTAAGGTTATCGCCCCAGTGATTGTGACGTTTGCCCCGGGCGGGGACTGTCGGTGTCCGGCAATCCGAAAAAAGAAATCGGAAAGAGGGAATCCCCCGATCGAACGGTGGGGGATGAACATCCGATGATGCTTTGAAGGTCGCAACGTGTCAACGATGCGAACCGGCGGGGTGTGCAGACGGCGGATTAGGGCGCGAGGCAGGCCGTCTGTTCAGGCGTGTCATTGGACGCACCAGGCGTTCCCGTCTCGCCGAGGGGCAATCACGGGAAC
Source organism: Crateriforma conspicua (assembly GCF_007752935.1). Taxonomy (NCBI): domain Bacteria; kingdom Pseudomonadati; phylum Planctomycetota; class Planctomycetia; order Pirellulales; family Pirellulaceae; genus Crateriforma; species Crateriforma conspicua. The sequence continues at coordinate 6,655,265 of NZ_CP036319.1, read as the reverse complement.
GCCGCTTTTTCTGACGCGGGTGTCGCTGGAACACCGGTGTCGCAGAGCTGCTTCTAAGACTGTCGCTGGTAAATCGCGGTCAGCAACGATTCGGTGTCCTTGAACTTCTTGCCGGTCCCCAGTGCTTCGTCGATCAGTTTGCGGGCGTCGGCTTCGCTGTGCCCCAGCACGACCAACGCGTCAAAGGTTTCACCAACGACTTGTCCGCCATCGCCGCCAACTTCCGCCGCTTCATCGCCCCCGACGATCAGGGCAAAGCGAGGCATCTTTCGGCGCAGTTTGGCGATGATCCGCTCGGACGTCGCCGGGCCGATGCCGGGCAGGGCGGACAAGGATTTGGCGTCCTGTTGTTCGATCAGCACGGCCAATTCTTTCACCGGCCGGACCATCGCACGCAGCGCTTTCTTGACCCCCACGCCGTCAACGCTGCAAAACAAGTCAAAGAACTGACGTTCCGGTTCGGTCGAAAACCCGATCAGCCGTGGGGTCAGCCGGCCGCCCTGGGCCGCATTGCCTTCGATGTAGTCCAGCGTGTGCAAACGCACCTGATCACCGACCTTGCTTTGCAGTTGTCGTCGGGTGTAGTCGCCCACATAGACTTCGTACTCAAAGGGGGCCGAAGCGACGACGACGGCGGTTTCACCGACCCGAGTCAGTTCGCCGGAAATGGTGACGATCATAAAAGCGATTCTTCCTTGTCTTACCGAGCGCGGACGCGCCATTGGAACATGCGTTGATCGTTGCGCCGATCAACGCCGGGCAGCCAATCCAGTGGTCTGTTCTGAGCGACTGGTCTGTTTCGAGTCATCAGTAACCTGAACCGTCGGCAAACAGCGGCACGCATAACCTTGGCCATCGATCAAGTCGACGCCATTGCGCCGGTGTTCACCGTTCGGCAGTGACCGCATCGATGCCTCCAAAACCACTCTTCATGCGTGGTGTTGTCCGCACGGATTCGTGGCGCTGTTGGCACGGATTTGTGGTGCTGTAGGCACGGGGGCCGCAACCGAGATTTCTGGTCGTTGTAACCCGCCGGGCCGAGGGCGAAAAGCAGGTCGACCCGGCTGCGTTCATTCTGGCTTCAGACCAAGGACGCTCCGCGATAACTCGGGCAGGCCGGTCAAAGGTGTCCGTGTCGAACCGGTACCGGGGCCACTGGATCCTAAGCGTGGGTTCGCGCCGGTGACGGGAATGTTTCGTCGACTCCTTCAGGGAACCGCCCGCGATTGGCTGGAATTCCGGATGCGTGATCTAGCAGCGATAGTCTCGACGAGACAGCTTTCTAAATGGCGACCGGCTAGATGACCAGAAAGCTTGCCCCCCCCCGTGTGGTTGCTATAAATCCTCTCCGTAGTTGTTGGTCTCAACGCATCAAAGGGACAAAGTCGTTGTATGTTTATTTTCACGTGCTCCACCCTGCGTCGAACAACGTCTCTTGCGTTGCTCATTGTTGGTTCATTCTGCGTTGCGGATGATCCCGGCCAGTTGATGAATGAAAACCGCGGGCCCTTGGTTCGCAAGGATCCGATCAAGGTCGTCAACAATACGAACATTGGTGGGGATAGCGGCACACTTGCTCGCTGTGAGATCGATCTAGGTGAACACCCGCCAGCAGCTTTGCTTCATTGCATCGTCACCATTCGAAATGTTGGCAATCGCATGCTTCGATTCAGTCGCGTTGAATCAGGTTGTGCCTGTTTGTCGGTGGCGCCAGCGAAGGGTGAGATTTCCAGTGGCGAATCGTTGACATTTCGTCTGCAAATAGAAACAGTCCAAAGGCCGACTCGCGTTGTGCAAACGGCGACTTTTACTTGCCACGATGACGCGATTCCCTCAATGTCGGTAAAGCTGCGGTACGGACTGACCGGTGTCGTTGGGTTCACAGCGAGTGACGTCCATGTCCGCGTGCCGGAAGGGGCCGGGGATTACTTCACGGAATTGTCGTTCTTCGCCGACCGTTCGTCGGTTGTGGATCTTATCGATTTCGGATTCGCTAGAAAAACGGACTCCACTGACCAGATAGACGTCAGCATCGACGAACACGAAAAAAAGCTTCGGTTGAAGATTCCGGAGTCGGTTCTTCAGCGAGGCGCTGTGTTTAATGAGCTATTCATCAAGAACATCGAAACGGGGCACATCAGCACTTTGCCTGTCACCATAAGCAAGAGGTCGGCAATCTCCAAATTTCCGAAAAAGCTAAGGTTCATTCGGCATGGTGATGAGACGGCGAACCAAGACGACATCGTATCGGCCGCTGTGATGGTGCTCGATCTCAACCAAAAACAATCCGCCGAAGAAGGAGGGCCAGCATTGTTGAAAGTAAGTTATTGTGATCAGCCTTTAAAAACAGTGATTGTAGGCCGAAACGGGCAGTTGACTCATTACAGCGTTGATTTGCCTATGGAATTGGTGCGATCTGCGCCGGCAGACAGACGGTTTGAATGTCGCTGTGAGATCAGCGGCGTCAAAAACAGAAGGGTAGTGACGCTACCTGTTTCTCAGGACGTGGTTCGGTATATTTCGGAAGTAGAAGGGGATTTGTGATGCGTTGTTTTCTTTTTTTGCTAGTGTCTCTAATGCTTGTGGCTTGCGGTCACTCTGCGGTAGCGCAGTGTTATGTCGTTGAATACGAGGACTGTGAGGACTGGGTTGATGAAGACCAAGGGTGTGAGCAAACCGAGTGTGAGGATGTCTACGGCTATTTTGGTGAACGGTATAGGTGTCCCGAAAATACTGTCGGAATAGAGGTCTGGTACAATGACTTTCAGTTTCCGAACGACATCTTGAGTACTTCCAATCCCAATGTGGGACGAGATGACTGGCAAAGCAAGCAGTCTCCATCTAGCGGCGTGTATTGTGCGTTAATTTATGATTGCGATACGTTGTCTGGCTGCTATCAGATTGATGGCCTGGTGTGCCAGAATGGTACTCAAAGCAACTATATCTACATGTCGGATATTGAGCTTGTCGGAGCTCTATGTGACTCCGGTGGTCCGCTGTGATAAGTAGGCCCAGTTAGTCGAGGTGATGACGGTGTTGGTTGCGTTTCATGTTCAAGTTTTTGAAAGATGTTTGTGCACATCAGTCGTCACTAGTGTCGAATCGTATGGGACGTGCGGACGAAGTTAAGGTAATTGAGAGAGATCGCTTGGCATTCTGAAACGTTGCTACACGCGTGTCTTGTGCTGGCAATTGGTGTGTGTTTTGTGTCATTCTCGATGCGATAACGGTGCGTATTGACGATGTTGTGCGTTCCGTTGGCCTGGAGCGTCGATGAGAAGCCTAGTTGGCTTTCGTTCAGTCGATATGCTGAGGGTAAAAAAGCAAAGTTCTGGTATCTGCTGCTGGGGTGTAAGATGAGGTTCGCTTTATTTGCTTTGTTCGTACTGGGGGTGTGTTGTGCATCGGTTGCGACGGCACAGGACGAAGCTGGTGCGAGATTGGAGGCTCAAGGGTACTTTGATGCCGTCGCCATTCGGATGGCGAATTTTCAAGAATATGACTTGCTGGTACGAGTCGATAACTCCATCGTCGTCAACGATGTGGTTGCACCAGTGTCGACCACCCGATGGCGAATTCGGATGGACAAAGATGAAAACTTTTGCTGCTTCGTTGCGTTGGAGGAAAGTGGAATGCCCCCATTTCCTGATCCACGGTTATGAGAGTACGGGTTGGTTAAACGATTCCACAGTGGGCTGCTTCCGCGAAGGGAGCGCAGCGAACGAAGCGGAAGTAGCCCACTGTGAAGCAAAATCCGCTGGGGCCATTCCACCGATGCCGCTGTGCGGACGTCGATGGTTGTACGTTTGACGCCATGACTCAATGATCGACTGTGCCTCGGACAAGCTGCTGAACAGCTCGCACGATAAACACTCATCGCGAAGCCTGCTGTGGAAGCTTTCGACGTTGCCGTTCTGCCAGGGACTGCCCGGTTCGATGTAGGAAGTCCCCACCTCAATGAAGTCCAGAAAGGAGCGGACCGCCTTGCTGATGAACTCCGGGCCATTGTCGCTGCGGATGAACGACGGGATGCCGCGGCTGACGAATAAGTCGCTCAACAGCGCCACCAAATCGTCGCCGGTGAACTTTCGACCCACTTCCAGTGCAATGCACTCACGAGTGAACTCGTCGATCAGAGAGAGGATCTTCAACGAGCGACCGTCTTCGGTTCGATCAAAGATGAAGTCGACCGACCAAACGTGATTGGGGTACTCGGCCGATCGACGAATGACGCCGCCTTCGGAGTTGCCCAATCGTCGCTTTTTCGCCTTTTTGACCGGCACCTTGAGACCTTGTTGTTTCCAGAGTCGGTGGATCCGTTTGAAGTTTACACACCAGCCTTCCTGCCGCAAAAGACGAGTGATGCGTCGATAGCCATAGCGAGGAAACTCGCCGACGAGTTCCAGTATTCGAGCAATCAGACGTGGTTCGTCTTCTTTGGTGTTTGGCCGGTATCGTTGGCTACTGCGCGATTGGCCGAGCGTCCTGCAAGCCCGACGCTCCGAGACGCCGAAGCAACTCTGCAACTTGCAGGCTGCTTCACGGCGACGCGTCGGGCTTAGAAGTTTCCCTCGGCGATCACCTTGAGCATTCGCTTATCGAGTTCTGCTTCGGCCAGCAGTTCTTTGAGCTTCTGGTTCTCGATTTCGAGTTCGCGAAGCCGTCGAGCCTCATCGGACTTCATGCCGCCGTACTGCTTCTTCCATCGCATCCAGGTCGATTCAACAATCCCAAGCTTCTGGTACACCTCCGCCAGGCTCTTGCCGGCGGCCAACATGGCTTCACCCTCGGCGATCGCCTTGACGATCTGTTCGGGCTTACGTCGCTTTCGTGCTTGTTTCATCTCGAGAGTCTCCTTGGCCGTTATTGGCCGGTACACTCTCATAACTCATGGACCAGTTTTTGGGGAGCACGCCAAAAGTGTTGATCCAGAGAGTGCGATGGTCGGGAAGCTCGACAAGATGAAGCTGGGGTGGAAAGCGACCATTGTTGACGGCACGGAATTGCGGACGCAGATCGCAGGAAGAGGGCGAGGATCGCAAGCGTATCGGGATTTCGACGAGGCTTTGAGTCACGCGAGGTGTCCGAATCTGAGCTTCATCGGAACGGGAGATTTTTTGTCGACATGCCTGGATTCGAAACGGTATCGCCTGCGTTTGGGGCGAGCTTTCGGCACGGCTACCAAGTTGCGTGTTTCTTCGTCACCGGCAGAATCGCAATGCAACATCAACGTGGTTTTTCAAAATGCAAAAAGCATTGAATCTCATCTTTGGCAGTTCGGATTGCATTCCCTGTCTCCTGAACGATACATCACGCGAATGAGTCGGCCGGGAAATCGCAAGACCAGAGTCATGTTTGACCAACGTCTTGATTGGGAGAATCATTCGGCATTGGGTTGGGTCCCCGTCATGTCTGAATCCACGGAAGAGATTCACTTGAAGTCAGAGGGAGAAGACGGACAGCGAAAGTACACACTTGCGAAGAAACTTAGCGATGCGCAGCTCTATTGGAAAAAGCCCGATAACTACACGGACTTGGCCGAGTTTCGAAAGATGGAGTTTTCGTTCGCGGAGATTCAAAAACTCGTCGACGCCAAGGAGTGATCGTGAACTTGAACGCTCTGTTTCAGCGGTGAATGTCGCCAGGGTCGGAGGCGAGATTCGGCACGAAAGCCAAGTCGGATGTTGTGGTCAAGGGAAAACCTGGCGTGGAGGTTTTCCGGTCGGGAGGGTGTGGAGGATGGTAGCTGATCTTCGGAATCCATCCTTCTTTTCTAGGTTCCCTTAACGTTCGGCCAACGACCCTGAACCCAGATAGTGACCACACAGCGACAAGGCCATGGCATCGGCGACGTCAGCCGGTTCGGGCACCGCGGTCAGGTTCAATTGAAGTTTGACGGCTTGTTGGATCTGTGATTTTGGTGCGCGACCGTTGCCCGTGATCACCTTCTTCACCCGTGTGGGTTCAAAGTGCGTGACGGGAATCCCCGCTTGGCTGGCGGCCAAACAGATCACGCCGCGGGCATGTCCCATCAGGATGGCGGTGCGTGGGCGTTCATAGTGTGAAAACAGCTGTTCCAGTGCCATCAAGTCGACGCGATGGGCCTGCAGCACTTCCGAGACACCGGCGTGCAATTCGGCCAGCCGCGTTTCCATCGGGTCACGTTGGCGGCTGCGGATCACGCCGGCTTCGCACAGGCGCATGGTGGCCCCGTCCAATCGCCGGATGACCGCATAACCGGTGGTGTTCAGCCCGGGGTCGATCCCCAGAATCAGCTTGCCATCCATGTCGGCGCCGCGGGGTTATTTCTTTTCCCAGGTCGTGCCGTCTTTGCTGTCCAGCAAAGCGACGCCGATTTCGCCCAGGCGGTCACGGATCGCGTCGCCCATCGCATAATCTTTGTTCGCGCGGGCTTCCTTGCGTAGGTCGATCAGCAGCCCGATGACGTGGTCCAACAGTTCGGCGTCACCGTCGTCGCCGCCTGCCGACGCGGCGACGGGTTTCAGGAACAGGCCCAGGACGGAGGTCAGTTCACGCAGCACGGTTGCCGCGGATGTCAGCGTTTCCAAGGCGGGGCTTGCCGGTGCGGCCGTGCCCAGTTTTTGAGTGTCGATGTGACGGTTCAGCAACCGCAGCAGATCGAACAACTGGCTGATCGCGGCGCCGGTGTTGAAGTCATCGTCCATCGCGGCCAGATATTTCGACCGCAACTGGGCGACGTCTTTCAACAGTGCATCGTCTTTGGGATTGGCGACACCGCCATCGAAGCGGGTTCGGGCGGCGGGCAGATCATAGAACGATGATCCGGTGATTTGTTCATAGCGATCAAAGAAGCGGTAGAAGCCTTCCAATGCCGTGCCGGCTTCTTGCAGCCCGTCTTCGCCGAAGACGATCGTGCTGCGGTAGTGCGTTCGCAACAGGAAGAATCGAATGCGTTCGCCGGTGTGGCGTCGGATCAATTCGGCCAGCCCGCCGGCGCCTTTGCTGCGGCTGATCTTGCCCTGTGCATCATCGGCGGTGGATTCACGATCGCTGCGTCCGCCGACTTTGCCTTTTTCGCCGGCCCGCATCAGGCCGTTGTGCATCCAGTACTTCACCATCGGTGCGCCGTGACAGCAACTGCTTTGGGCGCGTTCGTTTTCGTGGTGGGGGAAGACCAAGTCCAAGCCACCACCGTGGATGTCAAAGGTTTCGCCCAGGATTTCGTGGCTCATCGCCGAACATTCGATGTGCCATCCCGGTCGGCCGGCGCCCCACGGGCTATCCCAACTGGGTTCGTCCGATTTGGCGGACTTCCAAAGGGCGAAGTCGCCGGGGGACCGTTTCTTGGCGGCGGCATCACCGCCTTCGCCTTGCTGGCTGTCGACGCTGCGGTTGGACAGCTGGCCGTAACTGGGGTCTTTCATGACGTCAAAGAAGACGTCGCCGTCGACGGCATAGGCGTGCCCTTTCGCTTCCAACGTTTGAATGAAAGCGATGATTTGCGGCATGTGGTCGGTGGCGCGTGGCAGATGATTGATTTGGTTGACGCCCAGTTCTTTCAAGTTCGCCAGATAATCGGCGGTCATTTCCACCGCGATCTGGCTCATCGGGATCCCGCGTTCCCGGCTTTTGGCGATCAGTTTGTCATCGACATCGGTGATGTTGACGACCCAGGTCACGTCGTAACCGCTGTAGGTCAAAAAACGTTTGACGCAGTCAAAGATCACCGGACCGACCATGTGGCCGATGTGGGCTTCGGCATAGACGGTCGGGCCGCACAGGTACATACCGACGCTGGGCGGACGCAGCGGCTGGAACGCTTCCTTGGTCTTGCTCAGCGTGTTGTAGATGCGGATTTCGGGCTTCTCGGCGGGCGTCGTCGGGGTCGAAGCGTCGCTGGCGGTCGCAGTGCTCATCGAAAACGGTCTTCCAGGGCGTCCGTGGTCTGTACGTTCGTTTTTGGCGAAGTGAAGTTTTGCGGATTATAGGGGCGTTTGGCTGATCTGGAGAGGCCGATTCTGGGGGGAAAAACGGCGGCGGTCTCTCCGGGCAGCACAGGGAATTCTGCGACTCCTTTGAACATCGCCCTCGGGCGTTGGGTTATCGTGGCCCATCGATTCGGGCCACCACGCACAGGATGTCGATGCAACGCCCGTCCGCTTGTCCGCCTTGCCGATCGGTCTGTCATGCCGGGATTCCGTCTTCAGCGTTTTGCGTGTTTGATCCGCCCGGCGTCCGTTTGCTTGGTCGCAATCGTGATCGCGGGGATGGTTCGGGGCGATTCGGACGTCGATCCGTCCCGCGTTCCCGATTCGTTCGAGGCGGTCAATGAAAGCGGCGGTTTGAAGTTGGCTCCGGTGACCGCCACATCACCCACGCCACCGATGCCGGGCCATTGGTGGCCGATGCCCGTTTTGATCAGCAATTCGGCGCCAAAGGCCAAGACGGCCATCGTGACGGTTCGTCTGATCGGACATGGTGACGTCACCTATCGATTGGTGCGGCGTATCGAATCCGGATTCACCGCCCGCGACGAAGTGTGGGTGCAATTGCCCGATCTGGCCGGTGGCACTCATGTCAATCTTTCGATCGCCTTGGCCGAAGTCGTCGACGGCGTCGAAGTCCCGCTGAAGCATGATTCCCAGCGGGCGGTTCAAGACCTGCGTCTGTTGTTAAGCCAAGACATCGTTGCGACGGCGGTGTTGGCCAAGCTGGCACCGAAACCGGCCGAGGACTGGCAGTGGCGACGGGACCAGTTGGATCATGAATACAACCTGATGATCGCCTGTCGTGAATTGGACCAGCAAAGCCGCTTGGTCTTGGACCTGGAACGTTTGCCCAGAGATTTTCGTCGCTGGGATGCGATCGACAACTTGTTCATTCATGACGCTTCGGGACTGAACGATCCTCATGGCGTCGCCGTGTTGCGTCGCTGGCTGGCCGATGGTGGAAAGGCGTGGGTGTCCCTGGACCGCATCAGCGTGCCGGCGATAGCACCATTGATTGGTGATCTGTGGCAGGCCACCGACATGGGAACGGTCCAGCGGAACGATTTTGACTTTCGCACCAAACTGCGGCCCGACATGGACACGCATCCGCTGCGGGTTCAGCGTTACCATCCGATGACCCTGCGCAAGATTCATCAATCCGGCGGCGAAGTCACGCATTGGATCGATGATTGGCCGGCGGCCGTTCGGGTCCGTGTGGGACGGGGCGAAGTTTGGCTGACGATGGCCGACGCATCCGCCTGGTATGAACCGTATCCACCAAACTACGACATCGCGTACAACCCGCCGTTTCAGCCCAACGCCGCAGCGATTCCCATCGTCAGTCTGTTTCAACAGCCACGCAATCGTCAGCCACCGCCGTCGGTTTCGCCCACGGCCGCCGCGATCCACGTCGGTTACCCGGTGGCATCGCGGTGGGCGGTCTTGGCATCGCTGGCAACGTTCATCGTTGGTGGTTGGTGTGTGACCCGTTACTGGGCCCGCCAGGGGGTTGCCGAGCGATCGTTGTGGAGCCTGCCGCTGACGGCGGTGATCGCCAGCGCACCGCTGGCAATCGCGTCGATGTCGATGCGGAAAAGCGTGCCGGACACCTTAGCACATGCTCAGTTCGCGATGCTGCAACCGGACCGCGACCAAGCCATCGTGGATCAATCCAGTGTGCTGTACTTTCGCGACGGCGGCAGCGTGGATCGGGCGGTCGACGGCGACGAAAGTTTGCGGCCGTTCAGCGACCAGTCGACACAGTCGCCGGTGGTTTGGACCGACATGACGCACCAACGCCGGCTAAGCATCGCCGATTGGCCGACCGGTCTGCAGTCGATCGGTGCCAGTCTTTCGATCTCGGCCGGATCCGGCCAAGCAATCGGAAAGCTGACCCGGCGGGGCCTGGAAATTCGCTTGCCCGATGGCTTGCCGGGCCCCGGTGATGACGCCGCCATTGTCTTGCCGCCCGCTCGGGTGCATGCATTGGTTCGTGATGCGGAAGCGGACGACGTTTGGGTGTTGCCCGCCGATGCGGACGCCCCGCAGCAGTTCCGACTGGCATCGGGATTGCTGAATCAGACTCAGCAGAGTCACCAAGAAACTTACCGAACGCTGATCCGCGAGCGTGATCGGACCATTTTCGGCGACGGTGAAACGCCACGCATCACGCCGCTGGTGCTGGCTTGGACGCCGCCGTGGGAACAACCGATGAACGACGGCGTCGACGCTAGGATCACCGGCGAAGCTTTGTGTGCGATGTCGATGCGGTGGTTGCCCGCGTCGCCGGGCGATCAGGTGCGGTTGCCGCCATCGACAATCAAGGTCGAATCCGTCGAATCGGGATGGGGCACATCGCTTACGAAAATCATGGCCGACGGTGAAAGCCATGCGCCCGAAGAAGATCCGATGACTTGGCAACTGCGTTGGCAAATCCCAAGGGTTGTGCTGCCGTTGGATCTGACATCAGCACAATTCCATATGGACCTCGATGCACCGATGCGTGACGTGACAGTGACGATGTTGGATCCCGATGGAAAACGAAAACAAATTGCAAAACTGGATTCACCCAGCGGCATGGTGAAGATCGATGTCGGGGCCGGCGACTTGGTTTACCATCCCGGTGTCGGCGAACTGCGTTTGGAATTCGACGTGTCACCCGCCAAGCATCCACCGTCGAACGACGAACCCGATGCCCTGCCTGGCAATGCCGTCATCGGCGACGATTCGGCCGGCGAAGACGACCCGGCTTGGCAGATCCGCCGACCGCAGTGGTGGCTGCGGGGTGTCGTCCAGGATTCCGGCACGCGGGGCGATCCTGAGACACGATCACAATCAGGACTCGAAACGAAACCTGCCGACGCGATCAGCGACGACGCTCGGTGACGCCGTTGCTGTCAGCCCCATTCGACTGGCCCGGACGACCGCAAGCGTCTTGCCCAGCAGAAAACGATTCACTTGCTTTTCAAATGAAGGTCACCCATTGAATTCGACAACACAGGCGGTTGCGCCGGAGCCGGCGGGAGTGCACGCCGCCGGGAGTTCGGCGGTCGTCCAAACGGATGAATTGACCAAGCGTTTTGGTGACTTTGTGGCCCTGGATCGACTTTCGATCTCCGTGGACCGCGGACAAATCCTGGGCTTCATTGGTCCCAACGGTGCTGGCAAGACGACCACGATTCGTATCTTGGTGGGGCTTTCCAAACCCACGTCGGGACACGCCACGATTTCGGGCATCGATTGCACCGGGCAATCAAAAAAGATCAAACGCGCCGTCGGCTACATGCCTGATAAATTCGGCGTGTACGACAACATGCGTGTCCGTGAATACTTGGACTTCTTTGCCGCGGTCTATGGGTTGCCGCCACGCCAACGGAAGCAACGCATCGCCGAGGTGATGGACACGACCAACTGCACCTACATGCAGGACAAATTCGTCGAATCGCTTAGCCATGGCATGCAACAACGCGTGGGGATCGCGCGAATCATGTTGCACGATCCCGAGGTCCTGATCTTGGACGAACCGGCCAACGGCTTGGATCCACAAGCGCGAATCGAGATGCGCGAGATTCTGTTGAACTTGGCCGCGATGGGGAAAACGCTGATCGTGACCAGCCACATTTTGCCCGAACTGTCACGCATCTGTAACACCGTGGCGATCCTGACCGGTGGGAAGTTGCGAGCGTTCGGGTCACTGGATTCGGTGATGAAGGAATTGTGTCCGCGGCAAACCTTCGAAGTCCAGTTGCTGGACCAGGCCCAGGCACAACAGGCGGCCGATTGGATCGAAGGATGGAAAGACGACGACGAAATCGTCACGGTCATGCCCGGTCAATCTTTGATGCGTTTGGAAACGAACCGTACTGAACGAGCATTGGCGGATTTGTTGCGAGAACTGATCACCCGCGACATCCACGTGGCCCAGTTCCGCGAAGTCCCCAGCGATTTGGAAGATGCATTCGTCAGCGTGACACGCGCGGGCGATGATGATTCGGCGGCTGACGATGCAAAGGCGGCCAGCTGATGTTGGGTGGACCGGTGTTGGTTCGCGAAGTTCGCGGACAATTTCGTTCGGGAAAGACCTTGGCAGCGGCGATGGCGATCGCGTTTTTTACCGGCGGTCTGGTCCTGCTGCGTTGGCCATCGGCCGGATCAGCCGACATGATGAGCCAACGTTCGTTCGAAGTGTTTCGTCCGTTGGCGTATGCGATGTTGACGGCAACCTTATTGGCCGTGCCCGCGTTTCCGGCAACCTCCATCGTTCGCGAATGGCGTCAGGGAACATTGGCGATGCTGTTGCATTCACCGATTCGTGTGGCGGACATCTATTTTGGCAAGTTTTGGGCCAACGTCGTGGTGGCGGTCGTATTGTTGACCGCCACGTTGCCGGCGTTAACCGCCAGCTACGCGATGGGCGGCGTTTCGCTGGTCCAGCACATCGCACCGTTGTTGGCGACGTTGTTCGGCGTCGTGGTGTTGTATACGGCGGTGTCGTTGTGGATCAGCAGTCGGACCCGGACCAGCGATGCAAGTCTGCGCGGCAGTTATGCGGCCATGGTGTTGATCGCCATCGGATCGGTGATCATCGGTGCCGTGTTGTCCCGTCTGCCCGGGACGATCGGTACGATCGGCTGGTGGATTCGTTCGATCAGTCCGATCCCGTTGATCGGCCAGATTGTCGGCGACCGGTATGCGGTCGGTGCGATGGACGTGTCGGTGGGCGACGCGACCGGGACGATTGCCAGCGTGGTCGTGCGATACTTGGTTTTGTGTCTGGCCGGTGCGGCGGTGTTTTCGTTGTTGACGATTTTGCGTTTGGGATCGTCGGCGGTCGATCGATCGCGGGCGACGGGGACCGTGACCGATGATCAATCGCGGTGGGTTCGCATCATTCGACGATTCGCTTTCTTGGTGGATCCCAATCGACGCAGCAGCGGGATTCCCCGGTGGCTGAATCCGGTGATGGTCAAAGAATTTCGCACCCGCCGATTCGGCCGTATGCACTGGTTGTTGCGATTGGTTTCGGTGTGCGCCGTGCTGTCGATGACGTTGGCCGTGGTGGCCACCACGGGAACGGTCAGTTGGGGCGTCGAAAGGGTGGCCACCGTCATGGTGATCGTCCAGATGGCGTTGCTGGTATTGATCGGCCCCAGTTTGGCCAGCAGCCAGATTGCCGGCGAACTGGAAAGTGGCGGCTGGGACATCTTGCGCACCACGCCGATGTCGATGGTGCGGATCCTTAGCGGGAAGGTCTTCAGTGTGGTTTGGACGTTGCTGTTGATTTTGATGGCGACGTTGCCCGGCTACCTGGTGATGATCATGATCCAGCCCACGCTGGTGCCACAGGTTCAGCGTGTTTTGGTCTGTCTGGGAATCACCGCGTTGGTGGTCTTGTCGATCAGCCTTTGCGTCAGTGCGATGAATCGTCGGACCGCCACCGCGACGGCGATCAATTACTTGGTCTTGCTGTTGGTCTTTGCCGGAACGTTGTTGGTTTGGTCGGCGCAAGACCGTCCGTTCGGACACGGATTTGTCCAAGCCGTCCTTTCGATCAATCCGGCGGCCGCGGCGTTGGCAGAAATTCAAACACCCGGGTTTGAGGATTATCAATTGGTCCCCACGGCGTGGATCGTTGGACTTGGTGTGACCGTGATCGCCGGCGGTTTGGTTTGGCTCCGGTGCGTCCGTTTGACACGTATGGATTAACGGTAATGAAGATGATCGCAAAGCGGCAGGGCAACCCCCTGTCCGCCATGCTTTGGATTCCGTTGGCCGGATGGATCGTGTCGGCGGTTGTTTTTTCGCGGTCTTTGCCAGCGCAGGATGATGTGTCGGCATCCGTCGCGGAGGTCACGTTTGATGTGTTGAATGATTTGCCGGTCCAAGTCCCTTTGCCCGTACCCGATTATCCGAACACGCGTTCGTTTCCCGATGACGCCGTTCTGGACCAGTGGGATCAGTTGCCGGCTGAACAGCGTGAAAGTTTGCGACAGCGGATGTTGCAGGTCATTCGCGAAGAAGAATACCTGGGGCTGCAGGATCCGGAACGGGGCCAGTGGTTGCCAGCGTCGGTGACGCGTTTGGCCCTTCGACGCGCGGCGGCGAACCGGACGCATTCGCTGGCCCAACGCCAATGGATGGGCATCGCGATGCACGGTGCGTTGGATCAGACACAAGCCACGCAAATGTGGGAAATCGCGGTCAAAGATCCCTACCTTTCCAGTCAAGCACAACAGAAACTGATTCAAACCGGCCAGTCTTGCGCAAGGTCCCACTGGCGCAGCGTTTTAGATTCGAATGACAGTCCGCCGGGACACGTCGTGGTAGCGCTGCAGGGCATTGCCGCCCTTGGGGTGTCTGATGATGCACGGCGAATCCGTCCTTGGCTGGATCGAAAACAGCCGGATGCGGTTCGCTTGCAGGCGGCAACTGCGCTGGCGGCGGTGCAACCGAACGGACATACCGATCGTGTCGATCTGCTGTTGGATCCGCAGCTTGGGGCGGGAACCGTCGTTGACCAGAACGTCGCGGCACTATTGTTGCGCGGCGATGCGTCGGAGGGAGCGGCCCGACAGCGTCGCCAAATTTTCGATGCCGATGTTCGTGGGGCTTCGACCATCGCATTGCAAGGCATGGCGGATCACGAAACCGACGTTGCCAGACAGTTGGCTGCCGATGCGATCGCGTTCCATCAAGACGGCGGTCGGCGTGAGACTGATTTGCGTCGGCTGTGTCTGCGACTGTTGCGTGATCCGGTGGATGAATCATCGATCAGTGCCGTTGTATCGGCTCTGGCCGATCCGGTGCCGCAAATCCGGCAGGACGCATTGCGACATTTGGTCGATACCGCATCTGACGAAAATTGGCGATCGAGCATTATCGATGCGTTATCGCAGCAGTTGCAATCACCACACTGGCAGGCGGCCGAACAATCGATTTTGGGACTGGTCAGCTTGGGGCACCGACCCGCGGTTGCCCAATACATCATGCTGCTGGAACATCCGGTACCCAGTGTCTACGTCACCGCGGCGTGGGCGATCAAACAGTCCGGCGGCAGCGATTCGGACTGTCAGCAAGTTGCCGCGTACATGGATGCGTTTCGCCAGAAAATGCTGCCGCAATCCGCAGCCCAATACCCTTATGACCAAGACCGCAGCAAGCAATTGTCACAGTTGGCCGAAGTTTTCGGACAGCATCGTTACGAGCCGGGAACGGATTTGTTGTTGTTTTTCGTTCGACGCGGCTATCACCCGATGGTCCGGGCGTCGTCGATGTGGGCGTTGGGGAAAATCTATGAAGACCAACCGGTCCCCGACGCGGTGATGGCACAGGTCCGACAATCGATGGCCCAAATTCGTGCCGTCGACCCCGACCATCCCTTGATGATTTTTGCATCGGCGGTGACCGTCGGCCGTTTGCGGGATCAACAGTCTTTACCGTTGGTCGAGTTCGGTGTGGGCGAAATCTGGCAGCGCGTCCCCATCGATGCCGCGTGTCGCTGGGCGATTGAGCGAATCAAGAGCGAACCAGAATCCATTAGTATCCGGCAACCGACGATACCCGATGCGAATGATGCCGATTCAGCCGACTGATGTTCGTGTTTGGATCATGACGACGCAGCGGGCTGCGATTGCCGCGCCCTGACCGATCACGCCCACGGTTTCCCCCGTCTTCGCTTTCAAGCCCACTCCGTCGGTCGGCAAGTCCAGCATGCGTCCGATGGTCTGACGCAGATCATCGATGTGCGGCGCCATTTTGGGGCGTTCGGCCAAAATCACCGCATCGATGTTGACCAATTCGTAGCCGGCCGATCGGACCCGATGCATTGCTTCGGCGACAAAATCGGCGCTGTTGCGTCCACGATTTTCCGTGCCGTTGTCGGGAAACAAGCGTCCAATGTCCGGCGCGGCCACCGAGCCCAGCAATGCATCGGTGATCGCGTGCAACAGGACGTCCGCATCGCTGTGGCCGATCGCGTGGACTTCCGCGGGAATGTCCATTCCGCCGATCCGCAGGGGGCCGCCGTTGCCCAGTCGGTGGCTGTCATATCCCAAACCGACGCGAAACGGGGGGCGGGGGCTCATGGGGGGACCGTGATTGCGGATCGTGGACAAGAAACAGGGGGGCGGACGTTCCGGGCGTCGCGATGGCGAATCGACGATCGGTGGGGAACATGATAAAGAAATGGCCATTGAATCGTCAGTCGGGCGTCATTGTTGACCCCCTTTGCCGCAATCCATCCTGACGGTCCGGCCGTCGTCCACCGGATCTCCAACACAAGTTGCCAGCCCGCCAATGCCCATCATCGAAGTCTCGGGACTGACGAAATCGTACCGCGTTTATCGCAAACGCGAGGGGCTGCGCGAAAGCATGAAAGGGCTGTTCCGCCGCGAGTACACGGAAGTCGAAGCGGTCCGCGGGATCGACTTGACGGTCCCCCAGGGCGAGTTCGTTGCCTTTCTGGGACCAAACGGTGCGGGCAAGACAACGACGCTGAAGTTGCTAAGCGGTGTGATCAATCCAACGTCCGGTACGGCAACGGTCATGGGCCACGTCCCATGGAAACGCGAAAACGATTATCGGCGACGCTTCGCTTTGGTCATGGGCCAAAAGAATCAGCTGTGGTGGGATTTGCCGGCCCAAGAATCCTATCGGCTTCATCAACAGATCTATGGCATCCCCGACGACCAATTCCGAACCACGTTGGATGAATTGACCGAATTGTTGGACGTTCGTCGTTTGCTGGGGAATCCCGTTCGGGAACTTTCGCTGGGCGAACGGATGAAGATGGAATTGATCGCCGCCTTGTTGCACAGCCCCGAAGTGTTGTTTCTGGATGAACCGACGATCGGTCTGGACGTCATCGCCCAACACAACATTCAACAGTTCTTGCGGTTCTATCAAGAGAAACGCAAGATCACGATTCTATTGACCAGTCACTACATGAAGGACGTCGCGGCGCTTTGCAAGCGGGTCGTGGTGATCGCCAAGGGAACCATTCAATATGATGGTTCGCTGTCCGGCATCATTGACAAATTCAGCGGGCGAAAGATCGTGACGCTGCAGTTCCCCGAAGGCCACCAGCCGACGATGTTGTCCAAATTTGGCGAGGTCTTGGATTGCAATTGGCCCAAGGTGCGATTGCGAATGCCGCGGGCCGAAGTCCCCAAGGTGCTGGCCCAGGCCTTGGCCGAACATCCGGTGGAGGACGTCGCGGTGGAAGACCCGCCATTGGAAGACGTCATTGCCGGCCTATTTCGCGAATCGATGGACCAAGAATAGTCCGTCCCAGTTCGTCTTCTTTCGACTATCGACGCTTACCGACCGATCGCGTTCATGGCATTACTTTCCTTTGCGGATCTTTCCATCGGATACCGAGGCCCCTTGTTGCTGGACCAGGTGTCCGCACGCATCGAAGCGGACCAGCGGATCGGACTGCTGGGACGCAACGGCGCCGGAAAAACCACGTTGCTGAAGATTCTGGAAGGATCGGTCACACCCGATTCGGGCGATATCATGCGTCAGCCGAATTTGAAAGTCACTCGGTTGGTTCAAGACGTCCCATCACAATTGCGGGGCACCGTCCACGATGTGGTCGTTGATCGCGTCCGCCAGGAATTGAAGCAGGCCGATGCCGGGGTTGATGCCTGGGACGGGGAAAATCAGTGGCGGTGGGAACATGAAATCGAACGCACGTTGACCGAAACCCAACTGGATGGCCAACAGGAATTTGCGACGCTGTCCAGCGGGATGAAACGTCGTGTTTTGTTGGCGGCGGCGATTGCAAGTCGGCCGGACATTTTGCTGTTGGACGAACCGACCAACCATTTGGACATTCCGTCGATCTTGTGGTTGGAACAGTTCTTAAAACGATGGTCGGGCACGCTTATCTTCATCACGCACGACCGGACGTTCCTGCAAAACCTGGCGACCCGAATTTGGGAAATCGATCGCGGCCAACTGTTTGATTGGTCGTGTGACTATGCGACGTTCTTGAAACGGAAAGAAGCCGCGATCGAGGCCCAAGAAAAACAGGATGCGTTGTTCGACAAAAAGTTGGCGGAGGAAGAAGCTTGGATCCGCCAAGGCATCAAAGCACGTCGGACTCGCAACGAAGGCCGCGTTCGCGCCCTGAAGGCCATGCGTTTGCAACGTCAACAGCGTCGCAAAGCCGAGGGCACCGCCAAGCTGAACCTTCAGCAAGGTGACAAGTCGGGCGCGTTGGTCGCGGAGGTCAAAAAGGTCGGGTTCGCCTACGACGATCGCACAATCCTGAAGGACTTTAGTACGACCATCATGCGGGGCGACAAGGTCGGAATCATCGGACGCAACGGCGCGGGAAAGACGACGTTGTTGCGTCTCTTGTTAGGACAGTTGCCGCCTGATGAGGGCAACGTGCGATTGGGAACCAATCTGCAGGTCGCCTATTTCGATCAACTGCGGGATACGTTGGATCCCGAAAAGACCGTCCAGGAAAACGTGGGGGAGGGCAGCGATCGCATCCGATTGGGCGAAAACACCAAACACGTTTTGGGTTACTTGCAGGATTTCTTGTTCACCCCGGAACGGGCGCGAACGCAGGTTAAATTCCTGTCCGGCGGCGAACGGAATCGGGCATTGCTTGCCAAGCTGATGACACGTCCCGCCAATGTCTTGGTCATGGACGAACCGACCAATGATTTGGATAGCGAGACATTGGAGTTGCTGGAAGAACAGTTGGCGGATTTCGCCGGAACGCTTTTGATGGTCAGCCACGACCGGTCGTTTTTGAACAACGTTGTGACCAGCACGATCGTGTTTGAAGACGACGGCGTTCGCGAATATGTCGGCGGTTATGACGATTGGCAGGACGCGGTCGCGCGACGCACCGTTGCATCGACCTCCGAATCGAAAACGTCATCGGGTAAATCAGAAACCAAGTCAAACAACAAGTCGAAACAAGAGACTTCGTCGGCAAGTCCCGATGCGCCCCGCAAGTTGTCCTACAAAGAAAAGCGAGAACTGGAACAGTTGCCAGAACGAATCGAAACGCTGGAGGGGCAGATCGAACAACTGCACCAGGCAATGGCGGATGCGGACTATTACAAAAAGAATCCTGACGAGCTCGCGCAGGATTCGGAGAATTTGAGACAGTGGCAATCGGAGCTGGAACAGGCGTTTCAGCGTTGGGAGTTTTTGGATTCTTGACGTTGAATCGATAGGCAGGTGTCTGTTTGGAAGTCGTTCAGTTTCAGGGATGTTTCCCGATCCTTCACGCGAAGCTGTGATTCGCTTAGAAGCTTGGCCGTCTTGGGATCCCATTGCCGCACGCGGTAGTCGCCGTTTGGCAAACGAAGATTCAGGGTTAAATCGCTGATGGTTTGCTTGAAATCGCCCAAAGGCTGGTCTTTGATTTTGCCCGGCAGTTTGACGTGGGCGTAGACCAGATAGGCGTTGGCCGCTTTGCCGATGGCCGACACCAAGATGTCATCACGCCGGCACGCGGCGAATTTGGCGTCTTGCGGTTGGATATCGGGCACCGGAAGTTCCATCAGCCGAGACTTCAAAAAACCAAGCTGCATTCGCAGACGTTCGCTGCCGCCACCGGGTGATTGATAATCCGTCAGGGTTCCGCCGGGATGGCTGACCGTGAAGGAGTAATCCAGGTTGTTGTATGTGGCGCCACCGGCAAGCAAAAAGTCCCATCCTTCGGTGCGGTACAGCAAATCGGCCTGTCCGCGGAACCCGGTTTCGTTTTCACCGATCACTCCGTGAAGATGTGCGTTTTCGGCGACCACGACCGGTGGATGGCAGTAATGGAAGTTGAAGATTGAAACGTTTGGATGCGGGTCGGTTACTTTTTTGGTCTTGTTGGCAACGTTGACGGAGATCAGATGACGTGCCGATAGTTTCCGCAACTTTTTCGCGATCACATCGGCCATCATGTTCTGCCAGCGATCGGTGATGCCGCCGAAATAGGGTTCGTTGCAGACTTCGATATAGACATTGTCAAAGGGAACGACCGCTTCGACCAAACGTTCGGCGACCTTCTGTTGAACCTTGAACAGTTCTTTGTCTTCGCCCGTGTAGACCTGCTTCGAACCACAATCGCCGACGTTGTTGACGTTATTTCGCACGTTCATCGGATTGACGTCCCATAAAATGGGGCGATACATCGGACAGAAAATGCAAAATTCGACGACGATGCCGTGTTTGGAAGCCGATTGCATCATGCGATGTAAACGATCGAAGTACCCGGCATCCCATTTGGATAAATCGAAGATTGGTGAACCATCGCCGTGGCTTTTGGCAGTCCGCTGCCACGGACACGAATAGTCCTCATGGGTCGGTGCCAGCGGATTCTCGGTAATCCCAAAAGATTCGGGGACTTCGCGATAGATGCCGCTGAAGACGCGGGTGTGATTCAAACCATGCCGCTGCAGTTCTTTGAAGTAGGCCTCGTAGTCGAACGCCTTGTTCAGCAAAAGACCGTAGTGTTCACCGCTGGTGACCAAGACGGTTGGCTGACCGCGAAATTGAAAGTAGCGGTCGTTGTCGGGATGCAGCGAAAGTGGATCGGTCGCCGGTGACGCGGCGATCACGCTGTTCGCAACACTCCACGCGATGAACCCGACGCACGAGAGAAACAAGAAGATGTTTGGCGTGATTCCCTTCACGGCGATTCGGAAACCGAAAGACTTCGTTGCCCATGACCGCGTGGTTGATGACAGGGACGATGAACACGACATGACAGGTCTTCGGTTGGCGGTTTGCGGGGCGGGGAACCGCAACAGAATAACGCGCCCGGTGCCACGTCGTCCGATGTTCAGGCGACTTGGGCCGTCGGCTTCTTTGACGCACCTTCTGTCGCCTCGTTGGCCAGGCCGATCGGGGCAACTGCGTCGCGAAGGTCCATGAAGATTCGGAACAACGTTGGGACGAAGACCAACGTGAACACGGTGCTGATCACCAGCCCGCCCAGCAGGACGCTGCCAAGGCCTCGGTAAAGTTCGCTTCCCGCACCGGGAAACAACACCAACGGGCACAGTCCCAGTACGGTGGTCGCGGTCGTCATGAAGATGGGGCGAATGCGGGTTCGCACACTTTCTAAAATCGCGGCGTGCGAATCATAGCCTTGGTCACGCATCAAGTTCAGCGATTGGTGAACGATCAGGATGGCGTTGTTGACCACCGTGCCGATCAGGATGACGAAACCCAGCATCGTCAACACGTCCAGGGCTTGAGGTGGTTGGCCTTGCCATTGCAGGTAGTAACCCAAGACCTTTAGCCCCAGCAGACCACCAACGGCCCCCAACGGAACGCTAAGGATAATGACCAGCGGATAGATCCAACTTTCGAACAAGGCGGCCATCAACAGATACGTGATCAACAACGCAAGCAGCACGTTGTATCGCAGGGCCAACCATGTGTCGCGCAGTTTATCGGCGGTGCCCGAAAGGCCGATTCGGTAACCTCCGTCCAGTTGTCCCGAGGCTTCGATTGGATCAATGATCTGGGTGGCGATACGGTTCAATGCGTCTTCGAGTGCCATTTCCGGCGGCGGCGAAACTTCGATCGTGATGGCCCGCTGACGTTCGCGGTGATTGACTTGTTCCGGACCGCTGGACAACGTGATGTCCGCCAAGGATGACAGCGGGACCAATTGGCCGCCGGGGGTGGCAATGGGCAGGGCCGCCAAGTCCTGGGATCGACTGGCACGTTCGGGGCTGCCCATCAGCGTCAGGTCGATCTTGTCGCCCCCAACGAAATAATCGGCGGCAAAAGCCCCATCAACCAATGCGTTGACGCTGTATCCGAGCGCGGTCGCATCGACGCCCATTTGTTGAGCCTGGATCAGCTTGGGACGAATGTGGACCTCGGGGTTGTTCAAGTCCAAGCTGGGTACCGGGCGAGCCTGGGCGTTGGGAATGACCGGATCATTCGGGTTCATCACTTGGCCCATGATTTGGCCGCCGATGCCGACCAGGTGTTCCAGTTCCGGACCGGTGATTTCCACATCGATTGTCCGGCCCGCGGTCAGACCTTGTTCAAACAAGCTGGACTGCTTGGCGACGACAAATGTGCCTGGCAACTTGGGGCCGACCGCTTGCATCAGCGGAACCAATTCGCCGGAACGCGTCGGGTCGACCGCCCGGATGCCGATGAACACGCTGCGACCGCGTGCGACGTAAAAAAAGTCATAGATCGCCGGAAACTCGCGATCTTGTTGGCCGATTGCGTCGTCATCGATATCCCAATAGGGACGCAGGTGGTCTTCGACGATTTCGCCCATCTGGCTTAGCTTGTCCAGGTTGTATCCGGGCGGTGGCATCACGATGCCGAAGACGAGGTTGCGGTTTCCGGTCGGCAGGTATTCGACTTTCGGCCACATGGAAATCGCCAAAACAACCACAGCGCCCAGCAAACCGACGACCAGAGCAATCCGGCGCAGCCACGTTCGCTGGATCCAGCGATTGATGGCCACGATGCCCGCCACGGCTCGGTCGGCCAATTGGGTAAGCGGATCCAATAGACGTCGACGACGTGACGGCGTGACCTTGTTTCCACCGGAAGATTCACTCGTCGCGTCTCGATCGCGGCGCAGCAGTCGTGCCGTTGCGGTGGGAATCAGTGTGATGCTGATGATCAACGATAGCCCGACCGCGGCGCTGATGGCCAATGCAATATCGCGGAACAGTTGTCCGGCCTGTTCTTGCACGAACAACACCGGCAAGAACACGGCTAGGGTCGTCAGCGTCGACGCCAGCACCGCGCCCCAGACTTCTTTGGTTCCGTTGACCGCGGCGACAAAGGGTGGTTCACCGTCCTGGAAATGCCGGTAGATGTTTTCCAGCACGACGACGGCGTTATCGACCAACATTCCGACGGCGAACGCCATGCCGGCCAGGCTGATCACGTTCAGCGACCGGCCCCAAAGGTTCAGCAGCAAAAATGTTCCGATGACGCTGATCGGAATTGCCAAGCCGACGACCAACGCACCGCGTGCGAACCAAAACCCGGTGATCACGATCAAGATCAGGGTCACAATAAAGAAACGCGGATCGATCGTCATTGCGGCAATACTGGTTGCCGCAATCAATGGTGCCAACAACAGCGTTCGAATTTGAAGGTGCAAGAACAGCATCAGCACGATCATCGTTAGGGTGCCGCCAACGATGATGTTTTGGTTGACCAATTGCACCGATGAATCGATGTATTCGGTTTCGTCATAGACTTGCGTTAGTTGCATCTGACGCGGATTCAGAACATCGCGATTCAGTTCGTCGATGGCTTGTCGAATTCCTGCCATCACGTCCATGATGTTCGCACCATTTTCTCGCAGCGCATTGCAGGCGATGCTGGATTCGCCGAATCGGCGAACCATGCCGTCGGGCTTTTTGAAACCCATGCGGACTTCGGCAACATCGCTGATGAATACCGGTGCCCCGTTTTGCATGTCCAAGACCTGGCTGGCGACTTGGTCAGGGCTGTCGAACTGATTCAGCGTTCGCACGACATAGCGACGCTTGCCTTCCCAGAAATCGCCGCCGGAGGTGTCTTGGTTTTGGTTTCGCAATACACGGCGAACGTCTTCGATGGTCAATCGGCGTGATGCCAATTTTTGTGGGTCGACGATCACCTGCAGTTCTTCTTCCAAGCCGCCCAGAACGTTGGCATTGGACACACCATCGACGCGTTCCAATCGGGCTTCGATGAAGTCTTCGGCGAACCGACGCATGCCGGGAATATTCAAATCCGGTGGCAGCAGTTCTTTCAGTGCCGGATGATCTTTGGCGGCCACACGCAATCGCATCAGCCGCAGTCCCGGAATGCTGGTCGCCAAAATATGGTCGACCGCGGGTTTAACGTCCGGGTGGTCGACGGCGGCTTGTCGAATTTGTGTTTCGGTCGGTTGAATCGCGGACAAGATCATCCAAGCGATTGGTCGGTCCGATGAACTGCTGGTGGAAATCACCGGCTCGTCGGCTTCTTCCGGGTATTCCGGGACCTGTTGAAGTCGACTGTTCACCTTCAACAGCGATTCTTCCATGTTCGTGCCGACCAGAAACTCCAGTCGAATCGTGCCGGACGAATCTGCCGATTCGCTGGTCATTTTGCGAACGCCTTCGACGCTTTTAAGTTGTTCTTCTTGTTCCTGAATGATTTCGCGTTCGATCTCTTGGGGACTGGCACCGGGCCAGCGTGTTTCGATCGTCAAAGTCGGTGTTTCGACTTCGGGGATCAACTGCATCGGCATGGTCAGCACGGCAATCACGCCGAACAGGATCAACAGCAACGCGCCGACGGCGACTTTCACGGGGTTGCGAACGCAGGCTTCGATCGGGTGCATGAACGATGGCGGGGGAAATTTGGTGGGGCGGGGCGGGCAGAATGCTGCTGCGGTTCGAAAAGCGTGGTCAGCTTACTGGGCCGGTTTGGTGGGCTCCCTGTCTTCTTTCTGCTCGGTGGCAACGACTTGTTGGCCGGGACGCAACCGTTCGTTGCCAATCACGACGACGGCATCCCCACTGGCTAGCTGGCCGGGCAACAGTGGATGAACGGCGATTTTGAATCCCTCCGCCATTCCGTATCGCACGGGGACGGGGACGGCACTGTTGTCGACGATCTTGAACACGATCGATTTGTCGCCATTGATCTGCAGCGCATCTTTGTGAACCATCAATTCGTTCTTGGGTTCGCTGATGGGCAAAGCGATGTGCGCCAACATGCCGGGCAGCAGTCGGTGCCGTCCGTTAATGGCGGGATTGGGGACGGATACGCGGACGGGGAATGATCGACTGCGGTCATCGGCAAGCGGAACGATTCGCGTCACGGTGCCTTGAAACTGTTCGTCCGGCAATGCGTCGATGCGGATCGTGACCGTGTCGCCGTCTTGAGTGAATCGAACTAGCGCTTCGGGGACGAAGACCTCAATTTCCACCGGATCGATTTCAACGACTTCGGCCACCGCGTCGCCTTGCCGAACCCAGGCGCCGGTTTCGGTCAGTTCGGCGACGACAAAGCCGTTGAAGGGCGATTTGACGGTGTACTTCTTTTTTCGATCTTCCAAGTTTGCCACGATCTCTTGTTGGACCGTCACGCGAGCGGCGGCCTGCTCGATGCGTTCCTGGCGTGTGCCTTGTTCAGCCAATGCCAGACTGGCGGCGGTTTGTTCGACGATGGCTTGGGCCGCCAAGGCCTCGGCTCGCGACGATTCGTATTCGTCACGAGACACGCCGGACGAAGATTTGAACAACGCCTCGAATCGTTTCAGCTTCGCTTGCGCGTAGGCATTGGCGGCGTTTGCGGCTCGCGACTTGGCGCGTTCCAACTGGATCTCTTCGTCACGCAAGCCGTTTTTCAGTTCCTGCAACTCAGCTTCGCGAAGCTTCAGTTCGGCTTTGGCCGCGGCGATCTCCAGGCTGATCGTTCGTGTGCGCAGCTGAGCCAATTCGTCACCCGCGGCGACCGGGTCACCGGCTTCGACCATGAACTGTTCGACGCGTCCATCAACGGCGCTGCCGATGACGCTGCGGCGGTTGGCTTTCACGCTGCCGACAAACTCTTGATACGGCGCGATCTTCTCTTCGGTGACCTTTTGGACGATCACGACGGCGGGGCCACCGGGCTGTGCATGGACGGCGGACATGCATCCCAGCGGGGCCAGGGTGAACCCGATCAAAGCAGCGACAAAAAGATCAATCAGCCGATCGAACTTGGGGCGGGGCAGCATGGCGTGGACGGACAGGATGAAGGTGGGGTGTGGGGATGAATCACCATCCTAGATGACCGGGCGGATCAAATTGAAGCTTTTTGGCGAAATTTCGGCTGCCTCGGCGACCGGGATGTTCGCTGTGTTTCGTCGGGTTGAACCACCTACGGGGTGTGGGGGGAAACAAAAACAGGCTTGTCCGGTGGTCCGGACAAGCCTGTGCGGGTGTTGGGAACGTTGCGATCCGTCCGAATGAAGCGGCGGCGGTATTAGGCCACAGGCTTCTTCATAAACTCGGTCGCTTCGGCGATGGTGCTGCCGTCGGGAACCGCGTCGTTGTCGACGTCGAACCAGTCTTCTTCAAATTCCAGGTAGCCGCCCTTGCCGGCCAAGTTGTTCTTGATGGCAACGTTGGTGGCCAAAGCGATGACGGCGTCGCCCATGGCGACGGCGGGGTAGCAACGCGGCTTGTTTTCCGGATCGGGATTCCGGATGCAGTAAGCCCAGTGCTCGATTTCCTCGCGGTAACCACGGCTGACCGGACCGCTGTCGGCGGCCTGGGCGACCGGCGCGGCGTAGTCACCCGAGGCACTGGTGTCCAAGGCATAGCCGCCTTCTTTCTTGGCGACGCCGACTTTGCTGCTGGTGTCGCTGTTGCGATATAGCAGAACGTCGGTTTCTTTGTCCAAGATCAACGTACCCTTGGTGCCCATGACGACTTCGCCCCAGCCGCCAAAGCCGTTGCCGTTGATGCTGCTGTAGGTGACCACGACCTTTTTGTTCGGGTCTTGGTCGTAGCCGGGGACCGCACCGTCAGGATAATTTTCGACGCGGTCGTAATAGCCGACGTCGAACTGTGCGGAGTATTCCGGCCCGGGGAATTCGAACGTGCAGTAAACGTGGTCGCCGACTTCGCGGTCCAGCGGCATGATGTGGCGACCGCCGACGGCATGGACCGACAACGGGTGAACCTTTTTGCCATCGTCACGCAGCGAGGACAAGAAGATGCTGACTGCATCCAGTTGGTGGCTGCCAAGTTCGGCCATCAATCCGGCGCCGGTGCGTTGGAACAAACGCCAACGGTGCAGTTCTTCGGCGGCGGTGAACAGCTTGTCGTTGACCTGGAAGTCTTCGTAACCGAACGCCTTCGGGTCGATGTTCTTGTCGGCATCCCAAGCGGCCCACTGGGCGATTTGTGCCTGCCACTTGGCGACTTCATCGGGATCGGTCGCTTCTTCCAATTTCTTGCGACGGTATTCCAAGTCCTTGGCGATGCGATCAAAGACTTTTCCGTCGGCGGTGCGTTCGCCGCCGGGGATGGGCATCGACCAGCTGTCGGCGCCCGGCAAGTTGCCGCGGTGCCACTGCGCCCGGATGTGGTGCAACTGTCCCAGCAAACCCCAGCGGATCAGGTTGACCGCATTGTCATACTTCACGTTGTAGTGACGTTGGTGACCGGTGGCCAAGTGAATCGGATTGCCCGCCTTGTCGGTCATCTCGTTGGCCATCCGTGCCATGACTTTGCACTGGGCCACGGTGCGGGCCATCAGTTTTTCGGTCAGCACGTGAAGTCCACGTTCCATCGCTTGTGCGGCGACCGGGGCGTGAAGCCATAGCGGCAACGCGATGATCACCGCTTCGATGTCCGGATCGTCCAAACACGCCATGATGCCGCCGTTGTCGGCGTCGTAAACCTTGACGTTCTTGCGGGCTTCGGCTTCGTCCTTGTATCCGGCGACTGAGATCAAACCGGGACGACGGCCCAGTGCCGACGGGCTGCTGCAGTCCCCGTGGAACGCACGGTGTTTGCTGAACGGGCGAATGTCACAGATTGCGCGGACATCGACGTAATCAGGGTTGCAGCCGCCGATCAAAACGTTGCCTTCGTCACCGGTACCGATCACGGCAACGCGGACCGGATCTTTGACCTTGCCGTAACCAAAGTAGGCGGCACCCAAACCGGCACCACTGACCGCACCGGCGGCGACGATCCCACGCAGGAAATCACGACGATTAACGTCGTAGTAGCTGCCGACCGCCGAGTAATAATTTTGTTTGCCGATGTCGCGTTGATCGGCCGAAAGCTTGTCTACCACGGTGGGCTCCTGGACCTAAGAAGGAGTTTGGTGTGTTTTGGATGGGTTGTTGTGGGGGGCGAACGGGCGAACACCCGTTCATTTTATGCCGTCGCTGCATCGTTGTGCCGAAAGATCCCGTAGGAGATCAACGAACGGCGATGCGGCCGAGTTCATTTTGGACCGGCGGTTTTCCGGGTGATCAGATGGAAAAAGTAGTCCAAGCCGGCGAAGCGTCCGGAGCCCGTCGCCGCCAAAACCAGACAGGCCATCGATTCGATCAGCTGGTACATCGTCGATGACGGACCAGTCGATGGTGGAAACTGGCTTAGAAAAACTGAACCGAGAAAACCGGCCGCAGCCAACGCCGCCAAGGGTGTCAGCAGACCCAGCATCAGCATCAGCCCGATGACCACGTCGAAATACGGCAGGATCAAATCGATCCGCGACGTGTCCATCAACGAAGTGGGTGGCGGCGCCATCGCCAGGGCGGCATGGCGTTCTTGTTGTTCTTCATTGGCGACGCGGTTTTGCGCCAACTCGTAATTCTCGGCGATCGCATCGATCTGGCTCAGCACCGGTGCGATCAGCTTTTGACGTTCTCTGCGGATCGTTTCGCGTTGTCCGCCCAAACTGTCGACGCCCCCGCGGGTCGGGTCTCGGTCCAGGGCGGCGATCCGGTCACGCCCCAGTTCGAATTCTTCGATGTCCGTTTGGTTCAGGGCGATGACGTAATCGTATTGCTCGACAGCTTTGATGTAGTTCGCTTGGGCCAGGGCCTGTTGTGCCTCGTCCAGACCGTAGTGCCGGATGATTCGTTCGCGAAAACGTGCCCATTCCAGCATGACGCGGTCACGATCCAGCCGGTAAACGCCCTCGGAATCCCAGACCATGTCGCGGTACATCGGGGCCAGTGGCCCGCGAGCGTTGGCGAAAAACGGCTCGGCCGTCCAACTGCCGCTGCGGACCTTTTCGACGCCTTCGCTGTAGAAATGCCATCCGATGGTCAATCGCAACAGCACCAACATCAACACGCCGATCCAGCCCAAGATTCGGGGACTGATTCCCCAACCGGTGGCCAGCCGCAGCGGTGCGTATAGAACTTTCAACACGAAACGAGAACTCCAAGCTCACTTGGGCAAAAAGACAGATGCATGGTGGGACGTGCGATGCCGGTGGCGGGCGAAAGATCGATCCGCAGCCGATCGGCTTGGATCAAGAAGCCGAAGGTACGACGCCCCCGAACCTGGCGACGTGCACATCTGTCAACGGTGGGTGGGTCGGCAGGCACGTGACCGCCCGCGTGACGCGGAAACGTCCCGGGTGGCGATGACGCCCTGATCGCTCAGTATGGTAATTCCACCCGCCTTCGCCAAGGAGAATCACCGCAAACAATTCCTGTGCCGCGACACTGCGTCCGTCTTCAGCCCGCTTGGCGGCACGTCGGTGGGCCGACGAACTGGCCACAGCAGGGGCCAGACACCACGCGGATCCGCCTTGTGCGTGAAACAGAAATCTTGGTAGGGATGCAGACCGTCGAAAACGGATCATCGACGAATTCTATGTCCACCGATGGGACCCTGCCGGGATGGCCGATACCCCCGACGCAACCGATGCCGCCGCACCCAAGTCAGGTTCTCCTTGGCCGGTCGTGTTCGTTGGGATCGCCGGCCTGAGCGCACTGATGGGATTCGCCGGAATCGCATCGATCTGGCTGGGCAGTGGGCCTCCGGACGACGGTCGACGTCTGCAACTGGCGATGGACCAGTACCTGCAGGGGCAACCGATCATCGCGGGAAAAATCGCCGAACAGGTCGAACTGGGAGAACTGGAATCCGAACTTCCGCCCGAAGGTGATTCCGGCGAACCCGTCGCCGAAGAACCAGCGGACACACCGGAGGATGCCGCGGAAACCGGCGACGCCGCAGCACCAGCGGTTGCACCGGAAACGAAAGCGGACGCCCGGTCGCTGCGGGCACTGCGTGCTTTTCTGATCGGTGCCGGAAAGATGGCGTTGTCCGAAAATGCCACCGGAACCGCGGCACGCCGCGAGATCCATTCCGACGCGGTGCCCGACCTGAAGGAAGCGTCGGAAAAAGGATTTCCCGATGGACGCGAAGCGGAAGGTAACCGTTTGTTGGGACTGGCTTTGCTGTCGACCGGCGAATACGCCGCGGCGGCTGACGCCCTGGACCAGGCGATCGAGCGGGACCAAACGATGCGGCGAGACCTGTTGCCGCTATTGGCCTCGGCACAATTGCGGCTGAAGATCGGCGGCGCGCAGAAGTCGCTGGAAACCATCAAGACATTTCTGTCCTTGCCGACGCTAAGCGAGGAACAGCAGCGCCAAGGCCAGTTGATTCGCACGCGTGCGTTGTTGGCAATGGCACGTTGGCAGGACGCCAAAGCAATCATCGATGGTGAATTTGCCAAATTCAATGCATCCGACTTGGCGACCCAAACACGATTGGCTTCCTTTCGCGACGAATTTCGTCTGCTGAACGCTCAGCGACAGATCGACCAAACGGTGGAAGATTTTGATCTGAACGAATCCATGGCCTCATCGGCCGGCGGCGCGACGGGATCGTCCGCTTGGACCAGCGGTCGTGATGAGGACCCACGAATCAAACAAGCGATCGCCAGTCGTTTTGAACCGGTGCTGGTCGAAATGAATCGGCTGCAACGCGAAGCCGAGCCCCGCATCGGATCCCAAGCCCGGTTGTTGGCCGCCCGCGCGTATCAATTGCAGGGCGATTTGGAACTGGCCATCGCCCAATTGACGTCCGTCCGACAGCAACGTCCCTTCGGCGCCGCCGCGCTGGTGGGTGGCATCCGTGAAATTGAACTGCTGGCCGATCAAGGCCGTGGTGAGGAAGTCGTCCAGACGACTCGTTACATGATGCACGAACTGGGCAGCACCGACCGATTCGATTCGTCGCTGATCACGAAAGACGAATTTCGAAAACGATTGAGCGCGGCGATCGAAGTTTTGCGACGCAAGAACGAATTCGAATCGGCCATCGAAACCGCCAGATCATTGTCACCGCTTTATTCCAGTAGCGAGTCCTTGGAAGAAGAAGGGCAAGGCTATTTGCAGTGGGCCCAGGCCACGCTGGCCGACGCCGCGGGCGGTGAAATCGATCGTTCCACCTTTCAAGTCGCTCGGCACCGATACCACTCCGCCGGCGATGCGTTTCATCAAGCGGCCAAGTTGCGTTTCAATGATCCGGAGTATTTGGATCTGCTGTGGTCGGCGATCCAGGCCTATCAGCAAGGTCGGCATTTTTCACGCAGCATCAACATGTTGCAGGACTATCTGCGATACGAACAACGGCGGCGCCAGCCGCGTGGTTTGATCGCTTTGGGACGAGCCTTGCTGGCCGAAGACCGACCCGAAGAAGCCATCGACGCGTTTGAGACTTGCATCGTCGAATTCGAACGTGATCCGTTGCGCTATGACGCCCGATTGATGGCCGCACTGGCGTCAATCGAATTGGCCAATCGCGAACAAAGACGGCGTCGTCGGCAGAACGAAGATTCCGAGGCGGTCACCGATATCGACGCGATCGATTATGTCCAGTTGGCCAAGGACTTTCTGCACGCCAACCTGCAAGACGGGGACCTGCGGCCGGACAGCCCTGCGTGGCGTGATTCGATGTATTCACTGGGTGAATTGCTGTACGAACAAATCACGGTGGCGGATCTGGAATCGTCGGACCTAAGCGATGCCGAAAAGATCGAACTGTATCGCCAGAACGATGAACTGTTGCAGGAAACCATTCGCGTGTTGGACGAAGCGGTCCAGAGATACTGGCCGGAACGTCGCGCCGAAACGACGGCATATCTGTTGGCACGGACTCATGCGTTTGCGGCTCGTTGGGCGGCCACCGAAGCGGATGACCCGTCGCTGTTGGACGCCGCACGCCGAACGTCGCGGCAACGCAGTGAGGCGGAATTGTTGGCGGCTCTGGAGGGATTCGCACAGCTGCGACAGCTGTATGAACGTCGCGAAGAAGAACAGCCTTTGTCGGCACGCGCCGACGTGATCTTGCGAAACTGTTTGATGTCCGAAGCCGACACGCTGTTGGAAATGGGACGATTGGATGAAGCGTCGACCGCGTATCGGGCGATTTCACTGCGATACATGAATCAGCCGCCGGCGCTGGAAGCAATCTTGGGACAGGCCCAGTGTGTTCGAAAAATGGGGCGAACCCGCGAAGCCGATCTGTTGATCAAGCAAGCCTTGTCGGTCCTGTCCAAAATCCCGCCGGAAATGGATTCGGAATTTGACCAAACGACCCGATTCGATCGCGGCGGTTGGCAACGTTACCTGCAGTGGATGGACAGCATGGCGGGGGGCACACGTTTGGGCGAATACCGTTTGGGCGTGACGGGTTAGGGCGGGGGTGGACCAGAGCAGGGCGGTGCACCGCAGACAGATTGGAAACAGAATTTTCAGGCACGGAGACAACTTCATGGAATCGGAAATCGTCCACGGCGATCAATTGGCCCTGTGGGTCCAGCGTCGGTCCGAATTGATCGACGAATTGTATGAATGGACCCGGCAACAGTCCGACGCGATCGACGGCGGTCGCATGTCCGAACTGATGAATGTGTTGGCCAAAAAACAACCGCCACTGCGGGAACTGTCGGACTTGTCCAACAAGGTCGCCACCCAGGCCGACGTCGATCCGGAACGACGATCTTGGAGTGACCCGACGCTGCGGCAGCGAACGATCAGGCTGCATAAGCAATCCGAAGAACGGTTGTTGGAGCTGATTCAGTTCGAAAAGGAATGCGAACAGCGACTGGCGGCCAGTCGTGACGACGTGCAGCGTCAGATGACGACCCAGCACAGCAAGCAGACAGCCGTCAATCGCTATGCCAGTGTGTCGGCGGGATACCAAACCCAGCAATTTTCGGGATCGTCCGGCGATTCTTTGGACCTGAGCAGCGACTGATTGCCCGCCCGAAAACCGCGGTTTTCACGCCGAATCCGGTGTCGATTCGTCGTCGCGGAAAATTCTCGACGAAAGTCTGTCACATCGGCGGTGGTTGCCCGCTTGGAAGGACGTTGGCCGATCGCTGCACCGCTCCTTGCGGTGAAAGCGATGTTCGCTTCGGCCAGGTTGCACGTTCTTTCACATTCGTCGTTCGGGGGAACCACGCCGTGTCATTTCGCAGCCCGATTTGCTCGCCTTTTTCGCACTTTCGCATCACCGCCACCGGTGCCCTGTTGTTGGCCAGCGTCACGCTGTTGGCCTGCGGCGGCGGTCTGGCATCGGCGGGAAACCCCGGCGGTCTGGGGCATGCCGGAAAACACCACCTTCATCACGATTCGGCCGATCGCTATGCGGCGAAGAAGTATGTCGTCGGGTACCGGCACGTCGGCTGTGGTTATCGTCCCTGGGGCGGCTATGCGTACGGGGTGTCGTCGCCGTACCGATCGGGATTGATCAACAGTTATGCCAATGTGTTGCACGGTCGTGCCGATGTGATTCGCAGTCTGGGCGTCGCCAACTTGAACCATGCCCACGCACAAACGCAGTGGGAAGTCGCCCGCAGTGCCGCGATGCAAAACGGCATCGACGCATTGGTCGCTCGCCAAGAACGCCAGCAAATCAATCGTGAATCGCGTTTCGGACGTGTCTACGACCGAGCGACGGCGCGCAAGGCCGCCGCGGCCATGGTTCCGCAGATTCCTGGTGGTTGGGAATTGCCCGAAGGCTTGGAATTAACCGGTCACTGGGGCGATGCGCCGATCGAACCGACCGCGGACGCCAACGGGATCGAAACGAAAGCGATGGGATTGTCTTCGCAGTATCTGGATCCGATTTCCGGTCGTCTGAATTGGCCGGCACTGTTGCAGCACGATCACTTTGCCAAGGCCCGCCGTCCGCTGGACGAACTGTTTGCCCGCCGTGCGGTCGAAGGCTGGATCGAAGACCGCCACTTGCCGTCACTGCGAGACTGGGTGGCCAAGATCGACCAAGAAGTGGATCGCCTGGACGTTCCCGAGCCCATTCGCAGCGAAGCCCATCGTTTCTTGGCCGGTCTGGTCGATGAAGCCCACACGCCGAATCAGCCGATCAACGACCCGGCGGGGATGCTGGAGCGTATCGCGGACAACCGCTGAACCGTCCTGGCGCGTGTTGGCCGATCCACCGCAGACCGCAACGGTTGGCACGATCGGGCTTGCCCCGGCCTTCTCGCAATTGCTATGGCTCGAACACGTCGCACTGTTACGGCGACGAATGACCACCAGCCATCGACGCAAGACGCGAGCGGATCATGTCACATCTTTCCATCGACCCAGGTGCCAGTGTTTCTTTAGCCCTTCTGGTCGAAACCGTCACGGCCCCCATGCTGATGGCGCATCCGGCGCCGGTTTGCCTGGAAGTCGACATCGACCCGTCGATTCCCGTCCCGGCCGATCCGGCACTGACCACTCGAGTGGTGCGTTCGATCGCGTCGCAGGTTTTGGCCGAATTGGATGCCGGCGGGGATTTGATGATCACCGCGTGTCAGACCGACTCGGCGGTGGAATTGGAAATCGCCGACGACGGTCCGGACATCGACAAGCGATCACGCAGCATTCCGATCGCGGTTGCCGAAGCCGGCGCGAAACTGAACTGGCAGAATTGTCCCCAGGGCGGGGCAGCGGTCACGATCGTCTTTCCACGGCGATCAGCGGCTTCGCAAAAGCCCGAGTCCCGTTCGGTTCGGCGCGCCGCCTGATTCGGGCAAGACCATCGACGTTCATCGGGTGAGGAAACACGCATGTTTGGCATCTTGAATTCGGGCACGCTGCCGGCGTTGCAAGAAACGCTGAACTTTGCCCAGAAACGACACGACCTGCTGGCCAGCAACATCGCCAACATGTCGACACCCGGATATCGCGCCCGCGACATCAGCGTTGATGACTTTCAACAAGCACTGTCGGATTCGATCGCCGGATACAACGATCGTCCCAGCGGATCGGTCACCCCCTTTACACGCGATGATGTGTTTTCCGGACCCCGCGCGGCCACCGAGCAAATCGTTTACCACGACGACAGCGACGTGTCGTTGGAACAGCAAGTCACCGAAATCGGCAAGAACCAGCACTTGCAAAGCATGGCCATCACGACGATGCGAAGCCAATTCGCGTTGCTGCGTGCCGCGATCACCGAACGCGCCACATGATCCCCCGTGTTTCGTCCCCATTGACCAGGAAGCTTTCATGATCAGTTCATTGGACATCAGCACATCGGCGCTGGTCGCCCAGCGTACTCGGCTCAATGCGATCTCGGGCAACATCGCCAACATGTCATCGCTGACCGACGAAACCGGCGCCGCCAATCCCTACAAGGCTCGCCAAGTCGTGTTCCAAACCGACGCGACCGTCAGCGACGACCAGGGGGTCGCGGGCGTGAAGGTCAAAGAAATCCTGCAGGACCAATCGGGGCCCCAGTACCGCTATCAGCCCAATCATCCGCTGGCGATTCAAGACGGCAAATGGAAAGGCTATGTCGCGTATCCCAACATTGATCTGACGACCCAGATGGTCGACGCATTGGAAACCACGCGGGCGTATGAAGCCAACGTCGGGGTAATCGAAATCTCCAAGAACATGGGCCGCGAACGGCTGACCATCCTGGCCTGAACGCTTTGTCCGCCTCTCGTTCCCCTGTCCCCCTAGGTTTTCTTGTCCGTCATGCCCGCGATCCCATCGCTGCGACCGCCGACACCGCCGCCCAATCCGATGGGTGCCGCGCCGGCGCGACCGACCGAATCGATGGGATCGTTCGCCGAGTTGCTGGGGGAAAAGGTCAGCGAAGTCAACCAAATGCAGCTAACCGCCGATGACAACGTTCACCAATTGCTGACCGGCGGTGATGTGAACGAAGCGGAGGTTTTGACCAGTGTTCAAAAGGCTGATTTGGCGTTTCGCATGCTGTTGCAGGTCCGGAACAAATTGATGGAAGCCTATCGCGAAGTTCAGCAGATCCAGATCTAAACGTCATCGCCCCAGCGGGCGAAAGCTTGCTCCGATTCAATCACCTGTTCGTTTTCATAGTCATTCAATCCCGTGCCATTCTTTCGTGACCTTTTCGATCAGGCTCGCCAGGTTTTCCTGGCCATGCCGATGCAGTCCCGCGTCATCGCGGTGCTGTTGGTGACGGCGATCGCCGTCAGTCTTGCGTTCTTGGTCAAGGGCGGCACCACCGACGAAACGGTGTACCTGTTCGGTGACACGGTGCACACCGAGTCGGAGCTGAACGCGATGGACGTCGCGTTTGGACAGGCGCAGCTTAGCGGATGGCGAACCGAAGGCCGTCGTGTGCGTGTTCCTGCGTCGCAAAGGCCGCAATTTCTGGCCGCATTGGAAGACGCGGCCAGTCTGCCACCAGGGCTGCGCAGCAACCTGGAAGCCATGATGGATTCGGCCGGACCGTTTGATTCCGATGTCATGGTGCGGACCAAGTTGATGGTCGGAAAACAGCAGGACATCGCCCGCAGCCTGGAACAAATGCATGACATTCGTTTCGCGGTGGTGACCTACACCCAGGGCGAACGGCGGCCTTTCCAGGCCAAACGCGACGAATCCGCTGCTGTCATGATCACCCCCGAAGGTTCGCTTCCGCTGGAACGCGGCCGGGTCAACACGATTCGTGAATACGTGGCCAAGGCGTTCGGATTGGACGTCAATGATGTCAACGTGACCGACGTGAATTCACCCGATTCTTCCTCGCTGGCTGATGAAGAAGACCCGTGGATTCGTCGTGAACGCGAAGTCGAAGAAGCCACGCGTCGCCAAATCATGAAGCAGCTGTCGTACATCGAAGGCGTGGTCGTCGAAGTTAACGCGGAAATCGATTCGACGCTGGACACCGAACAAACCCGTGTCCAGTACGACGCCCAGCCGACGACGGTCAGCGAAAAGACACGAAAGATTTCGCAGCAATCCAATCGGCCGCTGGTCGGAGGCGTTCCGGGCACCGAACCCAACGCGATCGGCAATCGCGCGCGGAACTTGGAAGACTTGGCACAAACGTCCACCATGAGCGACGACACGAAAGAGAGTGATCGCGTGGTCGGCCAGACCTTTGAAAAGTCGCGGACGTTGGGGCTGCTGCCCACGCGGGTGACGGCCACGATCACGCTGC
This sequence comes from Crateriforma conspicua, assembly GCF_007752935.1. Classification (NCBI taxonomy): domain Bacteria; kingdom Pseudomonadati; phylum Planctomycetota; class Planctomycetia; order Pirellulales; family Pirellulaceae; genus Crateriforma; species Crateriforma conspicua. The sequence goes on along the minus strand of NZ_CP036319.1, from coordinate 6,618,379 downwards.
CCACCAGCTATTACGACAAGTACTGGCTGGACCAACAGATGCGGGACAACCCGGATACGCCAGCCGAAGAGTTGCCCAAAGCCACGACGGCCGATCTGAACGTGTTGCGGGACACGATCGAGAAAGAAATTCAGGGGCTGGTCACGCCAATGTTGCCGCAAGTCGCCGCCGGCGAAGACGCACGACCGCTGGTCACCGTCGTCGATATGCCCGACTTGCGAACCCCCGTGGTGGAGGAAGCGGACACGGTCGGCCAGGCGCTGACGTGGTTGGCCGATTCGTGGAAAAGCATCGCCCTGTTGTTGTTGGGTGTGTTCGCCTTGTTCGTTGCACGATCGGCGGTTTCCGGTGGCGGCAAGGACACTCCGGCCGAGTTTACCGAGGGCTTTGGTTTGGAGTTGCCCGCCCCGCCGCCGCCCGAAGAAAAGAAACCCGAGGATGGCGAAAAAATGACCATCACCGGCGGTTCGTTACAGGATGAATTGGTCAACTTGGTCGAATCGAATCCTGAGGTCGCCGCCAACGTCATTCGCGGCTGGGTGGGCGAAGCCGCCTAGGTCGTGCGACGCGAGATCCGCGAATCCGGCGAGGCCCGGCAAACCGCCCGAAGCGATCTAGCCCCGGTCGACGCCGGACGCTAAAAGCGATGTTCGACGGCGTCGTGAAACCGTCACGGATTCCCCACCCAAGGAAAGGCTTTCAGGATGAATGCCGGGCGACAGGCCGCACAGAATCGCGAAGTGTCCTTGCGACGCGTTGCGATCGTGATGAGCAGTCTGCCCGGACCGTTGGCCAACCGATTGATGTCGCAGATGAGCGACACACAGCGGACGCAGTTGCGACGCACGATGACGGGGTTGGCCGACGTCGATCCGATGGAACGCAAACGAGCGTTGCAGGCGTTTTCCGGGTCGATTCAAAATCGTGTCGATGCACCCATCGTCGATGACGAGTTTCAAGTTTCTACCGCCGGTACCGCGGATCCGACAACCGCCGCACCCCAGGCGACACCCAAGCGGAATCATCCACTGGGATTCTTGGATTCGGTACCCGACGCCGAACTGACGCGAATCCTGGAAAGCGAGCACCCACAGATCGCCGCAATCGTGCTGGCCAGCATCGAACCGGAGAAAGCCGCCAAGCTGTTGTCGCGTTTGGATTCCTCCAGTCGACGCGACGTTGTGCGCCGGATCGGGCGATTGGAATCGATCGAACCGGACACGTTGAACGAAGTGTCCGAAATGCTGCGGGCAAAGTGTTTGGACATCGAATTGCCCGCTCAATCATCGGGCGGGGCTAGTGCCCTGCGGCAAATCATGGCGCGAATGCCCATGCCCGGTGACGATCCGGCCCCTTCACGATCACCGATCGATTCTCCGGGTTCACCGACACCGGCAAACCCACCGGCCCAACCCAACCCATCATCGTCGGTGACCGTGGGGTCGACAAACGGGACGCCGATGACGATCCCGCTTTCGGAAAGACAGGCGGATGCACCGGAGTCTTTCGCCGGTGGCCTGCCCATCGACGACGCGATGACACAGCAGATCCATCAAAGGCTGGAACGATCATCGCCCGCGGCGTTGTGCCAAGCTTTGGGAAAGGTTGAAACACGCGATGCCTTGCTGGCGTTGTGTGGCATTTCACGCAAACAAGCCGATCGCGCGATCGCAATGCTGCCCAAAGCGGCACAAAAAGAAACCCGTCGTGCTTTGGCGAACTTGGGGCCGCTAAAAATTTCGGATATCGACCAAGCCAAACAACGTGTGGCAGCTCAGTTGTCCACCGCGGTGGCGGCAGCCGCCTGATCGATCGGGTCGACGTATTCGTTGGGCTCGCATTCATCGGGCTCGCACAACCTTCAAGCACACCAGCAATCCAAACAGCGGAAATTCCTGAGGCGTCATGGCATTCGTTCTGAAATCCAAGTCCGAACAAGAGGCCGCCTCGGCGGCGCGGAAGGCGTCCAGCCTGGCCGGATTCAATTTGGATGACTTGGCCGGTCAGGGATTGGCACAGTTGGAACACGCCAAGACGGAAGCACAAAACGTCTTGCGGCAGGCGAAAGCCCAAGCCGAACAGGTTCTGCAACAGGCACGCCAGGACGGCCACGCCGAAGGCTTGAAACAGGCGGAAAAGGATGTCGACGCCCGCGTGAAGAAGGAGGCGTCGGCTTTGGCCACGCAGCAGGTTGCCGCGATGAAAAAGGCGACCAGCGAACTGCAACAGACCTATCAAGACTGGATGCAGCAGTACGCATCCGTCCTGCAGCAAACCATTCTGGCCGCCATTGAAAAGATCGTCGTCGCGCGTGTCGACAGCGAAAAGGAAGTCTTGCTGCGGTGGACCGCCGAAGCGTTGTCGAAAACGAGGGCGGCAACCGATCTGACCGTCGCGGTGCACCCCGAACTGTTGGCCGAACTAGGACAACAACTGGATGAACTGGTCGCCCAATCGGATTTACCCGAACGCACGACGGTGGTGCCCGATGAAAGCCTTTCGATGTCGGACGTCGTGATTCGACAAAGTGGCGGTGAAATCCGGGCCGGTTTGCAGGCACAACTGGACCGATTGGCGGAGCTGCTGCAATGACGACGACGACCATGCAAATCCCTGTGCTGCCGGATCCCGATGCCTATGCTTCGATGGTGCGTCAATCGCTTCCGCACGAGGTTCGTGGCAGTGTCGCGGCGATCACCGGGGAAACGATCGAAGTCAAAGGCATGACCGCGCCCCTGGGAGCGATTTGTCAGTTGAACTTCGACCGGCAGTCCTACGCCCCAGTGACTACACCGGATCACCATGTGGGGCCGGGCATGGGCACCGGATCGCTTGCGAAGGTGGTCGGGTTTCGCGGGGTGCGACCGCTGCTGGCACCACTGGAAACGTTGGGGGCGATTGCCGCCGGCGATCCCGTTCGGCTGTTGGACACGTCGCTGAAGGTTCGCGTCGGCGATTCGTTGTGTGGCCGTGTGTTGGATGCGTTTGGAAACCCGATTGACGGCAAGCCATTGCCGGACGATTTGATTCCGATCGACACCGACCGACAACCACCGTCGTCGCTGGAACGGCCCCCGATCGATACTCCGATGCAAACCGGCGTGCGCGCGATCGACGGCATGCTGACGTGTGGACTGGGTCAACGTTTGGGCATCTTCGCCGGCAGCGGCGTCGGCAAAAGTACTCTGTTGGGCATGTTGGCTCGTAATTCCGCCGCGGATCGCATCGTGATCGGCATGGTGGGCGAACGGGGCCGCGAGGTGCAGGACTTCATCACGCGTTGTCTGGGTCCCGCCGGGCTGGCACGCAGCGTGGTTGTTGTCGCAACCAGTGATCGTGTGGCGACCCAGCGGGTGGCCGCGGCATGGACCGCCACCGCAGTCGCCGAAAGCTTTCGCGACGCCGGACACAATGTGTTGTTGCTGCTGGACAGCGTGACACGGTTCGCGATGGCGGGACGCGAATTGGGTTTGGCCGCCGGGGAACCGCCGACGACGCGTGGATATCCGCCCAGCGTTTTCAACAGCTTGCCGCGATTGGTGGAACGAGCCGGTCGAACGAACACCGGATCGATCACCGCGTTTTACACCGTGTTGGTCGAAGGCGACGACAACAATGAACCGATCGCCGATGCGTTGCGGGGATTGTTGGACGGACACATCGTGCTGAATCGTGCGTTGACCGAGGAAGCGCACTATCCGCCGATCGATGTGCTGCAAAGTCTCAGCCGGCTGCAACCGGAATTGCTGGACGCGAAAACCCTGCAAGCGGTCTCCGGTGTCCGCCGATTGATGGCGGAATATCGCAAGAACGCGGATTTGATTTCCATCGGTGCCTACAAACAGGGTGCTGATCCCAAGGTCGACGCCGCGATCGCACGTCGCGATCCGATTCGCAGCTTCCTGATCCAACAAGCCCAGGACGCAACGCCGCTGAAAACCACCACTCAAATGCTAGTGAAGCTGGCCGCCGGGACATGAGTTCATTGATTGCTTTCCGACGCTTGAAACGCTGAACAAGCCAAACGGGGATACGGATGTCCTTTCAGTATCGCTTTGACATTCTGCTGAGACTTCGCGAGCGAGAGCGTGACGAGGCCGGTGCCGCTGTGGGACAGGCCAACGCGGCGATTGCCAAGATCGATCAGCAGATGCAGGAGGTCGAACAAACTCGTGTCGGTCTAAAGCAGGCGATGTCGGGAGAATCACTGACCGGGAACGTTTCGGTTGACCGCATGCTGCAGGGAGGCCGCTATGACCTACAGTTGCAGGGGGATCTGCAAAGTCTGGCTGACACCCGTGGAAAGCTGGTCCAGGAACTGCAACGCCGCCAAGAAGTGCTGAAAACGGCACAGATCGAAGTCAAACGCTGGGAAAAACTGAAAGAGATTGACCAGCAACGCTATCGCGAACAACAAAATCACCGCGAACAGTTGGAATTGGACGAAGCCGCATCTCGGAATTTCCAGCGTGCCGCCGCAACGGGCCACGACACGGAAACATTGGATGACGGCCGCGACTGATCGACGACGGAGGCCATGAATGATGAAATTGATCCTGCGCGTCTTCACGGCGTTTTGCATCGGCACGGTCATCACCCAGATGATCATGTTGGGCTATTTCGCGTCCACCGGATCGCTCAGCCATGAAACTGGCGTGAAAGTCGTTGCGTTGATGAACGGCATTGATATCAGTGGGAACCGATTGCAAAAAATCTTGCGTGACGCGGAAGAACGCGAACAGCCTGATTTCGAAGAAATCTTGGAGGCCCGGCGTCTGGAAGGCATGAACATGGACTTGCGATTGCGAAGCCAAAAGCGTGCCCGCGACGAACTGAGCGAGCAAATGGCGGTGCTGGTGGAAGAAACCCAGGTGTTCGACGGACGGATCCAATCGATCAACGATGAAATCGCGCGGGTCAAAGCGGGGATCCGAGATCAGGGGGCGATCGAACGTCAGCAGACGATCCAATCGCTGGAAGCCGACGCGGCAAAGGACCAGCTTTTGAGAATTTATGACGATGAGAAAATTGATGAGGTCGTCGGTATCATTAAAGCCATGCCAATTGATAAACGATCAGAGATATTGGCAGAGTTCGAAACCGAAGACGAAAAAGATAAGCTTCACGAGATCATTCGTCGGATCGGTGACGGACAGCCGGAGACCACTGCGATCGAACAAGCCGGCCGTTGATCGGATCGGTTAAAGACTTCTCAGTCGCGGTGGTCGTCCTTTCGATCGTTACGCCAAAGGACTGGGGGGTCGGTTGGCATGTCGGTGATCCAACAAAGCGACGCGGCGCACCAAGCGTCGTCGTCGGCGGTTTCACGTCGGTCCAGGACCGTCTTGAACGCGAATCGTTTGACCGCGGAAACGGGGCTGGTCGATCCGTTCGCCGAAATCTTTGCCGCGATGTCCGTCGCGCAGCCCGTGGTCCAGCAGACCGACGCCACCAGCGAACCTGACACGTCGCTGACGGATTTGGGTCCCACTGAAGCGTCGGATTCGTCCGACAACGATTCCAACGACGATTCGTCTGCAGAATCAACGACGCAGAAACAAACTGTTTCGGGCGATGCCGACGTCGACGCAACGTCCGCCCAGTGGACGACAGCGGTGGAAACCGAACACGGACCGGCGGAACAATCGGTCGACGTGAAACAGGAATCTGCCGACGCCGTGACGATCGAGGCGGCGGAGATCGAAGCGACGGAAGTCGCCCAAGCTGAAACCAACACCGGTGAAATCAAAGTCGAAGCGGAAACCGTGGTCGCGGCGGAAGGCTATGGGCGACGTCGGTCCAAGGCGTCTGACACGAAACAAGTCGATGCACCGGTGTCCGCCGGCCAGTCGGACTTGGACACAGCGGGTGGTCAAGACGAATCCGTCGCGGCGAACCCGACCAATGACCCATCAGCAACCACCGGCGACGATCCGGCGTCGGCCGACTTTGAATCCTGGACGGCGGCCCAAACCGATGCCGGTGAAGGTCGGCGGCGTCGCGATCCCAGGGAGCGGCGTGCCGAATCCTCCGCACCACAGGGCGAACCGGTCGGAAACGGCGCGGGCGCTGGATCCTCGGCGGCACCCAGTTCATCAAAGATCACACCCGTTCCGGACGGCGAACCTGCGGCAACGGTATCTGCGGAAGCGGTGACCAAAGTGGAAGCGGGCCAGACGCGGCCGGTCGTTGCAGCGGCCAACGCGTCGTCGGCCGTTTCCGCAGTGTCCAAAGCGGCAAGCGAATCGGCTGCCCGCGGTGGCAACGCCAGCGGAAAAGTCGATTCGGTCACCGAATCGATCCAGCAGGCGAAAGGGGCAAGCGATACCGCATCGGCATCGAAGTCCAAGTCAGCACAACCGCGAAATCCGGCTGACGCTGTGACGCGCGCCCGGCTGGTGCAGCGGGTCAGCAAGGCGTTTCAACACTTCGGCAGCGAAGGCGGCAGCATTCGTTTGAAACTGGCCCCCGCCGAACTGGGCAGCGTGCGGGTGGAAATGCAGGTCCGTGACAAGAAGATCCAGGCACGGGTGGTCGCCGATTCGGAAACTGCGGCGGAAATGCTGCGGCAACAATTGCCCGAGTTGCGTACGCGTTTGGAAGCCCAGGGCATGCAAGTGGATCGGTTGAGCGTCGAACAGGAATCGTCCGCGGAGGGTGAAAACGGTTTCCACGATCACCAGCAAACCAGGGACGAATCGCAGCAAGACGCCGGGCGTCACCGTCGTCGGTACCAGGGTGGGGAAACCGCACCGTCGCCGGCCAACCCATCCGTTTCCGGGGCCGCACCTGCGAAACCGCCCGCAACCGCGGCGACACCGGGCGGCGGCATCGATTTTCGGCATTGATCTCGCCTCGCGGCCGTCTGGTTTCCTATCACCACCACTGGTTTTCCCTACCGCCGGGACACCGGACGGCGGCAAAACGCGGTCATCCGGCGGGACACTTCGCCCGTACGCCAACGCGTCTACTGTTTCACGGCATCTTCTAGCAACGGTCAAACAACATGTCAGCGATCTCAGGCACCGGCGGCGCGGATTTTTCGTCGGCCGAAGCGGCGGGCCAATTCGGCGGGTCCGACCAAAGCTTCAACGACATGGGCAGTACCGACTTCCTGACGTTGCTGATGGAAGAACTGCAAAACCAGGATCCGCTGAATCCGATGGACAATTCGGAAATGATCCAGCAGATCGGGCTGATCCGTGAAATCGGGGCGACGGACTCGCTGAGCGAAACGCTGTCCGATTTCTCACACAGCCAAGAATTGGTGACCGCTAGCAATTTGATCGGCCAGACCGTTCGGGGGTTGGCCGATGACACTTCCGACGTCGAAGGCACGGTCGATCGCGTCACAGTTTCAACAGATCCGAATTCTGGATCACGTTCGGTCAAAGTTCATGTGGGTGAACGGACGATGGATGTAAAGAACATTCGCGAAATTCAAACTGGGTGAACTTTACCGGTTGCGACGCCCGGCGGCTTTGACTGAGCCGTCGGTGGCCCGATCGATCGGTGGTTGACCTGGTTCGCCTACGATAACCGGGGACACCGACCATGGGTCTGCAATCCGCTTTGACCACTGCGCTGACGGGATTAAGTGCAGCGGAAACTCAAATCGACGTGATCGGTAACAACCTGGCCAACGCACAAACGGTTGGGTTCAAATCATCCGATGTCGTCTTTGCCGACCAGTTTCTGCAGACGTTGACCCTGGGATCCAGCCCCACCGGCAGCAACGGTGGTACCAACCCACGCCAGATTGGCTTGGGGGTTCAGATCGCTGAAATCGCTGCGAACCACAACCAGGGGACGATCGAAATCAGCAGTTCGTCGTCGGACTTGGCGATCCAGGGCGATGGATTCTTCGTTGTCCAAGGCGACGCCGGCGAAACGTTGTATTCGCGAAACGGGATCTTCAAGCTCAACAGTGATGCCGAACTGGTCAATGCAACCGGTCAGCGTTTGTTGGGCTACGGCGTTGACGAACAGTTCAGCTTGGACAAATCCAGCTTGGTGCCGCTGCAAGTTCCGCTGGGAACCGAAAGTGTTGCCAAAGCGACCGAGATCGTGAACTTCGAGGGCACGCTGACCCCCGAAGGTGAAGTGTCCAGCGCCGCCCAGGTGATCGAAAGCGCGGTTTTGGGTGACGCCCAAACACCACGTCCCGATGCGTCGGGCGTATCGCTTAGCACCGCGCCGTTTTCCGACAGTTCGTCGATCGGCGTCAGCACCGCCGGCGTGGGGACGCTTGCCCCAGGAACGTATCAGTACCGAGTCGCCCTGGTCGACGCCAACGGACGCGAATCGACGCCCAGTGGTGCGATTTCGGCGACCGTCGGTGTGGGAGGAAACATCGAACTGACGAATCTGCCGACGGATTCCACCGGTGGCGATTACCCCAACGTCAACATCTATCGAACGTCACCCGACGGCAGCGATTTCTTCTTTCTGGGGACGACGACCGCCGGCGGAACCTTCACCGACGACGGGACAACCGCGCTGTCGGCCAACGCCTTGGATGATTCAACGCTGACGGGCAACTACACGTACATGATCACGTATCACCGCAACGGTGAAGTCGAATCGCGACCAAGTGTGTTGATTGGTCCGCAAAGCGTGGTCAATGGTCGTTTGACGTTGGACGATTTTCCGGTACCACCGACGCCGCCGGTGTCGGGTGGTTTTCCCGCCTATGATGAAATCCGGATCTATCGCAACTTGGCCGGTGACCAAAACAACTTCTATTTGGTCGACAGCGTCGCGCCGGGGGAAACGTACACGGACACCAAGACCGATGCACAGATCGCGGACTTGGACACCGCCGGCAATCAGTTGTTGAACATGGACGGCCCGACGATCAACAGCAACACGTTGTTGACCGACGTGTTGAAGCGTGATGGCTTGACGTACGAACAAGTCTTCCAAGAAGGAACGCTCAGTTACAGCGGCCGCAAAGGTGGGCGATCACTGGGCGAACAGACTTTCGAAGTGACCAACACGACAACCGTTCAAGACTTCTTGGATTTCGTCGTTGATTCGTCAGGGATTCAAACGTCACAAGTTGATTCACAGAACCCGATCCCGCTTAGCGAGAACAATATCCCGGGTGAATCCGCGGATCTGGCGCCGGGAGCCTACATCAACAACGGCACGATTCGAATCGTCAGTAACAACGGTGAACTAAACGCCTTGGACATTGACCTCAGTGCGTTTCGGATCACCGATTCGGTCGGCACCGTGACCACACCCAACTTGGCGTTCGGTGTCTCCCAAGACGCGGTCGGCCAAAGTGCCGCCAGTGATTTCATCGTTTACGATTCACTGGGGGTTCCGATCAACGTGCGTGTGACCGCCGTCTTGGAAAGCCGTACCGATCAATCGACCGTGTACCGCTGGTACGCCGACAGCCCGGAAAACCAACCGGGCGATGGAACGGAGATTGCCGTCGGTACCGGGCTGATCACGTTCGATGGCAACGGTAATTTTGTCGATGCCACCAACGAGACCATTGCCATCGGCCGGAACGGTGTTCCCAGTGTTTCGCCACTGCAGTTTGAGATGGATTTTTCGTTGGTGTCCGGTTTGGCGACCCAAGAGGCTTCGTTGGCCGCGACACGGCAGGACGGTAGCGAACCTGGGGTGCTGAATAGTTTTGTGGTCGGCGAAGACGGTACGATCCGCGGTGTATTCAGCAACGGGATCACGCGGGACCTGGGCCAATTGCAATTGGCTCGCTTTGCCAACCCGGCCGGTTTGGAGGCCAAGGGACTGAACCTGTACGCCGAAGGGATCAACACGGGGCTTCCCGTCCAAGGGGCACCCGGCGAAAACGGGATCGGCAAGGTCATCGGGGGTGCGTTGGAACTGTCCAACACCGATATCGGAAAAGACTTGGTCGATCTGGTGTTGGCCAGCACGATGTATCGGGGCAACAGCCGGGTGATCACGACCAGCCAGCAATTGATCGACGAATTGCTGAACATCCGGCGATAGGCCGTCGCCGGTTTGGCCGCCGGGCGCGGTCTTATTCTGATCCGGCGGCTTCGGTACGATGCCGCTTTCGTTCGACGCGTGTGGGCCTGGTTCGCACGCGTTTTCTTGATGTTCTGACGCCTCGAACTTTTGCATCACCGCCATGGCCAAAACCGCCATCACGCCGACTCGCGCCGAAGACTATCCGGAATGGTTTCAACAGGTCGTCCGTGCAGCCGACATGGCGGAAACGTCGGCGGTCCGCGGCTGCATCGTGATCAAACCGTGGGGATACCGGTTGTGGGAAAACATGCAGCGATCCCTGGACGACATGTTCAAGGCGACCGGGCACCAGAACGCCTATTTCCCGCTGTTCATTCCCATGAGCTTTCTGGAAAAGGAAGCCGAACATGTCGAAGGGTTCGCCAAGGAATGTGCCGTCGTCACCCACCACCGTCTGGAACCGGATCCCGACGGCGGGCTGCGGCCGGCGGGCAAGTTGGAAGAACCGCTGATCGTTCGGCCGACCAGCGAAACGATCATCGGCGCGACCTATGCAAAGTGGGTTCAGAGCTATCGTGATCTGCCGATCCTGATCAACCAGTGGGCCAATGTGGTTCGCTGGGAAATGCGGACGCGGATGTTTTTGCGGACCGCTGAATTTTTGTGGCAGGAAGGTCACACGGTTCATGCGACCGCCGAAGAAGCGGTCGAAGAAACCGAGCGGATGATCGACGTCTATGCCGATTTTGCCGAAAACTGGATGGCCATGCCGGTGATCGTCGGCAGCAAGACCGACAGCGAACGCTTTCCCGGTGCCGTCGAAACGCTGTCCATCGAAGCGATGATGCAAGATCGCAAGGCACTGCAGGCCGGTACCAGTCACTTCCTTGGGCAAAACTTTTCCAAAGCCCAGGAGATCAAGTTTCAAAGCGAAACCGGTGACATCCAGTACGCTTGGACCACCAGCTGGGGCGTTTCCACACGGTTGGTCGGCGCATTGGTGATGACCCACAGTGACGACGATGGCTTGGTCTTGCCGCCACGTTTGGCACCCATCCAAATCGTGATCCAACCGATATACAAAGGCGACGATCAACGCGGCCAGATTTTGCAATACGTCAACGAGCTTCGTGATCAGATCGCCGCCCAAGAATACGACAACCAACCGATCCGTATTGAAATCGATGACCGCGACATTCGCGGCGGTGAAAAGAAGTGGTACCACGTCAAACGGGGCGTTCCGATTCGATTGGAAGTCGGTCCGAAAGACATGGCCGCCGACAGCGTCTTTGTCGGCCGTCGTGATCAGCCCAAAAGTATCGGCATGGACAAAGCCGAATTTGTCGCCAAGGTGAGCGACCTGTTGGCCCAGATTCAAACGGGTTTGTTTGAACGCGCCCTGGCAATGCGCAACGACAACACCGTCACGATCGACAACGAAGCCGATTTCCGTTCGTTCTTCACACCGGCCAATGCCAAGAATCCGGAGATTCATGGGGGCTTTGCGAAGTGTCACTTTGCCAGCGAAGCAGACTTGGCCGATTTGTTGAAAGAACTGAAAGTCACCCCGCGGTGCATTCCGCGTGGCGACAACCATCCGGGCAAATGCTTTTTGACCGGCAAGCCGGCGGAGCATTACGCCATCTTTGCCAAGTCGTATTGATCGGATTCCTTTCCGGCGATCGGAATCACTTCAAGCCGTAGGCGTCGATCGCGGTCTGGGCAAAGAACTGCGCCTTTTCAGAATCGCTCAGCGGTTCGGTCAGCTGCCGAACTGTGTCCAGCCACCGCGTGTATTGCGAACGAAGCAAGCACACCGGCCAATCGCTGCCGAACATCAATCGATCCGCGCCGAATGCTTCCAACGCGATGTCAAAGTACGGACGGATCGTGTCGATCGTCCATTGTTCGTCACGGACCTCGGTCACAACGCCGCTGAACTTGCAAACGACATTGGAACGCTTGGCCAACTGGCGGAAATTGGTCATCCAATTCGCGTTGACGTGGTCGCCGTCGATCGCCGGTTTGGCGATATGGTCCAAGACAAACTTTTGGTCGGGATGTCGGTCGACGAATTCCAGTGCCGCCGGCAACTGTCGCCCGAAAATCAAAATGTCATAGACGAAACCAAATTCACGCAGCCGGCCGACACCGCGATTGAAGTCTTCCCGCAACAGGAAACGGTTATCGGGTTCGTCTTGCACCACGTGCCGAAATCCCACCACCCGCGGTTGATCCGCATAACGGTGCAAGTGCTTGTCGACATCCGGATCGACCAAGGGCACCCAGCCGACGATGCCGCGGATGCGTGATTCCTGTTCGGCGATTTCCAGCAAGGCATCGGTCTCTTCGATGCACTGGCGGGCCTGGACGCTGACGAAGCCATCAACCGAATGGTCATCGGCGATTTGTGCTAATTGAGGTGCCAGAAAATCGTTCTTCAGCACCGACATGGAATCGTCAATCCAGCCATAGTCGTCGACGCTGTATTTCCAAAGATGGTGATGACTATCGATCAGCATGGGGGCAGCCGGTAAGAAGTGTGGGGCGGTAAAAAATGTGGGCGACAGTGACGGCAAAGCAGGGTGACAGCCCGGACGTCGGGGCGCTATTCTGGACCCAGAAAAACAGTGTCGCGATTGTTGGGAATCGCGACGGCACCAGTTCCAGGAATCGTCGACACGTAGTGGCCGGGTGATGGATTATCGCGAAATCATGTCGGGACGGAAACGCGGTGTGCCGGCGGGATTGTTGCGTGCGGCCTTGGGGGCCGGCAGCCTGGCTTACGGATTGGGCGTTCGTCATCGAAATCGGCGTTTCGATCGCGATCCCCAGGCGGTGATCGATTGTGGCGTTCCGGTCATTAGCGTTGGCAATTTGACGACCGGTGGGACTGGTAAGACGCCGATCGTTGCCGCTCTAGCCCGACAGATCCGCGATGCCGGGTACCGTGTGGCATTGGTCAGCCGAGGTTACGGGCGTGGGGACGCCGACCAAAACGACGAGGCCGATGAGTTGTACGCGCGATTGCCCGATGTGCCGCATTTGCAGGATCCCGATCGGGTGGCGGCCGCCAAAATCGCGGTCGATGAATTGGAAGCCGAAGTGATCTTGATGGACGACGGTTTCCAGCATCGCCGCTTGCATCGCGATCTGGACATTGTCGTGATCGATGCGACATGTCCGTTCGGGTACGGTCACCTGTTGCCACGTGGGTTGCTGCGCGAACCGGTGACCGGAATCCGACGTGCCGATCTGGTGATCCTCAGCCGGTGCGGCCAAGTCAATGCCGACACGGTGGATGCGATCCAGCAACGCTTGGCTGAGGTGGACGGACGGATCGGCGATCAGATACCGCTGATCACCAGCGACCACCAACCGTCACGCTTGATCAATGATGCCGACCCGAACCGGCCGATCCGTGATCTGGAAAACCGCCGGATCGCGACTTTGTGTGCGATCGGAAATCCAGATTCTTTCGAATCAACGGTGCGGCAGTGCGGCGCGACCATGGTCGATTCTTTTCGTTTGCCCGACCACGACCGGTACGAACCCGACACGGTCCAGCGGATACGCCAATGGATCGGCGGGCTGGATGGCCGCGTCGACGAAGTGGTCTGTACCCACAAGGATCTTGTGAAACTGAAGACCTCGCGACTGGGCGGACTGCCGTTGTCCGCGGTTCAGGTCGATTGGGTGGTCTTGTCCGGCGAAGCGGCATTAAAAAAGGCCGTCCAATCGGTGATTGAACGGCCCAAAGACTTCTAGGGCAACGGCGGGAAATCTCAGCCAAACGCAACGGCGGTGGGCCGTCAATCAGGGAGTTTCGCCGGCGGGCGTTTCGCTGCCGGTGGTGACGTTGCTGCCCGGGGTTTCAACACCGGTGGTGGTGTTGGAGGTTTCCGTTTCGGTGACGGTGGTGTCGGTCGAAACGTCCACGTCTTCGGCCGGCGGGGTGCATCCGACGGTGAAGCAGCACAACAGGGCGGCGGCAACCAAGGAGATCAATTTGTTCATAGGTCTGTTCAGCGGGCAGGACGGTTGAAAAACGGAACGGTTCGTCGATGAACGATTCGCAAAGGGGGGGCGACGCACCGTCGGATCACGAACGTCGTATGCGTCTGACGATTCATCTTAGCCGGCGCTTCGCCGACGAAAAGGGCGTCATCCGCGACAACGCCGTCTGGGCGGTCGCCGCATAAACACCCTAATCGATACAGTTGCCCAGATCCGTCCGCATAACCCGTTTGTGGGCGTCTGATTCACCCTTGTTTCGTTCGCACGCCTAAGCGCCGCTTCGGTCAATCGCCGATACCAAGGGCAGGGCTATCAACCCAGAAATCTGGCCAAACACCTTCCGGCGTACGAGCGGGTGAAATGAAAAAGACGTTGCTGTTGTCCGCTTTCGCGGTTTGTGTGTTTTCCGCCGGTGCCGCTGTGGCGCAAGACAGTGCGACCGATGCGGCCGCGCCGATGTTCGATCGTCTGCCGCTATACGGCAGCCCCGCCGAATCGGCCGAGCCGAGCGCAACGCAGCAGCCGGCTGTGACCGAAAATCCGTCGCTGGACCGTCGTCGCGCCGAACAGGCGTACGACAAAAAGCTGCGGACCGCGATGCTTCGTCAGGAACGAGCGCTTTACTGGATGAAGCATCGTATGGCGCGGATGGAACGCGACGCTTGGCTGGGACATTCGCCGTTGCGGCCTCGCTTCCACGCGATCCCAACGGCGGCCAGCCGCTACAACCAGCCGACCGTGCTGGTGCCGGTGTACGTTCGCTGATGCGGATCGCCAGCGGGAAAAAATGCTGGGATTTAAATCAAGTCGGCCGCGATGCGTGCCGATTCAAGAGAGCTAGGGACGGAGGCAACGCGGGACTCATTGCGCGCCGGCCCGAGTAAACGTGAAACACGCCACCCGTCATCTGCCCGCGATTCTGCTGACGATCGCTTTGTGCCCGATTTGGGGCGGCTGTTCGCTGTTTCCCGAAACGCGGTACCGTCAACGGCTTCACAACCCGTTCCCGCAGCTCAAGCGGGTGGCGGTGTTGCCGTTTTACAACCAAAGCCAATCGCCGACGCTGGACACCGAACAGGTGGCCGAGGCCTATTATGCGGCGCTGCAAGCGGTTCCCGGGTTTGAGGTTTTGCCGGTCGGCGTGACCAAAGCACAGTGGCACGCCTATGCGATGCAGTTCGGCGAACCCACGACCGGACAACAGTTTCAGAATCTGGCCCGGTTCATGAACGTGGAAGCGGTCGTGGTCGGTTCGGTCACCGATTACGAATCGTATTACCCGCCCCGCATGGCCATGACCGTTCACTGGTATGCGGCCAACGAAGGCTTCCACGAAATTCCGCCCGGTTATGGTTTGCCGTGGGGAACCGAGGCGGAAGAAGGCATTCCCAGTCGAATTGTCCAGGAAGCCGAATTCGAACTTGCCCGCAGCCAACTGGCCACCCAATCGCCGACCGTTGCCCAGCAACAACCCGACGGCCACCAAGGCCCCGACAGCCAAGCGACGGTCCAAGCGGGCTATGTCGAAGGCGAAAACGTCATCGGCGATGTCATGTTGCAAGACCCCGTGGATGGTTCGGTCGTCACCTTGGATGCGGAATCGTGGACCGCCGACGGAGCGATGCACGAAAGCTTGCCGCCCAATTTCCCCGGCCCGGTCGACTTGATCCCCGATCCGCCGGCTCCGGTGCGACCGGTTGCAACGCCCACTCATAAGCCGGTCTTGGCACAAACGCGGATGTATCGCGGGGACGACCCTTACTTTACGGCAAGGCTTGCCGATTACGTTGAAACGGGCGATGACGCGCGCGGGATGGGTTGGCAAGGATATCTGAAACGTAGCGATGATTTCGTACGTTTCTGTTGTCACCTTCACATCGCCGAAATGCTGGAGTCTCGCGGGGGTGCGGACCAAAGCGACCTCATCCTGCGTTGGCCGCTCAGCCGATACTGATGTTCGTCAGCGTGGCACACCGGGCGGCAAATTGTCGGCTCGGTCCAAGGCCACGGGCGTTCAACGGACCATCGGGAACAATCGAATGGATGCGGAAATCAACGTACTGGCGTTGGTCAAAGGTGAAGAGAAGTTTCTCTTTTTGTTCGACGATCAGAACCGCGACGAAACGTTGCGTCAGCTGGCCCGATTCGCCGCCAATCCGGAAATCGATTTCAGCTGGTACGACGCCGCGATGCTGAGCCGAAAGATCCGTGACGCCGTGCCCGATGAAGCCTGTGATTATTACGAAGCGGAGTTGGACAGTCTGTCATCGGACGAATTTTAGGCGTCCGCTTCCAAACGTTTCGGGCTCTTTTGGGCAATGCAACAAGCGATCACCTCGTTTCTGCGATACTTGGCCACCGAACGCAATGCGTCCGACTTGACGATCAAGTCGTATCGCGAAGATCTGTTCGGATTGTTGGAATGGTTGCAAGCGACCACCGGCGGCACGCCCAAGCCGGATGATCTGTCGCCACAACAGCTGCGCACCTTCCAGGCGGCTTTGACCGAAGCCGGATACGCACGCGCGACCATTTCCCGAAAGTTGGCATCGCTGCGCAGTTTCTATCGCTTTGCCATGCGAGAGGGGATGGCGACCAGCAATCCCGCCAAGCCGCTGCGTAACCCACGCCGACAGCGAAAGCTGCCGCACGTGTTAAGCACCGATGAGGTCGGACGGCTGTTGTTGGCACCGCCCGATGCCGATCCGGCGGGACTGAGAGACCGGGCGATTCTGGAAACGATGTACTCCGCAGGGCTTCGCGTCAGCGAACTGGTCGGGATCCGCGACGGCGACGTCGACCCGCACGAACAGATCGTTCGCGTGCGCGGGAAAGGTCGCAAGGAACGAATCAGTCCGCTGGGATCATTCGCGCTGCGGGCGATCGATCGCTATGCGCGGGTGCGGGTTCGCGATCCCAAGGTCGAACAACTCGGCCGCGAAGCCCCGGTCTTTGTCAATCGATTCGGCCGAAACCTGACCACACGTAGCGTCGGACGGATGTTGGAAAAATACATCGGTCTGGCTGATCTGGATTCACGGACCAGTCCACACACGCTGCGACACAGTTTTGCCACGCACTTGCTGGACCGCGGAGCCGATATTCGCAGCGTTCAAGAACTGCTGGGCCACAAGAGTCTGTCGACCACACAGATCTACACGCACGTTAGCGCCGCGGGGCTACGGCAGATTTACGAAAAGGCGCACCCACGCGCCGCCGGCTGATCGGGATCGGCGTTTGTGCCCACGGCAACAGGGCAGGGCAGTATGCTGTGGCGTCAGCTGGCCCGGGTTGCATCATCGACGCATCGGTTGATCGCGACCGACGGTGGCAGGTTTCTTCCCGCCTTTTGACTCGCTTCCCCAGCGTGTGTGCCCCATGACTGTTCGACAAGCCTTCGCCATCGCTCTGATGGTGATCTGTGTGCAACCGGTGTTCGCTGCCGATGCCAATGAAAGCCAGACTCAAGAACAAAGCCAAGAGGAACCGGTCCGTGTGCGTCGCGATCTGGTCATTTATGGCGGTACATCAGCGGCGATTTCCGCAGCGGTTCAAGCGAAACGCGATGGCCTGTCGGTCGTCATCGTATCGCCGGACAAGCACTTGGGTGGATTGACCAGCGGCGGTTTGGGGTGGACCGACACGGGGAACAAAGCGGTCATCGGCGGGATCGCCCGAGAATTCTATGCCCGCGTTTACGACCACTATCAAACCGACCAGGCCTGGCAATGGCAGCCACGTTCGGATTACGGAAATCGCGGCCAGGGAACCCCGGCGATCGATGGCGATCGACGCACGATGTGGATCTTTGAACCGCACGTGGCCGAAGCCATCTTTGACAGTTGGGTCGACGAAAACCAGATCGTTGTGCACCGCGACCGGTGGCTGAATCGTGAAAACGGTGTCACCGTGGTCGATGGACGTATCACACAGTTCACCACGCTAGATGGCAGTGTCTATCAAGGCAAAATGTTCATCGACGCGACTTATGAAGGTGATCTGATGGCGGCCGCGGGTGTCAGCTATCACGTCGGTCGCGAATCCATGGATACGTACGGTGAACAATGGAACGGTATTCAAACCGGCGTTTATCATCACCGCCATCATTTCAAAGCCGTCGATTCGCCGATCGATCCTTATGTGGTCCCTGGTGACCCGTCCAGCGGCGTGATCGCAAAAGTCAGCGATGATCCGCCCGGCGAATATGGTGCCGCGGACCACCGGATCCAAGCTTATTGTTTTCGCATGTGTCTGACGGATCATCCCGATAACCGGGTCCCCTTTGCAAAGCCCGATGGCTACGATCCGGCCGACTACGAATTGCTGGGCCGTGTCTATCAAGCCGGTTGGACTGACACGTTTCGAAAGTTTGATCCGATTCCCAATCGAAAGACCGACACGAACAACCATGGTCCGATGAGTACCGACAACATCGGCATGAACTACGAATATCCCGAAGCCAGCTACCAGCGACGTCGCGAAATCATCGCCGAACACGAGCGCTATCAGAAAGGCTGGCTGTACTTCATCTGCACCGACCCGCGTGTACCACAGGCGACACGCGATCGAATGAACCAATGGGGCTTGGCGGCGGACGAGTTTCAAGACAACGGCAATTGGCCGCATCAGATTTACGTCCGCGAAGCCCGCCGAATGATGGGCGAAATGGTGATGACCGAAAACCATCTGTTGAAGCGAACGGAAACGCCCTGTTCGGTGGGCATGGGCAGCTATGCGATGGATTCACACAACGTCCAGCGGTACGTCGATGACCATGGTCATGTGCAAAACGAAGGCGATATCGGTGTGTCGACACGGGGCCCGTATCAGATCGCCTATCAAGCGTTGGTACCGAAGAAGGCCGAGTGCGAAAATCTGTTGGTGCCCGTCTGTGTGTCCAGCTCTCACATCGCTTTTGGTTCGATTCGTATGGAACCCGTGTTCATGATCCTGGGACAATCCGCGTCGACCGCCGCCGCCATTGCAATTGATCACGACGTCGCGGTTCAGGATGTTTCATACGCGGAATTGCGCAAGGAGTTGTTGGACGACGAACAAGTGCTGGAAACACCGGCGGATGTCTTGAATGCCGTCTCGAATCGATCGCAATCAATTCCTGTGAAGTCGATTGATGGCTTGGTCGTTGACAACACGAAAGCACAGACCACGGGCAATTGGCAATCCAGTCATTCTGCGCCCAGCCATGTCGGTTACGACTATCTGCACGATGGGAATGCGGGAGACGGCAAATCGACCGCGACCTTTACGATCACCGTTGACGACGGCGGGGAATACGATTTGCGGCTGGCATACACACCGCATTCCAATCGGGCAACCAATGTGCCGGTTCTGATTCGGTGGGGGGAAAACCAAGTGGCCGCCACCGTCAACCAGAAAGAAAGCCCTACATTGGATGGCTGTTTCGTTTCCCTGGGCAAATACTCGCTATCGGCCGGACAGTCGGTCACCGTTCGAATCAGTAATCGGGGGACCGATGGGCATGTCATTGCCGACGCGATCGCCTTGGTCCCGCTCGCGTCGGCAAAGCCGTAGATCACTTGCCGCGATACCAATCGGCCAAGGTCTCCGGTGCAACACCAAGTTTGTAAGCGATCTGGATTCGCCAGTTCAGCAGCGTCTGGCGGACCGGTCCCCGGTTTTGCCAGCGGCGCGCGCTGGTGATGACCGGGCCATCAATCAGTTTTGGCCGGCCGCGACTTCGCAGCCTTTTGGATAGTTCGACGTCTTCCATCAGTGGTGATTCGCTGAACCCGCCAACGGACTTAAAGACGTCGCGGCGGACGAAAATGGCTTGGTCGCCGAACGCCATCGACATCCAGCGGACTCTTGCCGCGTTGCCCGATTCGATCCAGCGATAGATACGTTCGGAAGATTCGATGCGTTGGCGGCACGCGCCCCAGACCCATTCGTCGTCCAAGCGACAGATCTGGTCCAAGGTGTCTTTGCCTAGACGACTGTCGGCGTGCAGGAACAGAATGGCTTTGCCACGGGCGAAAACCGACCCCGAATTCATTTGAATACCGCGTCCGGGAAGGCTACGGATGACGTGCCCGGCACCAGAGTTTTGTGCGATCGAAGCGGTTGCGTCGGTGCTGCCGCCGTCGCTGACGATGATCTCGGTTGCCCCCGACGCCAAGGCCGAATCAATGCACGGGGCGATGTGATCCGCTTCGTTCAACGCGGGAATGACAATCGAAATTTCGTCGGGCTTCACGTGCCGTGACCGTTGCAGATGGGAACGGCGACACGCGGATGCGACGCCGATTCAAACCGTTTGGACGAAGCGGTACCGGACGTACGCGACCGGACCGATCACCAACAGTGGGATCCAAGCGGCCATCGCGGGTGACAACACATAGCCACTGCCCGCCATTCCGCCGGCCACCGTTTTTAGCCCAAAGAAGAAAACGACGATACCGATCGCCGCCCCAATACAGACGAACAAGTTCTGTTGACGACGATTGACCACCAACGGCAACACCAACAGCACCAAAGCCATGTCCAAGGGAACACGGACGACTCGCTCGTGCAGATAGACCCGCAACGCGTCGCTGCTGTGGACGGCTGGATTGCAGACGCGACCGACTAGTTCCAGAACCGATGCCTGTTTGGTGGCGGTGGAATTGGACTGCAGCAAATCGATGCCGATCCGGGTGGCGACGAAGCACTCGTCAGGATTCAGCCAATCTTGGTCAGTGGCCGTCATCAGAATCGGTCGTCCATCGAAATAGACCGTGGGGACTTGCGAAACGGACTCGGGACGCTGGACGTCTTGGACCAGGAAACCATCGGGGTGCTTGTCGCTGGCGGCCAACCAGACGGCGTCGGTGCCGGTCAGCAGATCGCCAAAACCGTCGAAGTCGCCGTACAACAAAAAGCTGGGTTCGGTGATGCGATTTTCAGTAGCAACCAGCGAACTGCCGTCGATCAGGATGCCGTTGATTCGGTCGTAACGCGACGTCACCGGTTGCGCCGCGTTGACGTCCAAGTCTTTCGATTTCATCGTCAGGCTATCGCGAAAATGCGGCAGCACCAGTTCGCGATTGGCCAACTGGACCATGATGATGGCGGCACTGGCCATCACCATCGGCCGCAAGATTCGGCCGTGGGAGATTCCCGCCGACAATGTTGCGGTCAGTTCCCCCGTGTGCCGCAGCCAACCGGCGGTGAACAGAAACGCCATCAACGTAATGATCGCGCCGGTCCAGTCGAAAAGCAGCAACAGCAACGGGCCGTACGAACTGATCAGCGTCGGAAACCAACCGCCACTGGATTCGGCCCGTCGCGTCAATTCGTCCATGCTGTGAAACGCATGAAACACGACAAAGACGCCACCCAGCGAAAAAAACGTGATCAATACGGTGCGCAGAAACAGCACCAAGATGTAGCGATCAATGCGTGTCACGTTCCAAACGTCTGGGGATACAGGTGGAAGGTCGATCGGTTCGCAGCCAACAGTCCGTCCGCGTTATCTCCTGAATGGCCCCGTCGTCACAAGGTCAATCGTTACGACGATGACGATTGCTTAGCGTGCATCGGCAAACGCCGTCCCGTTGGTTTCGGCGTCGAATCGGATTCGCGTCGGAACGACCTGACAGTTGTCAATTAGGGCGCATCGCAGAACATCACCTGCGTAGCCGCGATTCACCAAATTGCGTCCGCCGCGGCCCAGTCGTAGGCCACCGGCCAGGTCGTTCGCCGCCAACGACCGGACGGGTGCGGAAAACTGCTGACGCCACGTCGCCCGCGCGATTTCGGCGGAATCGTCGGCGACGGTCGCGGCATCGCTGGTGACGGCATCTTCGATGATTGCGCCGGCCAGCAAGACGTCTTCCAAGGTGATCTCGCCGTCGGTGCCCGCACAGACAAGCAATACGTTTTCATGACCCGACATCGCGTTTCGGATCGCGGAAAAGTTCACGAAGGAACCCAGAATCACCTGACGCACATCACCGACCGCGGCGACGGCGGCGGTTCCATTGGTGGTCGTCAAAACCAAGTCGCGTCCGGAAACGACCGACGGCCCATATTCGGCCGGCGAATTGCCCAGATCAAATCCTTCGATCCGGTGGCATTGCCGCTCGCCGCACAGCAGCGGTGGGGTTGGGGTGGCCGCGGCGATTCGTTCGGACAATTTTCGCGACGCATCGATGCCGGGGCACGTCCACAAAATTCCGGCGCCATTGCCCAGGGCAGTGGACGCGACCGTGGTCGCCCGCAGAACGTCAATCACGATGGCCAAGTCCGCCGAAAAATCGGCCGACCGCAGCGACGGCAATAAGCAGGTACTGATGCGCACGACGCGGATTCAGAAACGGTCTTGTTCGGCGTCGGCGGACACGAAAACTTCGCCATCACGGACGTCGACATGGATGTGATTGGGACGACAGCACACCGGACAGTCTTCGACATAATCTTGCCGGGAACCTTCGGTGACGTCGATCGGAATCACGATCTCTTCGCCACATCCGTCACACACATAGGTGGATTCGTCGTTCAATTCGCGGTCTTCGTCCATGTCTATGTCCTCGACTGATCGCTTCACTGGTGGGCCGGACGGTCCGGCAATTCGGATCAGGCTGGTGCACAAGCGCCGTTGGTTGCCTGTTCCCGTCGGCCCGGTCATCCCGCACAATAGCATCTTTGTCGACGCTTGCTGCCGATTCCTGCGGTGGGCCGCAGCGGCGACCTTTGCATCGGGGCCAATGGAGGACATCGACGTGCTAGGCAGATTGCAATCCCGACGCCGGAAAATCCGAGCGTTTTCCCTGATCGTTTTGGGGGTCGGTGTCATTTTGGTTGCCGGTTGTGGCCGAGACGCACGCAAAGACGCACCCGAGGTTGGTCCGGACGATGCGGCGAACACGGTGGATTCATCACCCGAAATCCAGCGGCTCGGTGGCGAAGTTCATTGGACCAAAGGCAACGAACGATGCGCGGTGTATTTGAATGACATCGCGGCGGACGATTTGCCCGTGGTCGTGGCGGCCACGCTTTCACTGCCCGGTGTGGAAGAGGTTCGGATGACTGGGGCACAGGTTGGTGATACGGCGGCGCTGCCCATTGTCGGTATCCCGACGCTGCGCCGTCTGCGGCTGACGGATACTTCGATCACCGACGCGACGATTGCCAAGGTGTCTCAGCAAGGCAACCTGCAACTATTGCATTTGCACGGGGCGCCCGACGTGACGTCCGAAGGCATGTCGGCGATCGAATCACTGACCGCGATGAAAGACTTAAGCTTATCCGGCAAGAACTTCGACGATCGTGTATTGCCCGCTCTAACGGCGATGAGCCAACTCAAGAAGTTACGTTTGCGGGGCAGCGGCGTTACCGGAGACTCCTTTGAATCCATCGCAACGTTGCCGGTGGTCGATTTGGAATTGGCCGAAACCGATTTCGGGAACCAGGGGATGCCTTGGATCGCCAAGATGCCAAAACTGACCAAGCTGAACTTGTGGCTTTGCAAGGTGGACGATGCCGGTGTCAAAGCATTGGATGGGATGACGCAGTTGACCTCGTTGAATCTGGACAACCTTCCCGGTGTCACTGATGCGTCCATCGACACCATTGTCGGGCTTTCCGAATTGACATTTTTGCATCTTGGGAAAACCAGTGTTTCACCCGAGGGCGTGGCTCGGCTGACGAAGTTACAAGAACTGGAAACCTTGCACGTGACCAACTTGGACGTTCCCGATGACGTGCTGGAAACGCTGCGTGAAGAGATGCCGAACTTGAAAAGCCTGGTGAATTGATGGCGGATGTGAAGGTCGCACATCAGGTTCCCGGAACGGGCAACCCCGAATCGCTGCTGGATCGGTTCGGGTTGCAATCGTTTCGCCCGGGGCAGCGAGACGTCATTGATGCGGTCGCCGATGGTCGCGATTGTTTGTGCATCATGCCGACCGGGGGCGGCAAGAGTCTGTGTTATCAATTGCCGGCCTTGTCCCGCGAGGGAACAACCATTGTCGTGTCGCCATTGATCGCGCTGATGAAAGACCAGGTCGATGCGTTGCAGGCCCGCGGCATTGACGCGCGGCTGTTGAACAGCAGCCTGACAATGGTCGAACACGATGCAACGATCGAAGCGATGGCATCGGGCCAAGTGAAACTGGTTTACATCGCGCCGGAAAGATTGCGGAATGGACGGTTCCTGGAAGCGATCCGCAGGGTGAAGGTGTCGTTGTTGGCGATTGACGAAGCCCATTGTGTCAGTGAGTGGGGGCACGACTTTCGACCCGACTATGCGCGTCTGGGGGCGTTTCGTCAGCGTTACCTGAACAATGTGCAAACGATTGCCCTGACGGCAACGGCAACTCCGACGGTCCGTGACGATATCTGTGGTTTGTTGAATCTGGACCAACCGTCGGTCTTCGTCACCGGATTTGCCAGAACGAATTTGCGTTTTACGGTCGATCATTTTCAAGGCGATTCGTCCAAAGACGAACGTCTGGCCCAGCACGTCGCACAGACGGACGGAACGGGAATCATCTATGCCGCCACGCGGAAACGTTGTGAAGCGATCGGTGACTGGTTGCCCGATCGCAGTGGTAAACGAGTCGGGGTTTACCATGCGGGGTTGGATCCGGCACAGCGACACCAGGTTCAAGAAGCCTTCATGTCGGGCAAGCTTGCCGCGATTGTCGCCACCAACGCGTTCGGAATGGGGATCGACAAATCCGATATCCGGTACGTGATTCACTACAACATGCCGGGCAGCCTGGAAGCCTATTACCAGGAAGCCGGACGGGCCGGTCGTGACGGCAAAATGAGCGGCTGTCGGTTGATGTTTTCCTACCAAGACCGCTACATCCAAGAATTCTTTATCGAGAATCGTTATCCGTCGCGGGAAACGGTTCAAAAGGTTTACCAGTATCTGTGTTCACTGGACGACGACCCGATCGAACTGACCTTGGATCAAGTCCGACAGGCGATCGATGTCAAAGACAGCGCTGAAGCGATCGGAACCGCGGAAACGCTGTTGGCCAAAGCCGGGGTGTTGCGGCGATTGGACAGCAGCAGCAACCACGCGGTGGTTCGGATCGATGACGAAACACCCACGTTGCTGGATTACCTGCCGCGCGAAGCCAAGTTGCGACGCAAAGTGATGACGGCCATCGAAAAAGTGGTGGGGCGTCGACGCGGCGAAGACGTGTATGTGCGGCCGTCACGCTTGGCCGAATTGGCGGGGGTGGACCGTGAACAGCTGTCACGAACACTGCGCGAACTACAGAAACTGCGTTCGTTCGACTACGTCCCGCCGTTTCGCGGCCGGGCGATTCACTTCACACGCCGCGACGTTCGCTTTGACGACTTAGCGATCGACTTTGACGAATTGCAACGGCGCAAGGACGCGGAGTATCAAAAACTGGATGCGGTGATCGACTTTGCGCGTACGTCTGGCTGTCGTCAGCGAGTCGTTTTGCGGTACTTCGGTGACCCGAATGCAAACGACTGTGGATTATGCGATCGGTGTGATCCGACCGGACAACGCTCCGGTGCAGATGCTGGTGTCGTGTCGGCAGCAAAGATGACTGCGACGCCGTCATCGGGCGTGTCCAAGATCGATCCGGTGCTGTTGCAACGCGGCGTCCAAGTGGTGTTGAGCGGCGTCACCCGCACGCACGGACGATTCGGCAAAACATTGGTGGCACAGATGTTGTGCGGCAGCAAAAGCAAAAAGCTGCAGCAATGGAAATTGAATCGGCTTAGCACCTACGGTCTGCTGGACAAGCTTCGTCAAACCGAGGTCGTCCAAGTGATGGATGAACTGATTGCTGCGGGACTGCTGAAACAGGTCGAGGTCGATCAGCGACGTCCCACGGTGCATTTGACCGATGACGGGCGCGACGTGATGCATGCCAAAGCGTCGGTTCCCGAAAGTTT
The DNA here is from genome assembly GCF_007752935.1 of Crateriforma conspicua. Lineage (NCBI taxonomy): Bacteria > Pseudomonadati > Planctomycetota > Planctomycetia > Pirellulales > Pirellulaceae > Crateriforma > Crateriforma conspicua. The sequence continues at coordinate 6,592,480 of NZ_CP036319.1, read as the reverse complement.
CCAGCCCGCCTATCCGCTTGCACGAAAATTGGCCGCCGCCGTTCGATCGTTGGAAAAGGCGGACGTCACCGCCGCGGCCAAGACCGAGCCGGATGCTCCACCGCCCCCGAAACCACCGAATCCGCCGGAGACATCGAATCCGGGTTCGACACCGCCAGCGTCGGAAACCACCCTGCGGATCGACACCAACCCGGGGCGGGCCCCCGAGGCGCCCGCCGGCACGCCAGCGGCGGGCAAGCAATCCGCCGAAGCCGACTTGGTCGCTTCATCAGTTGCCATCAGTCCCGATGAACAGTTGCGTAGCGATCTGGAAGAACGATTGAAGCGGTTTCGACGCAAACGCGCCGCTGCCATGGCGGTTCCCGCCCACCAGATCGTTTCTGCCGCAACGCTTCAGCGAATCGCCCGCCGGCAACCCCAGACGACGACGCAATTGGAATCGGTCGAAGGTGTGTCGGCGGAACTGATTGAGTCGGCGGGGCATGATTTGGTCCAAATCGTGCTGGACTGTCTGGCCGACGCTCCCCAGGCTGGCGATTTGGCAGTCGGCGGCCAGGACGATGATTCCTCAGAACCGTCCGGGACCGCCGCGGCGTACTACTGGACCTGGAAGCTTCGCCGCGATGGTTACACCTGCAGCCAGATCCAGGAGATCCGTGGTTTATCTGCCGACGTCGTTCGCGGTCATTTGATCCGTGCCGATGGCGAGGGGTATCCCGTCGATCCCCAGTGGTTGTCCGGTCAACCGTCCGGCGACTAGGACGCCGGCACGTCTGTACCGTTGGTCGCCGCGGCCTGATTTGCGTCGATTGACCGTCGCACAGTGGGGTCGGACGTTTGGGGGTGTCAGTGCTAGACTGGTGTTCGACCGCCTACGATGACGTCGTCGGCTTAAACAAATTTTGAACGTTCGGAGCGTCCCGCCCGGGGGCTCGGGAAAGGTATTCGATGGAAAATCGTCCGGAGGAGAAGACCGATTCGGCCGCCGATGGTCGCAAGCGGGGAAACAATTCGTTTTTGATCGCCCTCGTGGTGGCCGGGCTGATCGCGATGTTGTTTTTCAATCGTGGCGAAGAACGCGACCGGGTCACCGCCAGCTTTTTCCAGAACGAACTGGCCGGCGATAATATCGAAAGTGTCGTCATCACCGATGAAACCATCCGCGGAAAATTCAAAACCCGGCCCAACAAGCCGGCGTCCGAACAATCCGCCGATGCCGACACGGTCCAGAAATACCGCAAAGAGTTCTACGTCACTCGCAACCGTGACGCCGGTGCCACCATCGAACTGGAAGACCAGTTGCGTGAGGCCGAGGTGCCTTATGAGTTCGCCGAACGCGACCGTACCGGCGAAATTCTCAGTCTGCTGATCATGGTCGGGCTGCCGCTGGCGATCATCGCATTCCTATTTGTGATGATTCGTCGGACACGCAGTGACATCATGGGCGGCGGGTTTTTGTCGGGATTCAGCAAGAGTCCCGCCAAGCGTTTCGAGGCGAATGAAAAGGCCATCAAGTTCACCGACGTCGCGGGGTTGGAAGGCGTCAAAGCCGACCTGCAGGAAATTGTCGACTACCTGAAGACGCCCGAGAAGTTTCAAAAACTGGGTGGCTTTGTTCCCAAAGGTGTGCTGCTAAACGGGCCTCCGGGAACGGGAAAAACGTTGTTGGCACGCGCCATCGCGGGCGAAGCGGACGTGCCCTTCTTCAGCGTCAACGGCAGCGAATTCATTCAAATGTTCGTCGGCGTCGGTGCCAGTCGTGTCCGCGATCTGTTCCGCACGGCGAAGGAACAAGCGCCTTCGATCATTTTCATCGACGAAATCGACGCCGTTGGTCGCCAACGCGGTGCGGGCCTGGGCGGCGGACACGATGAACGTGAACAAACGTTGAACCAAATCCTGGGTGAAATGGACGGCTTCAGCGGCAGCCAAGCGGTGATCGTTGTCGCCGCGACCAACCGACCGGATGTTTTGGACCCGGCGTTGCTGCGCCCCGGCCGCTTTGACCGTCACATCACCGTCGGGCGTCCGACGATGAAAGGCCGCGAAGAAATCTTCAAGGTCCACGTTCGCGACGTTCCACTGGGCGACGATGTTGATCTGAAGCGTTTGGCGGCTGGTACGGTGGGTTTGACCGGTGCGGACATTCGCAACATGGTCAACGAAGCGGCACTGTGGGCGGCACGTCAGGACAAAAAGCTGGTCGAAATGGAAGATTTCGATTACGCCCGTGACAAGATCCTGATGGGGGCCAAACGCGAAGAGGTGCTGCAGGAAAGTGAAAAGGAAAAGACCGCTTATCACGAAGCGGGGCACACCCTGACCGCTTGGCATTTGGACGGTTCGCACATCGTGCACAAGGTGACGATCATTCCCCGTGGCCGTGCATTGGGGGTCACCCAGTATGTGCCCAATGAGGATCGGCTGAGCATCAGCAAGCGTGAATTGGAACACCAATTGATCGTTTTGCTGGGGGGGCGTGCTGCCGAAAAGATCATCTACAGCGAAACCTGTGTCGGTGCCGAAAACGATTTGGAACGCGCCACCAGTATCGCGCGACGCATGGTCACGCACTGGGGCATGAGTTCGAAAATCGGTCCGGTCAGCTACAAAACCAGCGATGAAGACCCGTTCTTGGGACGCGAAATCCACCAGTCACGACAGTTCAGCGAACACACGCAGGAGTTAATCGACGAAGAAGTCGCGCGGATTTTGCTGGAGGCCGATCAAAAGGCGGAACAACTGTTGCGCGAACATCGCGAAGAACTGGAATCCATCACCAGGGCGTTGTTGGAAAAGGAAGAACTGTCGGAATTGGAACTGACCGACCTGATCGGGCCGTCGATTCATCAGCGCAACGGGACCAAGAAAGATAAGGTCGAACAGACGCTTGCACCCGAGAGTGCCCAGGAACACAGTCCCGGCGCACCCATCCAGCGCGACGGCGATTCGCGGGATGCCGCCAACCCGATCAATGGCGAAACCTGATCCGTTTCGCGATTCGCATGCGGTGACCCGGGCGGCGGTCAGATGCCAAAGAAAAAACACAACAAGCTTCGTGCCGATTTTCGCAAGAAACACCAGGGACGTGTCCGCGATTCAGATCTGACCCGCCGCTTTCAAACCGGGGATCAAGACAGTTTGGCCGATGCCGTCCAGTCCGAACGGTTGACCGGCAAAGGAGACCTGACGCGCAAGCGAACGGTCATCGGTGCCGATTCCAATCCGGATCAGGCGGCCGGTCTGAATGTCAAATTGGACACCGATTCCGATTTGATTCGTGGCCGGGTTGTCAGCGTTCACGGGCTGAAGGTTCGTGTGATCGGTGACGATGGACGACGGTATGAGTGCGCCGTGCGGCAGTTGTTGAAGTCACTGTCCACCGACCAGCGACATGTCGTGGTGGCCGGTGATCGCGTGATGCTGCGTGCGGAATCACCGCAAGACGGAATGATCGAAAGTGTATTGCCGCGGCGTGGCGTGTTGTCACGGACCAGTCGCGGAAAACAGCATGTGATTGTCGCCAATGTCGACTATGTGCTGATCATTGCCAGCGTGGCTAGGCCATCGCTGAAGCCCGCATTGATCGATCGGTTTTTGTTGACGGCGGCTCAATGCGAAATTCAGCCGATCATCGTTTTTAATAAATGCGATTTGATCGACCCGATGCGGATTCAGCCCATGGTGGGTGTTTACGCGTCGATGGGATATCGAACGCTGATGGTATCCGCCGAAACGGAATGGAACATCGATCCACTGCGTGCGTTGCTTACCGGCAAACAGGCGGTTCTGGCAGGGCAAAGCGGTGTGGGGAAAAGCAGTTTGCTGAACCGGATCCAACCGGGGTTGGGGCTGGCCGTGGGCGAAGTCAGTGACGACAACGACAAGGGGCGTCACACCACGACCGCGTCGCGATTGATTCCCACCGACGGCGGTGGTGCCGTCTTTGATACGCCCGGGATCCGCCAGTTTCAATTATGGAATATCGAGGCCAATGAGGTTGGCGGTTTGATGCCCGATTTCCGACCCTATGTCAGCAGTTGTCGGTATCCGGATTGTCTGCATTTGACCGAGACGGATTGTGCTGTGAAGGATGCCGTCGCCGATGCCCGCATCGATGCGCGACGGTATGACGCCTATTGCCACTTGCTGGAAGAGGATTTGCTGCCGCAATGAGGTCACTGTCACGCCGCTGGGCCGTTGGCCTGATTGTTATCAGTTCGCTGATCTTCACCGCTGCCTTGGTCTTGTTCTGCTTGGCTTTGGGATTGGACTTGCGGAACGAAGGCTGGTCGGGGCCCAAGTCAGATTTGCTGCAGTCAGGTCGTTCGATCGCCATGGTGGTCGCGTCGGCGGTGATGTTGGCCGTTGCCATTGTGATGTTCTTCGTGGGCTTGCATCGAATCAGCAAGCCGGACGATCTTCGCTGAACGCGGCGCTTGCCCCTGAGGTGTTTGGCGCAAACCGGATGCATGGCGGCTTGTTACGATGGTGCCGTTGAAATACGCACCCCAACCAAGTTTCGCTTTCCGGAGGTTTCCATGCGTTCACGTCGTTTGACCGTTGCGGTCGGGTTCAGTTTGTTTGCGGCGACATTGGGTCAAGCCGCTACGTCGGCGGTCTTTTTCGGAACGACGACCCCACGAGGCGGCACCAGCCAGGGGATTTACCAGGGCCAGTTTGATTCCGACAGTGGCAAGTTGACGAACATCGCTTTGGCCGCTGAATTGTCCAACCCCGGATTTGTCGCCAAACACCCGACCCTGGACATTTTGTACAGCACGGGGTCCATCGATGGTCAGGCGGTGGTGGCCGCGTACAAGATCGATCGTGGCGCCGATGGCAGTTGGTTGACACCGGTGGGGCACCAAGAAATCGGTGACGGTGGTGCAGCGCATCTGTCGACCGATCGCAGCGGAAAGGTTTTGATGTCGGCCCAATATGGTGGCGGCAGCGTTGCCGTGTTCCCGCTGGCCGACGATGGCACGATCCAGCCGCGTAGCGATTTGCAAAAACACAGTGGCGGCAGCGGTGTCGTGGACCGACGTCAAGACAAACCGCACGCCCATTGGGTGGGGACATCGCCGGACAATCGCTTCGTGTTTGTTCCCGATTTGGGATTGGACCGTGTCGTGATTTATCGTTTGGATGCTGAAAATGCCAAGCTGACGCCGCATGGTGAAGGCGTTTGCCCGCCCGGCGGTGGTCCGCGGCACATGAAGTTCAGCCCCGACGGGGACAAAGCCTATGTGTTGAATGAACTGGCCCTTTCGGTCACCGCGTTCGAATATGACGCCAAGGCCGGCACGATGGCTCCGGTGCAAACCATTGAAACTCTTTCCCAGGACACCAAGGCAAAAGAGACTTTCAACAGTGCCGCGGAGATCCGTGTTCATCCCAGCGGAAAGTTTGTCTACACCAGCAATCGCGGTCACGATTCGATCAGCGCGTTCCGGGTGGACGATGAATCAGGAAAGCTGTCGGTGATCGAAGTCGAACCTATTCGCGGCGGGTGGCCGCGGAATTTCAACCTGGATCCCAGCGGCCGCTATTTGTTGGCCGCCGGACGCGACAGCAATACCGTCACGGTGTTCGCCATCGATTCGGAATCCGGCGAATTGACTTACACGCGGAACATGGCCGTTGTGCCGACACCGATCTGCGTTGAATTTGCGTCCAATTGAACTTGATCGTGGTTCAGCGTCCGGCCGGTTTGCTCATTAGCAGTTTGTAGTGGCCGCTGCCCATCAAATCGTCCAAGCGATTCCGTAATTCAGGGGTTACGTCGACGCGGAAACGATCGCTTTTCAGGTGAACCGTTTCTCCGTCACGTAGCCCGATGGTGATCAACAGTTCTTTGGAACCGGGATACCCGCGGATGATTTCGCGGACACTGTTCATCGTATTGGTGTCGTGTTCGATTTCGTCAAAGCGAATACGGATGCCGTGGGTGTACCGGTTGTCCAGTTCATCCAGCGGGACCAGGTCGTCGATGATCAAGTTGACTTCGTCGCCACCGCCCCGCCGATCGACTTTACCTTTGGCCAAGACCACCGCGTCGGGTTGAACGCGTTCGCCGCATTCGGCGAAACCGCGTGGCCAGACGATACAGCGGACGTTGCCGCCCATGTCTTCCAAATCAAAGTTGGCGTACTTCGACGGCTGACCGGGTTTGCTGTTCTTGGTGTGGGCCAACTTGATGCTGCTGATCATGCCGCCAAGGATGACTTCCGCACGATCCTTGACGTCGCCCAGTTTGTCGGTGGTGTGCGTTCGAAAGGTCGCCAGCTTGTTTTCGTATTCGGCCAGCGGATGGCTGTCCAAATAAAAACCCAGCACTTCTTTCTCATTCAACAGCTTTTCACGATCGGGCCATTCTTCAATATCGGGCAGGGGGATCGACGGTGCGTCGGCTTCCGGTTCATCGTCGAACGCACCGAATAGATTGGCTTGCCCGCTTTTCTTGTCTTTCTGAACCGCGGCACCGGCTTGCAGGGCCCGGTCGACGATCGACATTAGCTGACTGCGATGGGCACCGAAGCAGTCCATCGCACCGGCTTTGATCAATGATTCGATTGATGAACGGTTACAGTCATGCGGGTCGACTCGTTCACAGAAATCGAAAATGTCTTTGAACGGACCGTTTTTGGTGCGTTCACGTTCGATCGACGTCGCCGTGCTGCCACCACAGCCTTTGATTGCGGATAGAGCAAACTGGACCTTTCCGTTGTTGACCGAAAAGTCGGCGGCGCTGCGATTGACACACGGATGCTCGATCTCGATCTGCATCCGGTCGCAATCTTCCATGTGCTCGACCAGCGAATCCTTTCGCTTGAAGTTCCGACCGTCGATGTCACTGGACAGCAACGCTGCCATGAATTCCATCGGATGGTGAGCTTTCAGGTACGCCGTTTGGTAGGCCACCAGTGCATAGGCGGTACTGTGAGACTTGTTAAAGCCGTAGCCCGCAAATTTGACGATCAGATTCCAGATGTCTTCGGCGTCTTTGTTGGCCAGCCCGTTTTCGACGGAACCTTCGATGAAGGCCTTGTAGTTGGCCGCGATCAAAGCTTCCTTTTTCTTACTGATCGCCTTGATACACGTGTACGCTTTGGCCAACGGAATCTTGCCCAAGCGGTTCAAGATCCGCATGACCTGTTCTTGATAAACCATGATGGAGTTGGTTTCTTCAAGAACTTCCTTCAGCACGGGGTGCTTGTATTCGGGTTCTTGGCGGCCGTGCTTGATGTTGACGTAATCGTCGACCATCCCGCCTTCCAGCGGTCCGGGGCGGTAAAGCGCGGCGGTTGCGATGATGTCGCTGAAACAGTCGGGCTTCATCCGCTGCAGCAAGTCCCGGATACCTCCCGATTCCAGCTGAAAGACGCCCTTGGTTTCGCCGCGTTGCAGCAGGGCATAGGATTCCTTGTCATCCAAGGGGAATTTCAGCGGGTCGATCTCCGTGCCGGTGGTTTGCTGGACCAGCTGAACCGTCCGGGACAGGATGGTCAGGTTTCGCAGCCCCAGGAAATCCATCTTCAACAGGCCCGACGCTTCCACGTCGTTCATCGACCACTGGGTGATGACATCCTGTTTGCCGGGCACCCGCGTCAGCGGCACGTATTCGGTCAAGGGTTTGTCGGAAATCACCACCGCGGCGGCGTGTGTTCCGACGTTTCGGGCCAGACCTTCGATCTTCATCGCCAGGTCGATCAGTTCCCGGATTTCGGGATCATTGTCGTATGTGTTTTTCAGGTCGGCGCTTTTTTCGAGCGCCTTGGGCAGGGTGATCTTCAACTCATCCGGCACCATTTCGGTGACCTGATTGACCCGGCTTAGCGGGACACCCAGGGCGCGACCGGTGTCTTTGATCGCGGCGCGCGCGGCCAGGGTTCCGAACGTACCAATTTGGCAGACCATTTCGCTGCCGTACCGCTTTTTCACATAGTCGATGACTTCGCCGCGGCGTTCCTTTTCAAAGTCGATATCGATATCCGGCGGTTCGGTTCGACTTTCATCCAGGAATCGTTCGAACAGCAGGTCGTATCGCAGCGGACAGACGTGAGACAGGTACAGCGCATAGCAAACGATCGCGCCGACGCCGCTGCCCCGTGCTGTTGCGTTGATACCAATGCTGCGGGCGTGATTGACGAAATCCCAGACGATCAGGAAATAGGTCGGGTATCCCAGCTTTTCGATAACGCCCAGTTCTCGATCCAAGCGAGCATTGACTTCATCGGACAGTTCGCCATCGACCAACCGTTCGGGATCGTCCTCGTATCGTTCCTTCAGACCTTTGACGCACAATTCCCGCAGGTAGTCGATCGGCTTTTGTTCGTTCGGGCATTCGAAACGAGGGAAAAAGTGTTTGCCGAATTCCAGATCGATGTCCACGCTGTCGGCGATTTCTTGGCTGCGTGATACCGCGTCTTCCATGCCCGGAAAACAGTCGTACATCTGTTCGGGGCTGCGCAAGAAGAACTGGTCGTTCTCCATTTTCATCCGCGATTGATCGGTCCGGAATCGTCCCGTGTTGATGCACAGCATGATGTCTTGGGCTTCGGCGTCTTCCCGATCGACATAGTGCGTGTCGCTGGTGGTGACGACGGGCAGTCCCAAGCGGTCGGCGATTTCAACGGCGCCCTGCAGTTGTTGACGTTGGATGTCGACGCCGTTGTTCATCACTTCGATGAAGTACCGATCGCCGAAAACGTTGTGAAACCACCCGGCGATGTCTCTGGCCTCTTTTTCGTGCTCGGCGGTGTCGATCCCCTTCAAGATGGCACGGCTGAATTCACTGCTGACGCAACCAGACAGACAGATGATGCCTTCGTTGTAGGTTTGCAGGATTTCCTTATCGATCCGCGGTTTGAAATAGAATCCTTCCAGCGACGCGGCGCTGGCCATCTTGATCAAGTTTTTGAAGCCGGTTCGGTTTTTGGCCAACAGGGTCAGGTGGTAACTGGCCGCTTTGCTGCTGGACGCTCCGCCCTTGTCGAATCGGCTGCCCGGGGCAATGTAGGCTTCGTAACCGATGATCGGATTGATGCCCGCGTCTTTGGCTTTTCGATAAAACTCCAATGCCCCGTGCAGATTGCCGTGGTCGGTCAACGCCAGGGCGTTCATCCCGTGATCGACCGTCCGCTTGACCAATTTGCTGATATCGCTGGCGCCGTCCAGCAGGCTGTAGTGGCTGTGGCAATGAAGGTGCACAAACGGACGCGATGCGGCGGTGGTTTCGGACACGCGATCGGATTCCTTGTCGACGCGGGGATCACGGGATCTGCCCCAGGGTGGGGCTGGATTGGCCACGTCTGGATGACGGCATCATCGCAGATCGGCGCGGGCACAGACGGTGGATGCCATCGCATCGGTCGTCCGGACCGGTGCATCTTAGGAAATCCGTCCCGCGTGGTCGATTCAGATGATCGGATCGGCCGGACCACAAACGCAAGTGCCGGCCGATGTGTGCCGAAAAAAACAGGGCAAAAAGAATTGTCCAACCCACGAAAAACGGCGACCTGACGGACAGGTCGCCGCTGGTGGAATCGATTGCGACGGCCGCGAAGGAGCCGTCGGAGATGGACACACCGCGACCGCCGCAAGGATGGCGACCGGGTGCACCCATCCGCGGTTAGGGAACTTCGACGGATTCACGCATCGCGCGTGTCCCCAAAGCACCCCAGACACCGTACGGGCTGGCGGATCCCGGCGGAGTGCCAGGATTGCCGGTCGGCCAGTTCGGCGAAGGAGCCGTCTTGTCGCCCGCGTCGATGGATTCGGAAATGAATCGCACCGCACCGTCACCCAGCACGACATGGCATCCACCGGGGTGATAGCTGCCGGCCGAGTTCATGGTGTCCGAGCCGTCACCGGACCAGGCGCAGCTGACGCCGTTGGGCGGCATGATCGTGGTGACGCTGCCCAAGACGGGGCGTCCGTCGGTCCAACGCATCCCTTTGCGCTGCGACGAGCTCCAGTTATTGGCGTTGGTGCCCGCCAAGTGATATTGCGGGCGTGTCGGATCGATGGTGTCTTCGCAAACCGACGGATCGGTGAAGAACGCGGCGTCTTGGCCGCGGTTCACGCAAGTCGCGCGGACTTCCAAGTTGCCATTGTCGACACAGATCTCGGTACACGCGATGGTGTTGCTTAGCCCGTCGATCATGTCGCGAAATTTGGTCGTGATGCGGGTTTCAAAGAATCCGCGATCGAATGCGCCCTTTCGTGCCGTACACCAGCCACGGATCGAACCGTCATCGTTGATGCATGAGTGATTGTTGCTGGCGATTCCATCACCGATGCAAGCAGCGATGTTGGTGTAGCCTTCAGTGTTTGCACGTGGCACGCTGGGATCGCTGGGACAGCGATAGGTACCGACTTGCGTCAACCACGGTGTGTAATTCCGATTCCAAACTTCCGGACCCATCGACGGGAACGGTGGGCTTTGTGGTTGTCCGTTATGACGAACCGCGATCGGATTGGAAATCTGGTCCCACAACGGTTGCTGTTCCATGAACGGCAAAATGGGAACCAAGAAATTCAACATGTGGCGGTTGCCCGGATTGTTGGTCCCGCCACTTTGCTTCGGAAGCTGTTTGAATGCCGAATGATAGTTGTGCAATGCCAAGCCGACTTGCTTGAAGTTATTGCTGCAACTCATTCGACGTGCCGCTTCACGAGCGGACTGAACGGCCGGCAACAGCAAGCCGACCAAAACCCCGATGATCGCAATGACGACCAATAGCTCCACGAGCGTGAAGCCGATGCGTTTCTTGTGGTTCATAAAAGAAAGTCCAAAACGAAAAACAAATAACAAACGATTCGAAACGAATCGAAATCGACGTTCCCCGGGCATCGCCCCCGCGTCCTGCATTTCAGCCCGTTGCCCCCGTAAGGTGCATCGATCCAATGATGCACGTATCAATGACGGTCAAGCCAAGGGTGTCAGTGGCTTCCCGCGTCCGACTCATACTGTGCTTCCATGTCGGCCAAATCTTCCTCGCTGCGAAGCGCACTGTCGTCGACGCCGGAAACGGTCGTGGAGTTGTCCGGGCCGCAGCCGACCACGGTGAAGGTTCCGGCCAACGCACAAGCCAGCACGGTTGCTTTGGCGATACGCTGGAGTGCGAATGCAAACTTGGATTCGGTGTTGTTCTTGGTCATGAGAGTTCTTTGAGTCCTCAATGATGTTGGCTGGAGTGAAAGAATGAAGAAAGCGACGGCTAGCATAAGCGGCTTGCGCTCGGGCCTTCGATCGAATTGAGCGTGATTCGCCGTTGGGCCGTGTTGTTTTTTGTTGACATGTATGTGCCCACCCATTGCGGGTGGCGTGCTCGCGCTATTGCTGTGGTGTTTCTACTGACAACAGGTGCGCCGGGCGCAAAACCGTGTCGAACGCGTGTCGTGAACGGTTTTCGTAGGGTCGAATCTAGTGATGAGTTTTCGGGTGAGTTGATCGATGAATGCTTTGTTCCAACGACGCGGTTGTAAGGTTGTCCGGGATGCGTTTCGGCGGCCGATGCTGATGGCATTGCTATTGCTGGTTGTTTGTCACGTTCACGTTAGTTCAGACGATGGCGTGCATGCATCGCGCATTCGCGCTAGCTTGTCTTTGGCCGAGACAAAAGTGCGTGAGGCGGGTGATTCGGCACGCGCGATTGATCACGTTCAACTTGGCGATGCTCAACTGCGGTTCGGTCGCGTGGAAGAATCGATCAACAGTTTTGAGAAGGCGATTGAGATGCGTCCGGAATGGGAACCAGAGCTATGGCAGTACGGGATCGCACTGGCCTTTGCACAACGTTACCGAGATGGCCGCGAGCTTTTTGAGAGGCATCGTCGCGTGAATCCGCACGATGTTGAAAACGCGGCTTGGCATTTTTTATGCGTCGCGAAAGACGCCGACCTTGCGACCGCGCGTCAGCTTTTGTTGCCGGCACCGTCCGACCCGCGTCCACCGATGAAGCAAGTGTTGCGGCGGCTGGCCGGTGGTGATGATGCGATCGTGGTCACCGCGGTGACCGACAATGCGTCGAAGCGCGAACGTGATTCGGCGCAGTTCTTTGCGGACCTGTATCTAGGCTTGATCGCCGATGCCGAAGGAAATCCCGCCAAAGCCGAACAATACATGCAGGCGGCAGCAAAGACAGAGCTGGGGCACTACATGGCGGATGTGGCAAGAGTTTATGCCAAGCGTCTGGCGCGGGGACGGTAAAAAAATAGGCGTGTCGGCCGGACCGACACGCCTGATTCAGCGGGCAAAGTGATCAACAGCGTTTGGGTCGATCACTTGGCTGTCAAGTTTCGCAACACCGTGGGCAGGATGCCACCGTTGCGATAGTACTGCAGTTCAACTGGCGTATCGATCCGCACCACGCAAGGAAACGACTTGGCATTTCCGTTGACGTCGGTCGCGGTGACCGTGATCGTGCTGCGGGGTTCCAGGTCGTTGGACAGATCGGGAATGTCGATCGATTCTTCACCGGTCAGTCCCAGCGATTGCCATGTCGCGCCGTCGGCGAATTCCAGTGGCAACACGCCCATGCCGACCAGGTTGCTCCGGTGAATTCGTTCGTAACTGGCTGCGATCACGGCTTTGACGCCCAGCATCATCGTGCCTTTGGCGGCCCAGTCACGGCTGCTGCCCGTGCCGTATTCGCTGCCGGCCAAGACGACCAAAGGAGTGCCGTCGGCTTGGTACTTCATCGATGCGTCGTAGATCGACATCGTTTCACCGGTGGGCAGGTATCGGGTCACGCCGCCTTCGGTGCCGGGAGCCAACTGATTGCGGATGCGAATGTTGGCGAACGTTCCACGGACCATCACACGGTCATTCCCGCGGCGTGATCCGAAGCTGTTGAAGTCCCGAATGCCCACACCCTTTTCTTGCAAGTACTTTCCTGCGGGGCCGTCCGAAGCGATCGCACCGGCGGGGGAAATATGGTCGGTGGTGACGCTGTCGGCCAGCAATGCCAAGACACGTGCGCCATGGATGGGGCTGACATCGGGAACGGTGTCGTCTTTGACCGCATCCAAGAACGGCGGGTGTTGGATATAGGTGCTGGAATCATCCCAGGGATAGATCGCACCGCCGGCCGCATCGATGGCGTTCCACAGGTCGTTGCCACCGACGGCGGCTTGATATTGTTCGGTGAACATGGACGGATCGATCGATGATCGGATCGCATCGGCGACTTCGTCGGCGGTGGGCCAAATGTCGGCCAGCATGACGGGCTGACCGTCTTTGTCGGTTCCGATCGGCTCGGTTGCCAAATCGATGTCGACGGTGCCGGCCAGTGCGTAAGCAACGACCAACGGCGGGCTGGCCAAGTAGTTGGCTTTGGTCAACGGATTGACGCGGCCTTCGAAGTTGCGGTTGCCCGACAGGACGGCCGACGCGATTAGGTCGCCACTGGTGATGGCTGCTGCGACCGGTTCGGGCAGCGGACCGCTGTTGCCGATGCAGGTCGTGCAGCCGTATCCGACGGTGTTGAATCCAAGGTTGTTCAGGCTTTCGGTCAGACCCGCTTTGTTCAAGTACTCAGTGACGACGCGGGATCCGGGGGCCAGGCTGGTCTTGACATAGTGCGGCACGGACAGGCCACGTTCGACGGCCTTTTGGGCCAGCAATCCGGCACCGACCATCACCGAAGGGTTGCTGGTGTTGGTGCATGACGTGATCGCAGCGATGACGACGGCACCGTGTTTGATCTCGGTGCTGTGCCCGTTGTCACTGACCTTTCCAATGCGGGCCAAGTCATCGCCACCCAGGCCGAACCCGGTCTTGCCGACCGGTGCGGTCAACGACGCTTCGAACGCGTCCTTCATTCGGTTCAGCGGGATGCGGTCTTGCGGACGCTTGGGGCCGGCCAGCGAAGGTTCGACGGTGGACAGGTCCAGCGACAATCGTTTGGTGTATTGCAACGTCGGGCCGTCGTCGGTCCGGAACAGGCCCTGTTCTTTGCAGTAACGTTCGACCAATTGAACGCCAGCATCGTCACGGCCGGTTTGACGCAGGTAATGCAGCGTCAGGTCGTCGACCGGAAAGAAGCCCATGGTCGCACCATATTCGGGCGCCATGTTGGCGATCGTCGCACGGTCGGCGACGCTCATTTCGTTCATGCCGGTGCCGAAGAATTCGACGAACTTGCCCACGACGCCTTCTTCGCGAAGGATTTCGACGACCCGCAGCACCATGTCGGTGGCGGTCGCGCCGCTGGGCAGAGCACCGGTCAATTCGAATCCGACGACCTCTGGCATCAACATGTACAGCGGTTGGCCCAGCATGTTGGCTTCGGCTTCGATCCCGCCGACGCCCCAGCCCAGGACGCCCAGGCCATTGATCATCGTCGTGTGGCTGTCGGTGCCGACCAAAGTGTCGGGAACGGCGACCGGACCATCGGGGGTGTCCTTCAGTGCGACGACGCTGGCCAGGTATTCCAGGTTGACCTGGTGGACGATGCCGACGTTGGGCGGGACGACGGAGAAGTTATTGAAGGCTTGTTGGCCCCACTTCAAGAATTCGTACCGTTCGCGGTTGCGTTGGAATTCGATTTCAACGTTGTGCTGCAGTGCCGTGGCGTCACCAAAGAAGTCGACTTGGACACTGTGGTCGATCACCAGGTCGACCGGGATCAATGGATTGATCTTTTCGGGATCACCACCGATTCGCTGCATCGCCGAACGCATGGCGGCCAAGTCAACGACGGCGGGAACGCCCGTGAAATCCTGCAGAACGACTCGGTAGGGCTTGAAAGGAACCTCGGCCTTGGCGGGTGCCGCCGCGTTCCAGCCGGCCAAGTTCTTGACGTCGTCCTCGGTGACCTGGAATCCGTCGCAGTTTCGCAGCACGGCTTCTAAAAGCACGCGGATGGAAAATGGCAACTGGCTGATTTTTCCCAGACCGGCGTCTTCCAGCCGGCTGAGACGATAAATGGTGGCGGAACCGTTGCCGGTATCGAAAGAATCACGAACGCCGAAAGGATCGAAAGTCACGGTCGAAGGTTCTCTGTCGTGCGAATCGGAAGGCTTCTAAACAACTGGCCCCGCAGTTTAACCGCGTCGTCGCGTTCTGTCTTGACACCCCGAGTCGGTGGCGTTCAGCCCAGTTTTGCCACGCCACGTGGGCGGAATCTTTGCCCCAGCAGGCGTGAATCGGCATTTTCTGGGCGAGTCATGCTCGCCGATCGGACCCCCGGCAACCGACGCCCCGTCGGACGGATCCGAGGCGACGCCGATGGTTCAAAACGGGCAGTTTGGGAAAGGCGTTCCGCTTCTGCCGATTCTCTTGTTCGTCCGGGTTCTGTCGCGTCGATAAGCCCTGCTGTCAAGACAGAGCCTGAGGAATGCCATGACCTTTCGATCCAGTTTCATCACCCGCCGCCAGCGTTTGGCCGCCGCCCTGATGTCGGTCACCGTCGGACTTTCGTCGATGATGATCGGCGGTTCCGCCATCGCGGGATCGGCGGACCACGGTTGCCAGTGCGGCCAATGCGCGACGGCGTCGATGGATTGTCCGTCGTGCGATTGTGGGTGTGAACCGACAGGCAAACGCAAGTTCAGCGTCGCACATACGCCGCTGTACAAGGCGCTGGACGCGTTGGCCGGCGGCATCGAACGGGCATTGTTTCTGGACCGTGACCACCACGGAAAAGTGACCCAGTGCGATGACATCACCGGATGTGACGACGCCTGCGACGCGGCGACTCTGCAAACGTTGCAGCAGTGGGAACAGTCGCCACCGCTGGCGGTGCCGCAACCGATTCCGATTGATGCAATGCCCAGCGATGCAATGCCAGTCCAGCCTTTGCCGCCGCCCGGATCGCAATACCAGCCGGCTCATCCCACGGCCCCACCGGCGGCGACGCCACAACCGATGCGTCGCATCACCACGCCGCCGCAACAAGCCGCACCACTGGATCGTTTGGATCCCCGCGCGAATCCCTTCGCCGACGACCCGATGACGTACGACCAACCGACCGGTAGTGGACTGAAACCCGTTCGCTTTGACAGTGACGTGCGGCTGAAGACCGTTCCGGTCCGACAGGCGTCACGGACCACCCATGTCAAAACCAGTGTTTCGGCATCGCGATCGACGAAGTCGCAACGCGGGGGGCGGTTGCGGTAACGCCTGCGATCATGCGGAATGATGTGTTTGGTCGGTTACCCGGTCTGTGATCGAGCAACAAGCAGGTCTTGGTAGACTTGGCGATAGTGTTCGATCATGCCAACGGTTGAGAATCGATCTTGAACCACGCGGCGGTTTTCATCGGAAAGTAATTGGCACAGGTCGTCGTCGCTCTGCATCCGCTGAATCAACCGTGCCATGGTGACGGAATCCTCCGGTGCAAATGTTTGTTCGTGATGCCGGTGTCCCAGCAGTTCTTCGCTGCCTTCGACGCGACTGCACACAACCGGAGTGCCCACGGCCATGGCTTCCAGGACCACGTTGGGCATCCCTTCGTAACGGCTGGGCAGAACCAACAACCTGGCCGCTTTCATCAGCGGTGCGACCTCGCTTTGCCACGGCAAAACCCGGACCCGGTCGTGCCCGACCGATTCTGACCAACGCACCAGGTCGTCTCGCAGTGGGCCATCGCCGACCAGGCAAAGCCGTTGGTGGGAACCGACGGGTGCGATGGTATCGATCTGGTCTTGCAGTAAATCCAGGCCCTTTTGCGGGTGCAGACGTCCGACAAACAGTGTGACCTGGCTATCCCTGGGCCATCCCCACGTCGACCAGTCGGCCGGTTGGACGTCTGCAAAGCTGGCAACATCGATGCCGTTAGGGATCACCCGCAACTGTGACGCTTTCGCACGCAGGTGCTCCGATGCGAAGGCCTGTGTTTGATTGCTGACGCAGACCAGCACGTCCATGCGACGCACCGCGGTTCGTTCCAGCCAGTTGCGCCAGCGAATCGGTTCGGCGACACGCAGGCCACCGATCCGCACCGTCGACGGCGTTGCGGCCGCCGATGCGTGAGTGCCTAGGACGTTGGCGTGGAATAGAAAGGTCTGGCAGATATCGGCGGGTCGCGCCGCCATCCATCGTTTCAAGGTTGTGTAAGCCTTGGCCGCGCCTCGCGGATGCGAGGTTCCCGCCGTGACGATGTCGATGCCGTGACCGGACAAGCGGTCAACGAATTTGGCTTGCGGCCCTTGGGGCAGGGGGGCGATGGAAAACACACGGACGTCGTCGCCGGATGCGTGAAGTCCGATGGCCAATTCGGTCAGGCATTTTTCGGCGCCTCCGACGAACAGTTCGGTGATGACGAAATCGATTCGCATGTCAGGCTTTTCGGCTGCCCAGACCGCCGGAGGCTTCAAACAGGGTCAATGCGTCCCGGGTGTTTTTCACGTCATGGACACGAATCACGTGTGCACCGGCGGCCGCGACGGCCAGACTGACGCCCAATGTTCCCGCGGTGCGATCGGCCTGTTTGTCACCGATCAGTTTGCCGATGAAGCCTTTTCGTGAATGCCCGATCATCACCGGTGATCCCAAGGCCACGAATCGATCGGTGGCTTTTAAGAGTTGCAAGTTGTGTTCATGTGTCTTGCCGAAACCGATGCCCGGATCCAGACAGATTCTGGATTCGTCGATGCCCGCGGCGACCGTGTCCTGACGGCGCTCCGTCAGGTATTCCGCAATTTCGGCGACGACATCATCGTACGTCGGATCGTCTTGCATGGTTTGCGGAGTGCCCCGCATGTGCATGATGCAGACGCCGGCGTCGCACCGCAGGGCGACGTCCAGCATCTCGGGATCACCCTGCAATCCTGACACGTCGTTGATGATATCGGCACCCGCGGCGACCGCTTCTCGAGCGACCACGGCCTTTTGCGTGTCGATGCTGATCGGGATGTCCAAGTCCGCGGCCAATCGTTCGATCACGGGCAACACGCGTCGGCGTTCCTCGTCGGCGTCGACGGGATCGGCGTAGGGCCGCGTGCTTTCGCCACCGATGTCGATGATGTCGGCACCTTCGTCACGCATCCGTTTGGCGGCCGCCACCGCCAAGTTGATGGTGTTGAATTGCCCGCCATCGGAAAAACTGTCGGGGGTGACGTTCAGAATCCCCATGATGCGGGGAGCACCGGTCAAATCCAGCACGCGGCGTCCCAGATTCCAATGCGTGGCGGGGTCTTTCGATGTCATCGATTCGCGGGATCTCGTCATGGAAAGCGAACGCGTTGTCTACCAGCGACTTTCCATTTGAGACACGATTCGCGAAGCGATGAATTCGACATTTTCCAGGTTGGTGGTGTCGATCGACTGACCGGCTTCCGGGACCATTCGCGAATCGCTACTAAAAGTGATCCCCGAAAGCTTTTCCGGAATCACGCTGTCTTGCATCAACGCTACACCGCCACGACCGATCCAGTTTGCATTGACGACAACGGCCGCGTCCAGCGCGCGAGGATCGTCGCTGTCGGTTTCGGTCAGCACATGCTTGATTTCCGATTGGATCGTGCACACCAGCGTGCTGTCGGCCACCGAGCTGTCGGTGACTTTGTATGGCGTCCGCATTTCGATTTCACGGACGAGTGCTTCGTGCAGCTGTGGTCCGAGTTCATGACGAAACGTTTCGTTGCGGACCGACGGCACGTGAACGGTGCGAATGCCGGATGGAAACAAACCTGCGTTGCCGAACTGATAGGGGGCACACCCGGCACTGCCGACCGTCATCACGATCAACGCCGAGGCCCACCACAAACTAGTAGCGGGACGGAGGTGAAGACGGGCGGGCTGAATCAAAAAGCACACGACAAAGCTTGCTTGCGGAATTAGCGCAGAATGGTTTCGTAGGTCGGTTCCAGCGGTGGCTTGTTGTTGCCACGATCGGGGAACAGGTTTTGCAACCACGACAAACGCTTGGCCGGACGCACTGGTTGATCATTGACCGCTTGCAATCGTTCGCGGGCGGTTTCGGCAAACGGCGTGTCGGGATAATTGTCCAAGATCCGTTGATAGTAGCCGGCCGCGGCGCCGAAGTATTTTTGCTTGTCACGATACTGGGCGCGTTTGAACAGCTTTTCGGCTTTCAAGTAATCGATTTCTGCGGCCGCACGTGCGACCATGTCGGCGTACTTTTGGTCCCGCATTTTGTCGGGGAAGCGGGTCCGCGTTTGTTTGACCAGTTTGTCGGCTTCGTCCAACAGCAGGGCGCTGTAGTGCGGGCCGGCGTAAACTTCCAGCTTGCACCGGATGCCCATCAGGTGGGCCAAGAACAGGTGTTCGCTGTCGGGAAACGATTCTCGTAGGTCGGTCAAGAATTCATCCGCCATTTCGAATTTACCTTGGCGAATGTATTCGGCGGCAGCGGCCATCGTCGCATCGTCGGCCAGCCGTCCGGTCGGGTCGTCGTAGCGGATTTGGTCCAGGACGCGGACGGCATTTCCGTCGGCATCCAAACGCGGCTTGGTGCGATCAAAAAGGTCGAGCGTGAACCAGTCGTCTTCGGTCGCCCTTTCAACATCGATCCAGTAACGGCTGATCGAAAACAGTCGCGCGGCGACACGGTCGTTATGACGGTTGCGGGGAAAGTCTTTTTGCAGCGTTTGATAGACGTCGACCGCGTCGGGCAATCGATCGGCAAAGAACAGACTTTCGCCACGCATCATCATGGCGTCTTGTTCGATCGCGGTGCCCGGTGCGGCTTCGGCCGCACGTTTGAACAGTTTGGCTGCGCCCAGAAAAGCGTCTTGCGCTTCCTGGCGATCCATGCCGCTGGCACGTCGGAATTCCGCGTCACCCTGCTGATACAGGTCTTTGGCTTTCGAATGGTCGACCTGTTCGCGTCCGGTGACGAAGTTCATCACGCTGGTCGCCTGGTCTTGGGTGGTTTCCCACGTGGTCTTGTCGGCGGCGGTCGCTTCGATGTCACTTTCGGTCGTGTGACTGACTTGGGAAATCAGGTTTTCACGTGCCGGCGGCTCGTCTACTGCGTTCACCGATTCATCGGGGCGGCCAAAGATTTCGCCGAACCCTGTTGGCGTCCCCGGGATCGATTGGCATCCGGTGACGCAAGCCAATGCGACCAACGACCAGGTCGTGGTCAATGCGTTTCGGCATCGCCGGGACGACGAGATCGGACTTGGTTGGGGGGCTGATTTCATTTCACGCCTCGACCGTTGAATTCCGTTTCCAGTTGGTTGGGCAGGTACGGCATCATCCGTGGCGATTTGCCCAGCAGCGATTGCAAGTATCGGTTGATCAGCGTCCGAATCGGACCGTAATGCCGGGAAGCAAACGGATCCGCTTGGGGGACGTCCAAGGGCAAGCCGAACAGCCCGCGCAGAATGTCGACCGTTTCGCGACCCAGTGAGATCACCTGTTGCTGTCGCGATCGACAGGTTTGGCAGACCAATCCACCGGCGTCCAAGGCGAACGACAAACGTGATTCCGGCTGGATCGACGAACCACAATGCGTACAGCGATCCAGGCCGGGGGCATTGCCCAGCAGTTTCAACGCCGCGGTGTCGAAACGCAGCAGCGCCATGGGGACGTTTCCGGTCCCGTCGATTTGCGTCAAGGTTTGGATCGTCAAGTCGTACAGTTCGGGCAGGGGATCGTGATCATCCGTCAGCAACCGCAACATTTCTGCGACGTAGTAGCCGGCGTAGGTCCGTTCCAGCGATTTTTCAGCCGCGCGGAACCGGCGATGCAGCTTGGCCTCGGTCAACAGATCGAGTCCCGCATGCGGTTTGCGAATGACGACTACACGACAGACCGACAACAGGTCAAGCGAACCTTCGAAAGGACCTTTCGGGCGACGGGCCCCTTTGGCCAGTGCCGACAAGCGTCCGAAGTCCCGACTGAGCATCGTGACGATCAAACTGGTTTCGCTGAATTCGACCGTCCGTAGCACCACGGCGATGGAAGTTTCACCGATCAAGTTTCACAGCTCGTCGGATTCGTCGGATTCACCCAAACGGCCCAGCGAAGCCAGCAACTCGCTCATTTCCGCCGCCGCATGGGCGTCATTCTGGGCCCGTGCTTGGTCGATCCCGTCACGCAAGAACGTGCGGGCTTCGTCGATACGTCCCAGGTCGGCCAATTGCTGTGCGGCCATGAAGAATGCCGGAACGTAGGGCGGTGTTTCACGCGACAGTTCACGCAGACCACGGATGCTGTCTTCGTGTCGGCCTTCGCGACGCAATTCCATCGCCAAGCTGTAACGCAAGAAAACGTCCTTGGGATCCTCCGCCAACATGGCTTCGATCTTTTCTTTGCGATTCATCGGGGCGGTTCCGTCGTCAAGGATTTCGGTGCTGATCCGCCGCATGCCGACCGTTGCGGCGCGGCGGCGCTGGGTGTCGTCAAAGTTTACGCGGTTGGAATTTTTGTTGCGAACCACCAATTTGGCTGAAAGGTCATAAGCTGAACAGCCGATAGCTTGGATGATGAACCAGATCTTCTTATGGACCTCCAAGCGAGATCGACGGATGCAACGCGGCACCCTTTCCCGTTACTTGATGCACGGCATGCTGGCCACCGCCAGCGTGTTTACTTTGGCCGTTCCAGCGATGGCTCAATCGGCGACGCAGGCACAGCCAGCGGTGACACACGCTGTCGGCGGCAATGCGGCACACGACGGATCAATGATTCGTCAGGTGATCGGCAAGCAGCCCAGCAGCCAGCCGCGCCGTGCCCTGAATATCTTCGGCGGACGCACGACGTCGTCGTCCAGCAGCAGTAGTAGCAGCAGCAGCGGTCGCGGGTTGTTGGACGGATTGTTCGGCAGCCGATCGTCGTCATCTTCGTCGGCCGGGACCGCTGCGGCACCGATCAATCCCGGCAGCGTGCCGGCGCCCGAACCGGCGGATTGGGACGGCATTCCCTATCACCAGGTGCAATCGTCCAACAGCCGCAATGTGCCACAGCCCATTCGGGATCCGTCGGCGACCGCGAACACCTCGCGACCGGCGCCCATGCCGCGTCCGGCACCGGCACCCCGGACAACGACGCCGCAACCGCAGTTGTCCAACGTTCCAAAGCCGCCCGCCGATGACACTCGCATCGTTCGTCGTCGCACCACCAGCACGATCGACGTCCCCACGGTCGACCAACCCGCCGTCGTCAGTCGTTCGACCAGCCCGCTGTCGGATCAGTCCAGCAGTCGCCGGTCGTCGCGTCTGTCCAGCCGTGATATGACCGAGGAAAAGCTGTCCGCCGTCGAAAGCATTCAGCAGCGTCGTCGCGAGATCCGAAGCGATGATTCCATCGACGATTTGGTGCCGCGTGTCGCTCGCCGAAAGTTGACGCCGACCGAAGAAACCAAGGCGAAGACGCAGGCAAAGACCAACGCCCCGGCATCGGCCGACGTCGCAGAATCGAAGCCCCAGACGAGCGGATCGTCACGTCGCCAAGCCGAAACACCGCAGTCGAAGAATACTGTCGCCAAAGCCGAAGCAAAGCCGGCACCGACGCCCAAACAGCCGGTGCCTTCGGCAGAAGTCACGACCATCGCCAAGACATCTGCCGCTCCGGTGCAACAAGATGTTGCGTTAACGCCGCCGGCCGACACGGCAACCGCGACCGAATCGGCAACGACACTGCAACCACCGACTTCGCAGCCCTACGCGGCATCCCAGCCGTCGCCCAGCTTGGCGATTCCGCCGGCTCCCAGCGACGCGCCCGCTGCGCCGACCGGCAACGCCACCACCAACGGACAATTGGCCGGTTATCCCAACAAAGACACCGTCAGCACGCCACCGGCGCTGCAGATGCCGCCCGCGGCTAGCAACCTGTCCAAAACCGAATCGACGAACAGTGCCGACAATTTCGCGGCCACCGATCCGTACGGCCAACGCGATGCCGCCGCCCTGTCGATGCCCGCGAACGCTGCATCGTCCACCGCGGCATCCGAACCGGCGACGACTGAAAAACAGTTGTCGGCCAGCGGTTCATCCGTGACCGAGGTCAACCAGGGCGGCATCCCCGCGATGTCGATCCCGGCGACCTCGGATCGGTCGACACGCCAGTTGAACGCCGGCGAGACAGCCGTTGCAACCGAATTGCCGTCCATCCGTGTGATCACGCAAGGCCCGGCGGAGATGATGATTCGCCAGACTCGTCCCTATGTCGTCCGCGTGGAAAACCGCGGCAGCATTGACGCCGAAGGCTTGTTGGTGCGTGCGTTGGTCCCGGACTGGGCCGAAGTCAAAGGCCAGCAAACGACCGACGGCAGCGTGGAAAGTGGCCCCGAGGATTCCGCCGAACGTTTGGTTTGGACGATCGATCGCTTGCCCGCCGGACACAGCGAAACGTTGACCATGCAGCTCAAAGCGATGCGTAGCGGCTTGTACGACGTCGATGTCGATTGGACGCTGGTGCCACAGCGCAGTGTCGCCAAGGTGCGTGTCCAGCAACCGAAGTTGGCTCTGTTCATCGACGGTCCCGACGAAGTCGTCTACGGCGAATCGGAATCCTACAAGGTTCGCGTGCTGAACCCCGGCGATGGGGTTGCCCCGAACGTCGTGTTCACGCTGTCACCAAATTCCGCGACGCCTCAATCGCAAAAGGTCGGTGACATTCCGGCCGGCAAGGAAGCACAGTTCGAAGTCGAACTGACGGCCCAGGACTTGGAAGACTTGCGTATTCACGGTTTGGCCGCGGGCGATCTGGAACTGCGTGCCGAAGCGGAAAAAGTCATCCGCGTCAGTGCCGCCAAGTTTGAAGCCGTGTTGAGCGGTCCCGAACTGAAGTACCAAAACAGCGAAGCGTCCTATCACTTGGACCTGCAAAACGTCGGCACCGCCGTCAGCAAGCACGTCGTAGCGACGCTGACTCTGCCGCCCGGTGTGAAGTACTTGGGTGGGCTGGACGGAGCCAGCGTCAATGGCAGTCAGTTGCGATGGAAGATCGATTCGCTGTCGCCCAAGGCAGGACGCAGCTATGACTTCCGCTGTCAGATGACGACGACCGGCGAACAAGTCTTTGCGTTCGATTGCCGCGGTACCGCCGCCGGCAAAGCGGAAGTCAGCTTGGGAACCGCAGTCGAAGCCATCGCCGACTTGGTGTTGTCGATCAACGACCCGCCGGCGCCCGCACCCGTCGACCAAGACGTGATGTACGAAATCGTTGTTCGCAACCGCGGCAGCAAGGAAGCACGTCAAGTGCGTGCCATCGCCCAGTTCAGTCACGGCATCGAACCGACCCGGATCACGGGACAAACCGGCGAAGTGTTGACCGGACAGGTCTTGTTCGACCCGATCGATCGTATCGCTCCGGGGCAAGAAATCCGGCTGCAGGTGGTCGCACGAGCCCAGAATGATGGTCATCACCGATTCCGGACTGAGATCCGCAGCGGTGACATCACGCTGATGGCCGAAGAAGCGACCCACTACATGAACCCGCGTAGTGATCGCGTCAGCCGTCGCAGCACGGACGCCAGCAATCGCTGATTGTTCCGGCCGCAAGGCCCGCAGGCGGCGTTGATTGCCCGGTCGGATTGACCGGCCGGGCGTGTGGCGATCGATTCGTCGGGTCGGCCTAAGGGTCGACCGAGATGAATTCCAACGGCTGGGCTTCTTTGACGTCGGCGACTCGAATCGCCAGTTCACCGGCCAGCAACTGGCGGAATGATTTGCCGACGATTTCACCGCGCCAGCCTTTCAACAGGCTCGGCGTCGGGTCGCCCGGTTTGGGATCCAGTTCATAGCCCAGCAATTCACGTACGTCTTCGGCATTGCCGACGATCGATGGCGATAAACGATGTTGGCGACTGATACAGGCGATCGACGTCGACAGGAACTGGCTAAGCATCGGTGAAACGACGCGTCGTGATCCCTTGGCCTTTTGTGGCAACTGTTCGTCGGGAACGTCGATCGCTTTTTGAATCGCCGCGGCGATGTTTTCGTACTGTGATTGAAGGTTGCGACGTTCCATGCCGCGAATGCTGCGGATGCGTCGTAGGTCGGTGCTGCCGCGACGGGCGAGTTCGACGATCAGATCGTCCCGCAAGACACGCTTGGGAATCCGATCCCACTGTTGAGCGACGCTTTCGCGCCACAGCCACAGCTGTCGCACCATTTCCAGTTGTCGCGGACGCAGGCCCGACGAACCGCTGACGCGACGCCAGTTTTCCTGCGTTTCGGCGCGTATGATTTTTTCTTGAAAGACCTGCGTTTCTTCATCGACCCAGGCTTGGCGACCCAGCGTGTCGATCTTGCGACGGATCTTGTCGTACAACGCACGCAGGTCAGTGACATCTTGCAACGCGTAATCCAACTGTGCGTCGGAAAGCGGGCGTTCACGCCAATCAGTCCGGGTTTCCCCTTTGGGCAACTTTTTGTTCAACAACCGCTGAACGAGAGTCCCGAGGGAAGCCGGATATTCGATGCCGACAAAACCTGCGGACAATTGCGTGTCGAACAAGCCGGCGATCGGCCGTCCGGAGAAACGAAAACAGAAACGAGATTCTTCACGTGCCGCGTGGGCCAGGACCGTGCGGCCTTCTTCGGCCAATAGATTCCAAAACGGTGTGGTGTCACCCGCCATGTAGGGATCGATGACAGCCAAAACGTCATCGGCAGCCACTTGGATTAGACACAATTCCGGACGATAGCTGTCCTCGGAAACGAATTCCGTGTCAAATCCGATGACGTCACATTGGGCCAGTTGATCGCAAAGGCGATTCAACTGTTCGGGGGTCTTGATGGCTTGGTATTGCAAGGTCGACGATGGCGTTTGAAAACGTGGTCGGCTGGATGCGATGAATGTAGTGCACGCGGAGCCGATGGCCTATCCGACAACCCCGCACCACGGAATCGAAGTTGATCCGCGAACCCAGGCCTAGTGTGATCCGGTGCAGTGTCGCCCGGTACGGTGTTTCCAGGCACAGCCCCTGCGGGCTCGGTAACACTCGACGCACGACCGCTGCGATGATGCAATCGGCGACCGGTGAGGTCGACGACGCAGGCGGCAATAACGTCCCTCAATTGTTGGTCAGCGTGCAAGATTGGCCAGAAGCGATTGCGGCGATCGATGCTAACGTGGATCTATTGGACTTCAAATCGCCTTCACGCGGTCCATTGGCACCAGTATCGCCGACCCTGTGGCAAAGGGCTGCGTGTCAAATGGGGACAGGCACCCACGCAGGATCGTCCAACGTTCCGCGATTGTCCGCCGCCCTAGGAGAAACGGACCAGGCACGTGACGTGGCGGCGTCGGTCCCGTCCGAGTTCGCCTACGCCAAGGTTGGCCCATCGGGTTGCGGTTCTCGAGCCGAATTGATCCGGCTTTGGGACCAGATTCGGAACGATCTTTCGCCACACACGCAACTGGTTGCGGTTGCGTATGCGGATCACCAAGCCGCGAGATGTCTTCCCTGGGACCAGGTGCTGATGGCGGCGCTGCACGCGGGGATGACTCGGTTTTTGGTCGACACTTTCGATAAAACGTCCGCGTCATCCATCCAGTTGTTGGGGTGGCACGGCATGGCCCGTTTGCACCAGCGTTCGCGTCAGGCGGGTATCCGCTGGATGGCCGCCGGGCGTCTGAAGCTGACCGATGTGATGGGATTCGCCAGGCATGATTGTTTGCCTGACGGTTTTGGCGTGCGTGGTGATGTGTGCGGGGGCAACCGAGTTCGCCCCATCGATCGCCAACGTGTGGATCGTTGGCGTCGTCAGGTCGCGTTGTGTCGGAACGAAAATCCGTGAAACAAGACCTATGAAAAAGGGCGCGATGTCAGGCCCAATCCAGACCGGTCAGACGTCGCAAACGTTCTTCGAAATTTCCCAGCAATCCGCCCACCAAGACCCAGCCATCGGCGCGACGCAATTCGATTTCGCCGTATTTGTTGATGCGGACGATGGAATCACCGGTCACGCCGGCTTGATGCAACTCCTTGAAGTCGATTTCGCCTTCGTTCACAACGTCAAGCAGCGTCTTGCCGGTCAGCTCGATGAATTGCATCGCGATGCATCCTGGGATTTCGATCGAGAAAGAATAGGAAAAGTGGGGAGACAGTGTTTGGGCCAGTCGATCGCGGCCGTCTGGGCATCCGCCACTCGGGCTGGAAAAGGTGTCGTCTGAGACAAGTTCGCGATCAACACCAAACACTGTCACGGTGCGTGGAGTCCGGCAATCAAAGCCGCGACCACCAATTTACACCGGTCGGCGCTTCTGGCGATATCGGGTGTCACCGCCCGACCGCCGTCGTCGAAGCGACCACGAGGCATTCTAGTTCGACAAAAAAACGGGACGTGAAAAAAACAAGGGACCCCATTTCCGCCTCAACGCGCATTGGCGTCGCCACGGGGGCCATGCGGAATTCACGCTATTTACGTCCGGTAATTATCTTTGGTATCTCCGCACCGATGGGCCGTGCGGAACGTCGGCGTTTCCTTGATTTGGAACGCGGCACCGGGCACCGGCCGACCGCCAGTGGTTGCCGGGCGATGGCCTTCCCCTGACACGTTGGGAGGCAAAAACATGTCATCGATCTTTACGGTCTATTTGATCGCCGCAGCCGGTCTGCAATCAGCTTCTTCGGCTCACCGCCAAGTGGCCCGCGTCGACTTGATTGAACTGAATCATTTCGTGGACGAAGAAGGCCGCGAAGTCTTTCGGCAACTGATCTTCTACGATTGGTCCGATCAACAGAACCGTTTCTTGGTGCGTTCATGGCGATTGATCAAGTCAGCCGATCATCTGCCCAAACGTTCGTGGAATCCGCGAGGCTATTTTGCGTCGTGGCGTGAAAACGGCAGCATTCGAAGAGTCGAAGCCAGCCAATTTCGCGAAACGTGGACACAGAAAGATCCGGAGAAACAAAACAGGCGTTGGCTGCCCGAGGATCAACGCAAAGCGTTGTGGCCCGAAACGCCGGCAAGCCGTTGATCTTGCCTGCAACCTGATAACGCTGCGAAACGTCGATCGGTGACGTGTGCCAATCGGTTAGGAAAGCGTCGCTCGGGTGGCATCCGGCAACACGCGATCCAAGAACCCTTTCGCGTGATCCAAGATGCAATCGTACTGAAGCGTTTCGACGTCTTCGCCGATGACTTCGACTTCGATCGGACCGCGATAGTTGTGCATCCGCAGCGTTTGCAACAATGTCGCGATCGGGACGTTGCCTTCGCCCAACAAGCAACGATTCATTTCGCCCAGCGGACAATGATGACCGTCGCCAAGCTGCACCAGACGCAGGTGCGGGATCACGTCCGGTAACCAACGGACGATGTCATCGTCCATCCCGACATGATACGTGTCCAACGTCACACCCAGGTTCGGGCTGCCCACCGCGTCGATGATTTCCAGGCAAGATTCCAAGTCGTTGATGAACGACCATTCGTAACCGCACCCGGGATGAATCGGTTCCAACGACAGGGTGACGCCGAATTCTTCGGCCACGCAACTGACGCGTCGCAGTGCTTCCAGCAAAGTGCGTCGCACGTGATTGCGGATGTGATTGTTGCGACCGCCTGCGAGAACGATCAGGGTGCCGGCACGTAAGTTCGCCGCTTCACGAATGGCGACCATGGCATCGTCAACGGCCTCGTCAAACCGACGGCCATCACTGCCGGTAAAACCGCCGGCCCAACTGAGCGACGTGGCGCTCAGCGACGATTCGGCCAATAGTTCAACCGTCCGGTCCAAGCCGAAGTCCTCCAGCTTGGGACGATAAATGCCGATGCCGCTGAAGCCTCGATTCGCATACGCCAGGGCGTCATCCTGCATGTCCCAGCGAAGCGTCGAAAGCTGATTGATCGCTAACGTGTTCATCCGTGCGAGTGTCGATCTCCCGTCGTCCGAGCTGAGTTTCTTTCCGGGGCGTGGCGACCGTTTACGGTTGCGTCCCTGGTTCGTCGTGCCGCTGATGTCAGCGGCAGGAGTATGCCTGTCGTCGCGATCATTGTAAAGATTTGTTTGGCGTCAAAACGACCGACGACCAAAGTTTCGGTGACAAGTTTTGCTGCAACAAACGGAATGATTCACCGGAGCGGCGTGCTATCGCCGGTGTGGCAATCGCCGGCCTTGCGTGCTGGCAACGGCCAACTGATTGTTCAATTCGTCCAACGATAAGGTAACGTAGCGGATCGTCATCAATGCTTGCGGATCGATCTCACTGGCCGCCGCTTGTTTTGCTAGCTTTTCAACTTCGTTTTCCAATGCGGTCAACCATGCCGGTGTGTCCAAGCCGACGCCGGCGGGCGTTTCGGCCAATTGTTCGGCTTCTTTTTCCAACAACTCGAACTCGGCGCACAACGAGTCATCTTCGGCGGCATCCAGCGATGGTGCGACCAAGGCACGCATGCGGTCGATCGTCATGGGACGCGCGAAGCGTTCGCTGATGCGGTCGGCGACCGTCGGCATTCGCATCGCGTATTCTTTTTGCAGCTTCTGTAATTTTTGAACGTAGACCTCGGCTTCGCTGCCGATCCGCTCGCTTAGCGATCGTCGCCAGATCATGGCGGCCTGATCCATTCCCGCGTGCACCAAGACCTCGTGCGCCCACATGACGGGTTTCAAATTCCACGCGATTCGTTCGTAGCGAGCCCGGAGTCGCAAGAAATCCAAGAACATGTAAATCAGTTCGCCGCGATCACTTTGCGTCGTGGTGCTGTTGTAGTCCAGGTATTCGGCATGGTGGTCGAACACCGATTCGTAGACCAGCGTGATCGCACGCGACGCCGCGTCGACGGTGGTTTGGCCAGACAACAGATCGTCGAACAACCGAGTGTCTTGCAGAGAATCGTCGCCTTCCTTGATCGCACGCTGCAACCACGACGAAACGCCCTGGTGCAACACCGCGCGGATGTTGCCCAGTTGCAAAAAGACTTGCGTGAACAACGGATCGCCGTATCGATCGATGAACGACACCAGCGAATCCCATTTCCGGGGATCGGTCACGGTTTCCAGCGGGGACAGTCGCAGCGTCTTGCTGTGTTCCAGCCAACTGCCCAGCATGATTTCGGTCAAGCGTTCCAGCGCTGGGATCAACTGTTCGGCCAGGCGGCGATCTTGTCCGATCGCTAAATCGCGTCGCGTCTTGACCGCTTGGTCATCGCCGTCGGTTCGTTCCGATGACGATGTTTGGTGAGCTTGACGTACCGAATGCACGACGGTGGAAACCAACGCGCGAAAACCGTCGGCGAACAAACCGTCAAACTCTGTGACCGCGCCGACGCCGATCGGGTGATGCTGTTCCATCAGCCGCGCCGTTTCGATCAAGCGGCACGTTTCAATGATCAGTCCGCGTCGCGGCAGCCAATGGACCAGGTGCCGCAAGACGCGTTGCCGCAATCGTGCGACATAGATTTTGACGGGATCACCACCACGCGATAGCGGAATGTACAGCAGGCTTTTGTTGTGGATGACATCCAGGAATTCAGGAAACAACAGCCTGGCGTTTTCTGAGTTTCCGGAAATCAGTGCTGCAAATAGCGCGACCGCTTGCGGATCATCCTCGGGAAACCGATCGGTGATCTCGCCGTCCGGTTTGCCCGACATCGCGTCAATTGCGGCGCACAACAAGCGACGTGTGTCACTCATTTCGACCGCCGTGCCGATCACTCGTTCCATCAAAGAATCACGTAACAACCGTGTCCGGTCATACGCTTTCATGGATTCTTTGTCGGTCCCGGCAGGTTTGATTTTGTAGTTGCGAATGTCATCCAACAGTTCCAGTAATCCGATGCGGTTTTCCCTTGCGCGGTCGGCCCAGGACGTCAGGTAGTCCAGGCTTTCCTCAGGTGCATCGTCTGGTTTGTTGGCGCGTCGGCTGATCAGCATGTCGGCGGCCAGCGCCCACATGCGTGCCAGCGATTGCAAGAAGGCCAAATGTTCGGTCAGCCGTTTGGATTCGCTTTGCAGTTCGGTCTGACTGCCGTTTTCTTCGCCGAACTCAAAGACGGCGCCTTCATTGCCGTCGTCGGTGGAATCTTCGTAGGTGACGTTCTCGTAGGCTGCGGCGTACGGGTTTTCTTCCTGGTCGTCTTCGTCCCATCCGTCCGCTTCGTTGGCTGCGGTCAGTTCCGCATTCCAGTCGACCGAGTCACGGGATTTGCGGTGGCCGTTGCTGCCCAGGTTGAATTCCGGCGCCGACCAATACTGTTCCGCGTTGGCTTCGTAATAGTCGAACAGTTTGCGAACCAATGCCCAGTCCGGCGGTGTCGAATCTTCCGCCGTGTCGGTGTCCGATCCATCGACGTCGGTCGTGGCCGTTTGTTGACCGCGGACGCGAAGCAGCCAGCGTTCGGACAACCGCGGAAGCGAACTGCCGCCCTGAGAGAGACCGATTTCGTCGGCGCGACCCAACCAGTGAACCAGCAACGCCATCGCGGGAACAAAGTCCATTCGTTCTAACAGCGCCGAGATGACCAACGTGTAAGCACGCGGTGAATCGAACAGGTCGGCGTGTGGCGCCCAAAATTTCACATCACCCGCCGCCGCACCGCCGCGGTGCCAAAGCCGCAAGGCACGCGAAACCAACTTAGCCGACTCGTACGATTCCAACGGGTCGGTCGCTTCGATCGAATCGATCGTGTGCGCGGCGAATTGACGCCACCATTCGGCGATCCGTCGATACAGTTTTTCCAGATGATCGTAGGCTTCGGTTTCGTCGCGTGCCGCCGCTTCGCTCCAGACACGCGCGATGTATCCGAAAAGCTGATCCATCACATACAGGATGTCATCGACCCGCCCGTCGTGGACCGAGTTTTCCGGGCCGGGGTACAGCGAAAAATTGCCACCGAAACCCAGAATGTCCCATGGGTCGATCAGGGCACCGCACTGAATGGCCCGCTGCAGACGTTGGAATGCGTCATCGACAACGTCGACCGCAACCGACAGTCGACCGGCACGCAGGGCTCGCAAACCCGCGGTGACCTCACAATCAATCTTGGACAGCAGCCGGGCCGACGGAACTGCCACGACATCGGATTGGCGTTTGGCGGCGTCGGGGTATCCCATGCGGGCATACAAACGTGCCAGTTGTGCATGCTGGACCTGCATCGCGCGGCGTTTGGCCAGCGAAGCATTCAAATACTGTCGTGCGGCGCCGAAAGGTTGGTGATGCGTTTGTTGTTCGGACACCAACCGCTGGGCATGGTCTGGGGCGATCTGGGTCAAGCGATCCTTGTAGAACGCATCGCGATATCCCGCGATGGGCTTCATCAGCGATCCCAATGTGATTTCGCTGCCGTAAGCGGCCGGCCCCCAACCGCTGATGCCGGAAGCCATCAGGATCGTGCCGGCCAGCACCGATGCCGATTCGACCAGCAATTCCTCGCGACTCAGTTCCGAAGACTCGTTGACCCGATCCAGCAACGCATTGAGTGTGACCTGCCGCAGCACGAAACGGTGAAAGCATCCGTCGTCCCCGACGCTGCGATCATCCCAACCGCCGAAGTGATAGTTGGGGCGTCGATTGACGGGATGATCAAAGTCATAGGCTCGCGGATCGAATGCCAATTCATCCAAACGATCCAGGTCCATGCCCGCGGCGCGACAAATTGATTCGTCGGTATCCCGTAGCGTTTGCAGGGTCAGTTCGATGATCGCCTGGTACGGACCAGCCGAAACACCGACGTCGCGCAGATACAGCGGGATCGGGCGGACGAATTCGTGGGGGTACGGTTCGCCGCGCCGGTTTTCCAACGTGGCGACCGGGCGATAACCCACATAGTCGTTCAGCCGATCGATCGATGCGGTGACCACATCGGCATCGTTGTCACGATCCAAATGGCACAGGATCGATTCAGCTGCCTTGGCCAGAAAGAACCCGTTGAACACGTCTTCGGGTTCTTGATGAAAGAGCAGGTCGCTGTGGAAATCCAAATAGGCCGGCAGCAATTCGCTCCAAAGCAACCGTACGACACGGTCGGCTTGTTGGTGATCGGCGAATGCGGCCTGGTTCTTCTTCAGCTGCCGCAGCGTGTTGCGAAGCCATTCCTTAAGCACCAGCCATCCGGGCATCCCGATCAAAGCGTTCTCACCGATCGCCTCACCGTAGACCGTGTTCCAAGCGGCCAGCGTTGCCAGGTCTGTCTTTCCCGAGGAAAAATTCAGGTACCCGGCAAGACGCTGCAGCGGATCACGAAGATTCTCCGGTACGGCGGGGAGCAACATGGGACGAAGGGGATCACCCGAGGTGATGGTTAGTGGCTGGGGGCAAGATTCAAGCCACGGGGGCAGGGGATCGTGGGGCGGGGCGGGACGATGCGGATGTGGTATCCGGGTGCACGGGCGTCGCTTACTTAGACGACTTGGACTTGCCGGCTTTCTTCTTCCCGGCCTTTTTCTTAGCCGACGCTTTGGCGGGTTGCGACTTGGCGGCCTTGGCCTTGGTGGCTTTCGGTTTAGCGGCCTTGGCCTTCTTGGTGGTCTTGGTCTTCTTCTTGCTCGACTTGGACGAGGTGCCGGTTTGGCCACCGAAGATCGCGTCCCAGCCGTCGCTGTACTTTTCGTTAGTGCCGACTCGCAAAATCGTCATGACTTCTTTGGGTTATTGATAGGGGTAGGGAAAAGGTGTTGGGGAAAGGAAGGGAGACGGGCGGACTTTGCCAGGCGGCCAATGCCAGGTGTATCGGGCCACCGGCGAGGTGTTTCGCTGATCAGGCCGACCGTGACGTGGAAAGCCGACGTCATGCGACTTGCTTTGCCCCCCAAATTTGCCAACGCGGTCGATCGGATCCGCCCCATCGCCGCGTTTGGTCTTCGGTTGGCGAAGGGGGGCATTCGAATCACAACGGCCTTCACGGGTCCCCCCGCCCACGGAAACGCCGACGTTGGGGGAACACGAATTGGTGGCAACACGAGGGAACGCCCACGATTACCAGGAATCGGGCGACGTCCGATCGGGAGGCCGTCGCGCCGAAGCGGTGGCAAGACTTCGTTAGGTCGCGTGGATGCTCTTGTAGCGAGACTTGCGGAATTCTTCTTCGCTGACCGATCCCAGTCGTTCGCGGAGGTTACGTTCGTAGTCGTCAAAATTCCCTTCGAACCAAGTCACGTTGCCATCGCCTTCAAATGACAGGATATGCGTGGCAAGCCGATCCAGGAACCAGCGGTCGTGGCTGGTGACCACCACACAACCGGCGAAACTGGCGATCGCTTCCTCCAAGGCGCGTAGGGTGTCGACGTCCAGGTCATTGGTCGGTTCGTCCAACAACAGCACGTTGCAACCTTTTCGCAGCAACGAGGCTAAGTGCACACGATTGCGTTCCCCGCCGGACAGGGTGCCGACCTTTTTCTCTTGGTCGGCCTTCTTGAAATTGAAACGCGAAACGTAGGCACGGGAATTCAGGTGGCGGCCGCCCATTTCCAGGCTGTCATAACCGCCGCTGATTTCCTGATACACCGTTTTGTCGGGATCCAATGCGTCACGGGATTGATCGACGTAGCCCAAGTCGACGGTTTCGCCCACGCGGATTGCCCCGTCGTCGGGTTCGTCCTGACCGGTCAACATGCGAAATAGGGTCGTTTTGCCCGCCCCGTTGGGTCCGATGACGCCGACGATGCCACCCGGGGGCAAGCGGAACGTAAGGTCTTTGATCAAGACCTTGTCGCCGAACGCCTTGCTGATGTTGTTGGCTTCAATGACGACTTCGCCCAGCGGTCGGCTGGCGGGGATCTGGATCTCCAGTTCGTCGGGACGGTCCTCGAACGCTTGGGCAGCCATTTGTTCGTACGACTTGATCCGCGCCTTGCTTTTGGCTTGGCGAGCCTTCGGACTCATGCGAATCCATTCCAGTTCGCGAGACAGCGTTTTTTCCCGCGCCTTCTGTTGACGTTCTTCCAAGGCCATCCGCTTGGCACGGTTCTCCAACCATGCGGTGTAGTTGCCCTCGAACGGGATCCCCTTGCCGCGGTCGATTTCCAGAATCCACTGGGCCACGTTATCCAAGAAGTACCGGTCGTGCGTCACCGCGACGACGGTTCCGGGGTATTTCGCCAAGTGTTGTTCCAGCCAGAACACCGATTCGGCGTCCAGGTGGTTGGTCGGTTCGTCCAGCAACAACAGATCGGGCTGGCGGATCAGCAATTGGCAGATCGCAACACGGCGTTTCTCGCCGCCCGACAACTTGGTCACGTCAGCGTCACTGGGCGGCAGGTTCATGACCTCCATCGCGACTTCGACCTGGCGGTCCAGTTCCCACAAGTTGTGCGTGTCGATGGTGTCTTGCAGCACCGCCATTTCATCGCACAGTTTTTGCATCTGGTCGTCGTCGGTGACTTCGCCCAGCAAACCGCCGATTTCGTTGTAGCGATCCAAGATGGCCTGGCGTTCGGCGACCGCTTCTTGAACGTTTTCAAAGACGTTCTTGTCCGGATTCAGCGGTGGTTCTTGCGGCAGATAGCCCGCGGTGAAACCTTTGCCCAACCGCGCGGTGCCATCGAATTCGTTGTCTTGGCCGGCCATGATCCGCAACAGCGTTGACTTACCGGCGCCGTTTGGACCCAAGACGCCGATCTTGGCACCCGGATAGAACGCCAAATGGACGTCGTCCAGAACGGTTCGCTGGCCATGCTTTTTGGTCAGACCTTCGATCTGATAAATGAACTGTGTACCCATAAGGAAGCTGTAAGCGATGAGCTACTAGCGACAATAAAGTGGTGAATCGGATGAAACACGTGACATCGGTTTGGTCACGGACGTTGGATCGTTTGAATCAACGGTTGGGGTTGCCTGGATAGGTTGATCGCCGCGATGCGCCGGTGATCATTCCCATTCGATGGTCGCCGGCGGCTTGCTGCTGATGTCGTAGCAAACGCGATTGAT
Source organism: Crateriforma conspicua (assembly GCF_007752935.1). Lineage (NCBI taxonomy): Bacteria > Pseudomonadati > Planctomycetota > Planctomycetia > Pirellulales > Pirellulaceae > Crateriforma > Crateriforma conspicua. Next base: position 6,556,742 of record NZ_CP036319.1, on the reverse strand, counting down.
GCCTTTGACTTCGTTGATGATTCGCGTGCTGATCTTGGCCAGCAAATCGTACGGCAGGTGGCTCCAGTCGGCCGTCATGAAATCGTCCGTGTTGACGCATCGCACCGCGACGGCGCGGTCGTAGGTTCGGGCATCGCCCATCACACCGACGCTTTGCACGGGCAACAGAACGGCGAACGCTTGGCTGGTTTCTCGGTACAGCCCGGCGTCTTGGATTTCCTGGACGACGATGGCATCGGCTTCCCGCAGGATCGCCAATTTGTCTCGGGTGACTTCGCCCAGGCAACGGACAGCCAATCCGGGGCCGGGGAAAGGGTGTCGCCATACCAAGGATTCGGGCAACCCCAGTTCCAAGCCCAGACGCCTGACTTCGTCTTTGAACAAGTCACGCAGCGGTTCGATCAGTTCGAATCCCAGTTCGTCCGGCAAACCGCCGACGTTATGATGCAGTTTGATGGTGGCCGCCGGACCATCGGGGTCGGCACCACTTTCAATGACATCGGGGTACAGCGTTCCCTGGGCCAGGAAGTGGGCGTTTTCAATCTTTTCGGCTTCGTCCTTGAAGCATTCAATGAACGCGTGGCCGATGCGTCGACGTTTTTCTTGGGGTTCGGTGATGCCGGCCAAGTCGGCCAGGAATCGATCTTCGGCGTCGACCACATGCAGGTCGGTTTGGAAGTGATTGGAAAATTCGTCGATCACCAATGACTGTTCGTTTTTCCGCAGCAATCCGTTGTCGATCAAGATGCACGACAACTGATCGCCGATGGCACGATACAAGAGCGCCGCGACGACGGAGGAATCGACGCCGCCGCTGAGCCCACAAATCACACGTCGATCGCCAACAATTCCACGGATCCGCTGGATCGCTTCGTCGGCAAAGTCGGACAAACGCCACGAATCTTCGCAACCGCAGACGCCGCGGACAAAGTTCCGCAAGATCTGGCTGCCCAGCGGTGTGTGGGTGACTTCGGGGTGAAACTGCATGCCGAAGATCGGACGGCTGCGGTGACGGATGGCGGCGAACGGGCAGGTCGAGGTGGCCGCCAATGTTTCGAATTCGTCGGCGATCGCGCTGACTTGATCGCCATGGCTCATCCAAACTTCGATCGATTCGGGCAGTCCGGCGAACAGACCATCCGACACCTGCACGTTGCAGGACGCCCGGCCGTATTCGCGGCTGGGCGTGTGGTCGACCTTGCCGCCCAGTGCGGCACACGCCAATTGCATCCCGTAACAAATGCCAAGCACCGGGATGCCCAAGTCGAACAACGCCGGATCACATTGCGGGGCGCCGTCTTGGTAAACACTCGACGGACCGCCCGACAAAATGATGCCTTTGGGGCGAAGGGCGGCGATTCGCTGGGCCGTCAAATCGTGGCGAACGATCTGGCAGTAAACGTTTTGTTCGCGGACGCGACGCGCGATCAGTTGGGCATACTGGGATCCAAAATCCAGCACCAAGATCCGCTGATCGGTTAATTCTCCGGCGACCGAAACGTCCGCTGACGACGGCCGGGTTTCTGTCGAACTCATGCCCGTATATCCCGTGACTTGGCACTCTGGCTAATCCGGGATTCTAGGAAACGACGCGCGATGTCCCAAGGGGCAACATCACGCGGCATGCGGCAAACGTTCGGATGATCAGCCCGATTCGGTGGCCGTTCGGTCTCGCCGGTTCGAATCGTCGCGTAGCTTTTGACGGGCGCGACTGAGCAGCGATCCGATGCTGTTTTCCGACATGCCGACCGTCTGGCCGATTTCGCGGTACGACTTGCCTTCCAAGTGATACATCCGCACCGCGTCGGCTTCGCGGGGGTCCAAACGCAAAATCATTTGTTCCACCCGGTCGCGGTCGATCACCCGTTCGATCGAAGTGTCGGCGGCGGCTTGCCGATCCAACTGATCGCCGGCGACCGACGGCGGTTGCTTTTGAAGCGACACCAGACGGCGGACGATCACCCGGCGCGCGATCACGGCCAAATAAGTCGCCAGAGAACAATTCCGCCGAAAGCGACGCAGCACCGCGCGATCGTTCTGCAGCAGGACGACGAAGACTTCCCCGACCAAGTCCTTTTCCGTTTCGCGATCCAGCGTCAGCCCACGCGACTGCGCCGTGTGATGGGCGACGTGAATGACCAAACCCAGGAACCGGTCGACGAACTTGTCCCAGGCTTGCGGCGCACCGGCCAGGCAGCGTTCGAGCAGACGAAAATCGACTTCGGAAAGACTCACGGGGCGGTAACTTTGAAGAGAAGACGCTTCGATCCGTCGTCGTCGCAGGGATGATTTTGGAGGCGCGTGGCGATGGCGGGACACCGGCGACGGTGCGGCGCCGGGACGCCAATAACAATGATAGTCGCCTCGCCGCAGAAATCGCAGCGATCGCCCGCGGCTTGCCCGTCCTTTTTTCATCACCACCCGATCCCGCCCGATCGGGCGGCGGTGCGAAATTGGTGTGGTGATTTGTATACGTTGCCGTGGCTTTGTGCCTGCCGAAAGGGCGGTGTTTGAGCGTTTTTGGTCTTGTGGAGGGGTTTTGCGACGACAACGTCAGCTGGAGGTGACAGATTTCGGCAAAACGTCCGGATGCGGGCTTTTTGGGGGGCATTCTGACCTAGGTTTCATTCAGCGGGAGGGCCGAATGTCCAACAGCGGCGCCCGCGATCGACGGACCTACGCTCACAACTTGACCGACCAACCCCCATGTCCGACCTGAATCCATCGTGCCCTCTGGAATCTTCGGCGAACCCCGCATTTGCACCCGTGGTGGCCGCTTCGCCCGCCGCGTCCGGTCCAACGAATCGGCCGGTCGCACCGACGGAAATTCCGCCGGATTCACGCGTCGGTGATCTGCTGGCGGGACTGCGCGAAAACGCCTTAGCACCGGCCGATTCGGGGACCGCGGCGCAGGAAGCCAAATTCGAAAACCATTTGGCGATGGTTCGTCTGGGCATGGCGACATCGCTGTATTACGCCTTGCGCACGAAGCATGCGCCGACGGCCGCACACTGCTTGCGTGTCGCTTTGGCGTGTTCGGCCTGGGCCCAGCGTCTGGGATTCAATGACGAGGCACGCGATCGGATCGAAGTCGCCGCGCTGCTTCACGATTTGGGCAAAATCGGGATCCCCGATCGGATCCTGCGTAAGCCTGGAAAGCTTTCGGTCGACGAACAGTTGGCGATGGGCACTTGTCCGCAAATCGCCTGCGAAATCTTGCGTGGGTGCACCGCGGATACGGAATTGTTGGACATCATCCGCTACGCGGACACTTGGTACGACAGTCGCCGCCAGGACGAATCGATGCGTGGCGACGCGTTGCCGCTGGGATCGCGAATGCTGTCGATCGCCAGCGCTTTTGACGCGATGACGACCGACCAGGTTTATCGGCCGGCGCTCAGCCGTGAACGTGCGATCAGCGAACTGATCCGCGGCAGCGGCACGCAATTCGATCCGGAACTGAGTTTGGATTTCGGCGTGATGCTGGAACAGCGTCCCGAGTTGCTGCAGGGAGCCGTCGTCAATCGCTGGCTGCAGAAGCTGGGCCAAGATGTGGATCGTCCGATGATCGGCGGCGACGCCGCAGCGTTGCAGGTCAATACGCAGTCCACCCGCAAGTACGTCAAGCGTCGCGACGAGTTCTTCCTGGAACGTCTGTCGGATCACATGACCGAGGGAATGGTGTTCGCCGACGGCGAAGGCACGGTCGAACGCTGGAATCACGCGATGACTCGCATGACGGGCATCGCCGCCGACGCGATCATTGGCCAGCGTTGGAAGGACGAAACCCTGCGTTTGCGGGACACCGATGGCACGCGATCGGGATGCCCCGTGACGGATTGTCTGGGCGGCGGAGCCCAGGTTTCCAAGAAGATGATGATCGAGCGTCCGGGCAAAGATCCGTTGCCGGTGCACATTCAAGTTTCGCCTGTGATGGGCAGCGAGCCTGGATTGCAGGGCGTCGTGGTCATCCTTCACGACTTGTCGGACAAAGCCGACCTGGAACAGCGTCTGGAAAAACTGAACAACAAGGTCACCCGTGATCCGTTGACCGGAGTGGCCAACCGTGCCGAATTCGATCGGCAATTGTTGGAACTGACCGAGTCGGCTAAATCCGGGGAAGCAACGTTCAGCTTGGTCATTTGCGACATCGACCATTTCAAACAAGTCAACGACGTGCACGGTCACCCGGCCGGCGACGATGCTTTGGTGCAGTTCGCCCGGTTGCTGGAATCGCACAGCCGCGACGACGATTTGGTGGCCCGTTATGGCGGCGAAGAATTTCTGTTGTTGACCGCCAACTGTGACAACGCCACGGCGACTCGGCGTGCCGAAGCGGTTCGCCAAGCTTTGGAAGTGATGCCGCTGAAAAGCATCGGCAACGACTGTATCACGGCCAGCTTTGGCGTCACGGAATTTCAATCCGGCGACACCAGCCAAACCATTTTGGCACGAGCCGATCGCGCCCTATTGCAAGCCAAATCCAATGGCCGAAACCGCGTGATCCAACTGGGCAGCGGCCGGGCCACCGACGCCAGCGAATCGGTCGGTAAACGATCCGGTTGGCTGGGCTGGCTGGACGGAAACCGCAAGGCGGCCAAGGAAGAGTTCGTCGTGCTGACGACGGTTCCGCTGGAATTGGCCGTGGAAAAACTGCGCGGCTTCATCGCCGACCATCACGCGGAAATCATCCAGGTCAAAGCCGACCAGCTGGAATTGCGGGTCAACGCCCTGTGCAGCAGCGGCGGCCGACGCGTGGCCGACCAACAGATCTCGCTGCAGGTCCTGTTGACCCTGAGTGATCAGATGAGCGGGTCACGCGTGCGTCAGACACGTGTGCACGCCCATATCCGCCCGGTCCGCAACCGTGACCGTCGTCGTCGCGAATTGCACGCCTGTGTTTCGCAGGTCATCAGCAGTTTGAACTGCTATCTAATGGGCCAGGTGCAATCGGCCGAGGAAGCCTAGGCCCGCCGCCACGGCTGGTCTGTCAACGTCCGGGGACCCCGCCGCCGTTGGTTGCGGTCGTGGCCCCCCGTTTCGCCAACGCTGGGCGAACCGCTATGGTTTTGTAGGTTTTGTGTCCTTTCACGCTTCAAAACTTCTTAACCCGAGTACGGACAGCGACATGGCTTACACCCTTCCCGATTTGCCCTACGCATACGACGCGCTGGAACCCCACATCGACGCGCGGACGATGGAGATCCACCACACCAAGCACCACAACGCCTACATCACCAAAGTCAACGCGGCGATCGAAGGCACCGATCTGGAAAAGCTGAGCATCGAAGACCTGGTCAGCAATCTGGGTAACGTCCCAGCCGACAAGCTGGGGGCGGTTCGCAACAACGGCGGCGGACACGCCAACCACAGCCTGTTTTGGACCGTGATGGGCCCGGGCAAAGGCGGCCAGCCCAGCGGCGATTTGGCCGATGCGATCAACAAAGCCTGTGGATCGTTTGACGGTTTCAAAGAAGCCTTCAGCAACGCCGCAGCCACCCGATTCGGCAGCGGTTGGGCTTGGTTGTACGTCGACGGTGGCGAACTGAAAGTGGGCAGCACGGCCAACCAAGACAGCCCGTTGATGGGTGCCGATATCGCCGGCATCTCGGGCACGCCGATTCTGGGATTGGACGTCTGGGAACACGCGTACTATCTGAACTATCAAAACCGTCGTCCCGACTACATCAGCGCGTTCTTCAACGTCGTGAATTGGGACGCCGTCGCCGAACGCTACGCCGCCGCGAAGTGATCAAGCGGTTCGCAGCCCACTGAAAAAAAAGCCTCGCCGGTGATGGTTCGCCGGCGAGGCTTTTTTGTGGCATCATCATGGTTCGCCGGCGGTTACGCCAGCTTTTCAATGATCGCGTTCAGGGTCGGACTGGGCCGCATCGCCGCCGATGTCTTCTCGCAATCCGGCAGATAGTATCCGCCGATGTCGACCGCCGCGCCCTGGGCGGCGTTCAGTTCATCGACGATCGTCGATTCTTCCTTCTTCATCGCCGCGGCGATCGGTGCGAACGTTTCTGCGATGTCCGCGTCTTTGTCTTGGTTGGCCAATGCATCGGCCCAGTACATCGCCATGTAAAAGTGGCTTCCACGGGTGTCCAGTTCACCGACACGCCGCGAAGGCGATTTGTTTTCTGACAGGAACGTTTCAGTGGCCTGGTCCAAACACTGGGCCAACAACGCGATCTTGGCGTCGTTGCGTTTGCGTCCCAAGTCGTCCAGCGAAGCGGCCAGCGCCAAAAATTCGCCCAGCGAATCCCAACGCAGGTGGCCTTCTTCGACAAACTGTTGCACGTGTTTGGGGGCCGAACCGCCCGCACCGGTTTCGAACAATCCGCCGCCGGCCAGCAACGGGACGATCGACAACATCTTGGCACTGGTGCCCAGTTCCAAGATCGGGAACAAGTCGGTCAGATAATCCCGCAGGACGTTACCCGTCACGCTAATCGTGTTCTCGTTCTTGGCGGCCCGCTGGCAGGCATGCAGCGTTGCATCGACCGGTGCCAAGATTTGGATGTCCAGCCCGTCGGTATCGTGATCCTGTAGGTATTGCTGGACCTTTTCGATCAGGTTGGCGTCGTGGGCTCGGTTCTTGTCCAACCAGAACACGGCGGGCCAAGACGTCACGCGGGATCGTTCGACGGCCAATCGCACCCAATCCACAACGGCCACGTCTTTGGTTTGGCACATCCGCCAGATGTCGCCCTTTTCGACCGTGTGTTCGAAGATCAGGTTGCCACTGTTGTCGGTGACCTTGACGGTGCCGTCGGCGGGGATTTCGAATGTCTTGTCGTGCGAACCGTATTCTTCCGCTTTCTTGGCCATCAAGCCGACGTTGTTGACCGTGCCCATCTTCGTCACGTCGAAAGCGCCGTTGTCGCGACAGAAATCGATCGTCGCCTGATAGACGCCGGCGTAACAACGATCAGGAATGATTGCTTTGGTGTCGTGCAATTTTCCGTCGGGTCCCCACATCTTGCCGCCACTGCGGATCGCCGCCGGCATCGACGCATCGATGATGATGTCGCTGGGCACGTGCAGGTTGGTGATGCCGCGATCCGAATCAACCATCGCCAAGGCAGGACGTTGAGAATACGTCTGCTGGATGTCGGCGTTGATTTGTTTCTGTTGTTCTTCCGGCAGCGATTGGATCTTGTTTTCCAAACCGCCCATGCCGTTGTTCGGATTCACGCCCAGTGATTCCAAGGTTTCGGCGTGCTTGGCAAAGACGTCCTCGAAGAAAACGCTGACCGCGTGTCCGAAGATGATTGGGTCGGACACCTTCATCATCGTCGCTTTCAGGTGCAGCGACAGCAGGATGCCTTCACGCCGGGCCGCATCGATTTGCTCGGCCAGGAATGCCCGCAGTTTCTTTACGCTCATCACGCTGGCGTCGACGATTTCGTTGTCATCCACGGCGACGGCTTCTTTCAAAGTGACCGTTTGACCGTCGGTGGTGTCCAAGCTGATTTTCAGGCTGCCAGCCTTTTCGATCACCGCCGATTTTTCGCTGCCGTAAAAGTCACCGTCGGACATGTGGGCGACGTGTGCATCGGAATCGGCGGCCCAATCACCCATGGAGTGCGGATGAGCCTGGGCGTATTTCTTGACAGGCGCGGCGACACGGCGGTCGCTGTTGCCTTCCCGTAGGACGGGATTGACCGCGCTGCCCAAAACCTTGGCGTAGGTCGCGCGGATTTGTTCTTCCTCGGGGGTGGATGGTTCGGCGGGATAGTCCGGCACACGGTATCCCTTGGACTGCAATTCCGCGATCGCCGCGTTTAGCTGAGGGATCGATGCGCTGATGTTGGGCAGTTTGATGATGTTTGCATCGGGCGTTTTGGCCGCTTTGCCAAGCTGTGCCAACGCGTCGGGATACGCGCCGCCTTCGGGCATGCTGTCGGGAAACGCCGACAGTATTCGTCCGGACAGAGAAATGTCTTTGGTTTCGAACCGAATGCCCGCGGCGTTGCCGATCGCTTGAACGATGGGCAGCCACGAAAACGTCGCCAATGCGGGAGCTTCGTCGGTGTGGGTGTAGGCGATGGTCGGTGTGGTTTCAGACATGCTGGCCTGTCGAGTTCGGGGCGAAATGACTTTGAAAAGCCTGCGTTTGGCAGCAAAAATTGTCAATGCGTGGTGGACGGCTGACCGCTGGTCCCGCGGGGAGGATCCGTCCATGAAAAAAGCCGTGGTGCGGGTAGCACCACGGCTTGCGATTTCACGACCGACGACGTCACGTCGGCCTGGGCACGGGCACGATTACTCGTCGCCGCCGGTCGGGATCAGCGGACCTGCGCTGCCCAAACCACCCTTCAGATCTTCGTCGCTGACGCTGCTGCTCGGGACGCCACTCTCGGCGGCTTCCTGTGCGGCGGCACTCTTTTCTTGTTCCTCGCTCCAGTCGACTCGCTTCAGCGACAAGCCGATCTTGCGTTCGTCGGTGTCCACACGCAGGACCTTGACCTCGATTTCGTCGCCGACTTTGACGACTTCTTCGGGGTCTTCGACCTTGTGTTCGGCCAATTCGCTAATGTGCAGCAAGCCTTCCAGGCCGTCTTCGAGTCCGATGAAGACGCCGAAGTTGGTGATCTTGGTGACCTTGCCCTTGATCAGTTGGCCCGGTTGATACTTGTCCGGAATGTCGCCATCCCACGGGTCGTTGTCCAGTTGCTTCAGACCCAATGCGATCCGGCGGCGTTGTTCGTCGACGCTCAGCACGCGGCAGGCCAGTTCCTGGCCCTTTTCCAGCATTTCGCTGGGGTGGCTGATCTTTCGGGTCCACGACATGTCGCTGACGTGCAGCAAGCCGTCGATGCCTTCTTCCAATTCGATGAAGGCACCGTAATTGGTCAGGTTGCGGACCTTGCCGTTGACATCGGTACCTTCGGGGTAACGATCCAGGACGTCGTCCCACGGGTTCTTTTGGGTCTGCTTCATGCCCAGCGACAGTTGCTGGCCTTCCGGATCGACGCCCAAGATCATCACATCGATCTTGTCGCCGATGTTGACCAGTTCGCTGGGGTGATTGACCCGTTTGGTCCACGACATTTCGCTGATGTGGACCAGGCCTTCGATGCCCGGTTCCAGTTTGACGAACGCCCCGTAGGACATGACGTTGACGACTTCGCCGGGGTGAACCGAATCGACCGGGTACTTCTCTTCGATGTTTTCCCAGGGGTTGCGGTCTTTTTGCTTCAGACCCAACGCGATCTTTTGCTTCTCGCGGTCGATGTGCAGCACTTTGACTTCGATCTCTTGGTCGATCGAAACCATTTCGGTCGGGTGGCCGATGCGTTCCCAAGCCATGTCGGTGATGTGCAGCAGGCCGTCGATGCCGCCCAGGTCCACGAAGGCACCGAAGTCGGCGATGTTCTTGACGATCCCCTTGCGGATCTGGCCGACTTCCAATTCCTGCATCAGGTACGCGCGGTCTTCTTCGCGTTGACGTTCGATCAGGCTTCGGCGGCTGATGACGATGTTGCGACGAGTGTCGTCGATCTTCAGCACTTCGGCTTGGATCACGCGGCCGATGAAATCGCCGATGTCGCCCGGGCGTCGGATATCGACTTGGCTGCCCGGCAGGAAGACGTTGACGCCGATGTCGACCAACAGGCCGCCCTTGATCTTGCGAATCACGGTACCGGTGACCACTTGGCCCTCGGCAACCGATTCCATCATCTTTTCCCACTCGATGATCTTTTCGGCTTTGCGCTTGCTCAGCGCGATCATGCCGTACGGGTCATCGGCGGCGCCCAGCTCGTCCTCCATTTCCTCGATCAGGACACGCACGGTGTCGCCGACCTTCGGCGGGTCTTCGTCGGCACCCCATTCGTCCAGCCCGACGGTGCCTTCGCTCTTGAATCCGACGTCGATCAATGCCCATTCGTCATTGAGTTCGACGATGCGGCCGTCGACGATTTTGCCTTGGGCGTAATCTTGTTGCTCGGCGGCGATCGCATCGAGCAGCCAATCTTCCGCCTCTTCCTCCGGAGCCAGCACGGCCAGTTCGTTGAGGATGTCGTCGTCTTCGAGGTTGCGAATGAGGTTACGGTTGACCATGAAAAATTCCGGGGACGCAGGCGGTCGGTCTCAAGAAGAAATTGCGTGACCGCGCTGGTGGGGTTGGAGGAACGGGAAATCGATCGCCCGGCCGGGGAAAACCCGCAAAGAAGGCCGGTCGGCGGATCGGCGCATGGGGACACGTTCCATGCACAGGGTCTGGGAGGGTAACAAAGCCCCGCGGTGATCACAACGTCTATCGGCCGACAATTCACGGCTTTGCACGACTGGCACGATGAATTCCCCCACGTCTAGCCACGAATCCGATGCGGGGTTATGAAAGTCGGCCTTCCCAAGCGGCTCGGCCCCTGTTTCCCCCCGCCCGTTTCACGATCTTTCTTTCCCCCCCACCACGATATTTCGTCCAGATCTCGATCATGTCCAAGAACTTTGATGTCCGTCTTGCCCTGGGGGGCGATCACGCCGGCTTCACCCTGAAATCCGATGTCGCCCAACGATATGCCGACCAAGTCGTTTCGCTGGTCGATTGTGGGACGGACACAGCGGAAAGCTGTGACTATCCCGATTTCGCGGTCGCGGTGTCGAAAGAATTGTTGGCCGGACGCGCCGACAAAGGCTTGCTGATTTGTGGCAGCGGCGTCGGGGTCAGTGTCGCGGCGAACAAGATCCCGGGGATCCGCGCGGCGATCTGCCACGACACCTATTCCGCACGCCAGGGTGTGGAGCACGATGACATGAATGTCCTGTGCATCGGTGGCCGGATCATCGGCAGCGAATTGGCGTTCGAGATCATTGACGCGTTTTTGAACGCCACCTACGCACCGCAGCCGCGGCATCAGCGGCGGCTGGACAAGGTGCTGGAGATTGAAAAGAAGGGCATCCAGGCCTGATCGACCACGGCAACGCATCGGGTGTTGCCGTCAATCTGGCTAGCGGTCTTCCATTTCGGCGACGCCCTTCTTGCGCGCTTGGACCGCCATTTTGTAGGCCTTGTCTTCGCCATACTTTTCAACACTGAACCGCTTGGTACGGCGAATTCCCTTTTGCGGACTCCACTGGGCCACCCAGTATCGGTAGGTCGGTTGTGAAGGCCAACGTGGGTCCTTTTCTTCGACCAAGCGAACGCCGACGACGCCGGAGGTGTTATTGCTGCGCTGCTTCTTGGCCAACTGTTTGGCGCTATAGCCGGCCAATCCGCCTTCCAGTTCATCGCGGTACTCTTTCGCCGCGGCCAAAGCCTTTCGTTTGCTGCCGTACTCCTTGTCGCTGAAGTACCAGGACGTCAATTCGCCGCGCCGCATGACACGGACCAGATAGCCGCCGGTGGTTTTGCGGTCGATACGGGTGATGTTTCGGTTGGCTCGCATGGATCTTCAGCCCCGTGGGGCGGGGCTCTGGCAAGAGGATGTGGGGATGGGGCGGGGCAGGGTCGTCCGTGGGGATGTCGTTCATCCATGCTTGTCCGATCAGGGCGATCGGGCCGCCAAGAGAACATCGATCCTAATCGATGCGATTGCTTCTATCGGGTGCATCGATTGGAAACCGAATCAGCGATCCGGTGCATCGCGTGGTTCCCGAGGCGGACCCCCTATTCTAAACACATTCTCGGCGCGGCGAAACAAGCGGAGCAGTCGGATCGGGGCGGTGCTCGGATTGCGGCCAACCGATGTGATGGACTGCGCATCAAAGCGGCCGCCCGCGATCGAGTCCCAGGCGGCCTTGGTCGATCGATTCTTTTGGTCCGATTCAGCTGGCCCGATTGAACTTCAATCCGCCGTTGTTGGCACCGTCCAGGGTGAAGGTGAATTCGTCACCGCCGCCGACCCAGGTGCCCTGCATCTGTTGCAGATCGTTGGCTCGAACCAAAGTCAGCTGGTTGTCCTGCAGGCGATATTGTCCTTGAAAGGAATTCGTTTTTCCGCCCCGCGTCGCGGTCCAGACGAACTTTCCGTCGTCGTCCAAGGTCAAGCGGACCGATTGGTTGCCCGACAAATTGACCGACCAAGTGCCGACTTCGGCGCCGCCGACCGGCGATTCACTGGCCGCAGCGGAACTGAATTCCGGGATCGTTGCGGCGGGTTGCTCTTGGGCCGGTGCGGTGCGGGGCGACGGCGTGGCAGTTTCGGCCGGCTTGCTTTCCGTTGCCGAAAGCGATGCCAGGATCTGCAATGCGGACTGCTGAGCGTTCACGCTGGTTTTCGGTTCGGCCGATGAATTTTGCGTCGCGGGTTGTTGCGTCGCGGGGACAACATTTGGGGTCGGCTGGTTGGTTGCGACTTGTTTTTGCACCGGAGCTGGAGTCGTCGGAACGCTTGTGCTGTTTACGTTCGGTTGCACCGGAGCAATGCTCGTGGTCGACGGAGCAGCGGCCGCAGGTGCTGCGATGCGGCTTTGCGTGATCGTTTGCGTTGCTGGGATGCCTTGCGGTACGGCGGGTCGGATCGTCGACACGCCGGACGACTGCGGGTAAGTCGTTTGGGCGTGGTAGGTCGCGGGGGCCGCGTACGAATTCGGTGCCGGGTAATGGTTGGTGGTCGCAGGATGCGTGGAATAGGTCGCTTGGTGACGGGCGACTTGCTGGCGGCGAGTCATCACCGGTGGTGCACCGGTGGCAAATCCACGGCCGCGGAACGAACCCAAACGTGAACTGCTGAATCCGCCTCCGCCACAGGCTTCCGCGGCAGGTGTGCCGGCAACGGTGATCGCGGCGGTGACGGTCAGGACGAACAGCTTTTTGATGGAGCGTTTCATGGCAGTATTCCGGTTCAGGGCGGTGTGTGTTGCGGATCGTCGTGGCAAGCGATTTCGTTGCCTCGACAATGGACTCAGCGTGAACCTCACCGCGTTGTTACAGCGAAAATTTCTGGATTCTGAAAATTCAGACTTCTCCCGTAGCTGGACGCGCCAGCGTTCAGAGGCCATCGCATCCTGAGCCCTCCGCGGGCCCAGCTACGGATCTTGACGTGCTGGGGCCTGAGCCCTCCACGGGCCCAGCTACGGCTTGATTTGCAAAAGTTCGCGTTGCATTCAGCAGCCCTCTGCCATTTCGGGGCGATTCCAATTTCCTCGTAGATCACAAAGTCATGCCGCAGGACGACTACCTAAAGCGTCTCAGTCCGGGGGCTTATCAGGGCGAATCTTGGGTCCACGGGTCGTTGACGATGGGCGGGCGTGCCACCGGTTGGTTGGATCCTTGGTTTCTGTATCGATTTCGCGAGATCCTGACGCACACCGGATTCCGGCATCGGATCGCTTGCCTGGTGTATTGCCTGATGCCCGATCACGTCCACATGCTCTGGCATGGATTGGCCCATGACTCATATCAGCGGGTGGCGATGAGTTTCTTTCGCAAACAAACCAATCTATCGCTGAAGCGAATCGGTTTTCGGTGGCAATTGCAAGCGTACGATCGCGTCTTGCGCGACTCGGAGGTCGAACAGACCGAGCTGCAGGCGATTGTGGAATACATCGTTCGAAATCCCGAGCGGGCGGGCTTGATCGATCATGATGGGTTCGCGTCATACGCATATTCCGGCTGTCTACTGCCCGGTTTTCCCGACTTGCGGTTGTTTCAGGAAGACTCGTGGCCGCGTCTCTGGCGGGCGTTTTCCTATTTGAAACGAACGGATTTGTTTCATGTGGCTGATCCAAAGCGAGGCTGATGGGACCACGTTCCGAAGTAGCTGGACGCGCCAGCGTTCAGAGGCCATCGCGTCCTGAGCCCTCGGCGGGCCCAGCTACGGATCTTGATGTGCTGGGGCCTGAGCCCTTCGCGGGCCCAGCTACACTCGTTCAGTCGGCCAGCCACGATGCCAGGGTGGCGGCCGCCGATTTTTCCTTGGCGTCGGGGTTCAGTTCGCTGTTCATCGCCCCGGCGATCTTGGCGACGTATTCGATCGTTCCGCTGACGGCTTCGTCCGGGGAGGTCGCGTCCAGTTTGGCCATGTAGATCAACAAGAATTCGCCATTGTCGTTCTTTTCAACGGCCCAAGATCCGATCTTCGTGGCGGAACTTTGCCGCAACAACCGCATCATCAGCTCGGTCGATGGGGATTCCTTGGACACTTGGACCAGCGACCAAACACGTCGCACGTCGGCACGCTGGTAGTATTCGGTGTTCTTGGCGACGAAAACCTGCTGTTTCTTTCCCGTGGCATATTCGAAGTCCACGCGATAGTGGCCGGTCGAGTGTTTTTCGTGCTCGATGCCGGCGTTCTCCAGCAAAGTCTTGGTGGCGATGGGGGCCTGTTTCCAACCTTCTGCCATGAATTTCCGGATTTCCAAAACGTCCACGCAAAAGCTGACCAACGGGCTTTGAGGCGAAAATGATTGGGCGATCGCCACCAATTGGCCTTCGTCATTGACGACCGGGCCGCCGCTATCGCCGGGCTTAATTGGGCTCTGGGTCTCCACGGCGCGAAAATCGTGTTCGCCGTGGCTGGATTTGAATTTCTTGTCGTAAACACTGCGGACCCGGCCGGCGGTGTACACCCACAGCACGTCGCTGTCACCCGGGTTTCCGATCGTGTCGACCTTGGATCCCGGCGTGGTGCTGGTTTCGGCAATCGTGATCGCTTCGGCGTTTTCGGGGGCTTTGGGCAACTGAATCAGGGCCAAATCCCGACGCCGATCGATCGCCACGACTTTGCCGGGCTGGGCCAGTTTGACGACGTTGGTCAGGTAGTGTTTGCGTTCGACCCGCGGCAAGCCGTCCTTAATGTCGGGGAAGAAGACCACGGCCGAACGGCTGTCGCCGACCACATGCGCGTTGGTTAGCACCAGTCGCTTTTCCGCGTCGACATAGACGCCCGTTCCGGTGGACGTTTCGTCGTCGGCATCGCTGGTAATGATCCAAGCGGTACTCTTCAAGACACGGTTGTAATTCTCCGAATCGGCGCTCGCGTTCGTGCCGGTGCCGACGGCAATCACTGCCATCGCCAGGCCTAAGATGCACCGAATCAGGTTCCGGACGGATCGTTCAGACGTGTTCATGGGATTGTCTCGTGGTTGAGGCCCGCGATGAGCATCGCAAAGCCGGGCAGAAAAAAGGTTCTCGATGACGGTTTCATGAATCCAAGCGGCAAGTCTCAGCCGATGTAACACGCTTCTTTCCTGCTTCGGCGTGTTTTCGCGGTCGGCCAGCTGGATCACTTGGCCCGGTCGAAACGCAGCGTGGTCGTGCCAAGCGTCCAATCAAATCGATCGGCGGCGTCGATTTTCAGTTTGCCGCGAAGCGTCAGTTTGTCGTCGCCGACGAGCGTCAGAACGTCTTGGCCCCGCGTCGCTTTGCCCCGAGAGATGTTCGGTTTTTGTCCTTTCAAATGGACCAGCACGAAGCTCGCATCTTTGGCGAATTCGATCGCCATCGCGTCGCCATCCGGAAGCCGGGTCGACCAGCGTCCGACCAGCGATATCCGCGGTTTTGCGGATAATTTGGCTACCGAAGCCGGCGTGGGTTTCGTGGCATCAGCCGTCGACTTCTTCGGTTCCGTGGCCGCCGGCGATGATGCGACGTCTTTGGGCGATTCGGTTTCGACGGCCGAAAGTAGCTGTTTCAGTAACTCCGGGTTCTTACGAATCAGCCGGGTCAATTGCTGGAGGTCGTTTCCGTCCGAAGTGCTGTCCGAATCAGCCTCCTCGAACACCTCGCCCATCGAAAGTTTGGAAAACAGGTCTTGTTGTGCGTTGACGTCGGATGACCCGGCGGCAGCAAGAGTGAATGCGAACAGGGTCAGGCACAGGAATCGGCGGATCGAAGGAGTCATGGCACGGGCCTTTCGAAGTTTCAGGGGGGCAGTCCGCGACCGTAGTGTTGGTCGAATAGGACGCCACGCGTGTGTTCTTTCTTTCCCAAGCGGAATCCAGACGCATGCGTTACATCGTCGTTGACGAGCAGCTGGAGACGTGGCTGTACGGGGCCCGATCTCTACGTTGCTAAATGCGCCGGCATTCACGGTCCTGCTTTCCGTGCTGGCATCAGCATTCCGGATTCAACCTCGATTTCGGAGCCAGAAATGGAATTCTCGGATTTCCGTGTAACACATCCGTTTCGCTCTCGCTTGGCTCGTTAGTCACCTGACGAGCGAAAACGACGAGGCTTGGCAGACTCGCGATTTCGTCATTTGAAAAACTCGACTGCCTTCTAAGGAACGAAACGATGTTGAAGAAGATCCTGTTCGCTGTTGCTCCCATGGTCCTGTTCGCCGGCAACGTGATGGCTGACGACAACTTGTTGGAAATGGTCGCCAAATTGGAAGCGTCGCAAGACGATGCGAAGGTCGCCAGGGCTGACGATGACCTGCTGGGCCAAGCCGATGTGGATGCCCTGTTGGGTGAAGAAGGCGGCAACGATGAAGAAGCCATCGCGGCCTGCTACCGTCGCTATCGCAGCTACGGTCACTTCGGATACCGCAGCTATGGCTACCGCTACTACACCCCGGTTTACCGCAGCTACTGCTACCCCGTGGTTCGCCACTACACCCCGGTCACTTACAGCTACTACACGCCCGTCTACAGCAGCTACTGGGGTTGCTGGTGATTCAACCGGAGCTGCCAAGCCATCGTCGCGGCAGCACGACATAGCTTCCGCAGCCCGGTCGCCGCAACCATCGGCCGCCGGGCTTTTTTTGTGCCCTCGTTCAACAATTCAAAACCCGTCCAACCAAACATTCTTTGATCACATCAAGGTGAATGAAGCCATGAACTGTTCCAAAACCCGTCTGTTTTCCATGTTGTTGCTCGCGATCGCAGCGACATCTTTCTCACCCGCGTCCGCCCAGATCGTGCGAACCGATGATCTGCTGACTGCATCGCGATGCGATCACGTGATCGGGATGATGCACCGCTATGGCGTCAACAACAGCATCGATCGGTCGGCATCGTATTCCATGCTCCATCACGGCCCGTTCGGTGCGGCGGTCATTCCGGTCGGCGAACTTGGCGATCTATGTATCGCCAACATCAGCCGTGTTGCCGACGATAGCCCGGCATGCGGACCCAAGATCGCCGTCGATATCAAAAACCACAGCATTCGTGACGTTTGCGATTTTCATGTCACGGCCGTCGCCGTGCTGGGCCGCATCTTTCCGACCAGCCCCAACGTGACGGCGAAAGTCGACAAGATCTGCGCCGGCCAAACCGTCCAAATCCAATTGACCCTGCCGCTGGACGCACTGGCGATGGGCAACCGCAACGGTCAAGCCATCGGTTTTCAACGTTTGGTCGTTGCGATTGACAGTCACGACGTGTTGATGGAAACGAACGAAGCCAACAACTTGCGTGCGATGGATGTCACCGAGATTCCTTGGCTGACAACGGCCGTGACCACGGAAGTTAGTGCCACGGAGGTGGGCACCGTGGAAACGGGGGCGGGTACCGTTGTCCAGACGAACGCAGCCGGTACCCAAGCCCAGGCCGCAAACGTTGCACCGACAGCAACGGACACGACCGTGGCCACGCCACCCGCCTCGTCGGCCAACGGCGAAAGCCAAAGTCAGGCTGAATCGACCGTTCCGATGACGGATCTGCAGTCGGCGATCAAGCAGATGGGCCAGTCCACGGTCACGGCGGAAAAGGCGGCTTCCGACACGCTGTGATTCCCCCGCGTCGTAAGGAAAAGCGATCGAGATCACTTTCGGCTCGCCAATGAATCCGCGGTGAATCGATTGCCGCGGATTTTCGGCGAGCCTTCTTCGATTGATCCGATCGCCTGCTTAGGTCGCGCGCTAAAACAGAGGTTGAAATGGCTTGTCCAATAAGCCGGCTTGGTGGGAAAGGGCTGCGTTGATCACTTCGATCGCCATCCGCGATTCCAGGGTCACACCGGCACGAACGCCAACGCAGGGGTCGTGGCGACCTTTTTCCAATTGGAAATCGATCTCGTCCAAGTTCTTTCGGACGCTCTTCTGTGCCGAATGAATCGTCGACGTTGGTTTGAATCCAACCCGCATCACCAAGGGCATCCCGCTGGTCATGCCACCCAGTAATCCGCCATGGGTGTTGCCTTGATACCCGTCATGACGGATCGGATCGTTGTTGCGGCTGCCGACGCGGGCGACGACGTCGATGCCGTCACCGACTTCGCATGACTGAACGGCATTCAACCCGCCTAGCGTTCCCATCAGCCTGACTTTCAGGCTGTCATACAGCGGATCGCCCAGCAAAGGCGGGACATTGATCCCGATGACTTCCACCATCGCACCCAGTGAATCGCCCGCTTTGCGTGTCTGTTTGATCAGTTCGGCGGCATTGGCGGCAAACTCGTGGTCAATGGACGGGATCTCCGGTGCATTGACTTGATCTTCGATGCCGGTGATGGCTTCCGAATCCAACCGGACTCCCGGCTGGGATATCACCATTTCGTTGACCACCGATGCCAGGCTTGTCTTCGCGGCGATGGGACCGACGCGGCAGATCGATGACAGAAAAACCGTGCCAAAGGTTTGCTGCAAAAACAGCCTGGCGATCGACCCGCCGATGACATCGCTGATGGTGCTGCGATAGCTGGAACGACCGCCGCCGCGAACGTCGACGCGTCCCCGCGACTTGTGATACTTCAGCAGATCGGTGTGTCCCGGTCGGACTTCGCCGGTCGGCCCGGTGAATTGGCCGTAGTCGCCCGACTTTTTGCTGGTCGACAGAACCATCGCGGCGATCGGTTCGCCGGTGGTGTATCCGGCTTCGTAGCCCTCGGTCGAAAACTCGGCACCGTCGGCTTCGACCTGGATCTTGGTTCCGGTCAGCAATTCGTCGTGATCGTCTTGATACAGCCCCGACAGAAAGACCACCTTGTCTTTCTCGTTACGCGGCGTGCCGTGCTTGTTGCCACCGGGACGGCGTCGGTCCAGAAAAGTCTGGACCTGCTGGCGACGGAAAAAGAAGCCGGGCGGACATCCGCCCACGATGGTGGTGACCGCCGGCCCGTGGGATTCACCCGCGCCGGCGACCGTAAACAGCGGCCCGCCTAGGATTTCCATCGTGACCTGTCTTTGCCTTGGATCGATTCAATTCAACACATTCGTGGCCACATGATCGGCCGCGACATCGCCCCGGGGCGGGGCGATGGAAGTGCCTAAAGCCTAAAAGACAGAATCCGAATTGGCCATCGGTCCGGCCCCCATGCATCGCGGGGCGGCGGCGCCGGTGCCAAGCGGGTGCCAACTAAGGCAGCGACTGAACGTGCTTCAGCAGGCGACCGACATAGCCGGAAACACGCTGCGGGGCATCTTTCGTTTTTTCCGGCAACGCTTCGACGCGTTCTCGTAAATCATCGGGAAGCTCGGACCAGTACTTGTCCAGAACGTTCAACGCCGCGACCGGCACCAATTGGCCATAGTTATCCACGTCGGCCAGATTCGCCAGCACGGCCGGAGCACGCTGCCGTAAAGGACCGTCCATTTGCATGGCGACTTCCGCCGCGGCCACACGGACGCTGGGGGAATCATCCAACATGGCGGCTTCCAGCATCTTGGCGATCGATGCGTCGTTCTTCCACGCATCGTCCGGTCGGCACAGGAAACTGCGCACCGCCCAGTAGCGGACGCCCGATTCACTGCTGCGAACCCACTGATTCAACTTGCCCAATGACGGCGGGTTTTCTCGATCGGTGCAGGCATAGGCGACCTGAACCAACTGTTCGATTTCATAGTCGGGGCTCAATCCGAACGTCCGCGGCGCCTGGTCGCCGCTGCGTCGATGGATTTCCGCTTCGGTCAGCAAACCCAAGTCACGGGTTTCGATGCTCCAGTCTTGCATCGCCTGACGCATCCGACGAAGCCGATCAGCATGCTCGGGGCGACCAGCCACGTTGACGGTTTCATCAGGGTCGCTTTCCAGATCGAACAATTCCTCCGACGGCTTGGGTTGCCAGAACTTGCTTTGGGCATCGTTCAGCTTGCCTTCGTCAAACATCCGTTTCCACACTTGCGTGGTCGGTGTTTGAAACATGAATTCGACGTGCTTCAAGTAGGGACGGTCCGGATAAAAGTGTTTCATGTACACAAAGCGACCATCGGTACAGCTTCGGACCTCGTCGATTCGTTCGTCCATCCGGCCGCGATAACCGAAGATGAACGGCTTGGCTTCGCCGGCGAACTGACCCGCAAAAGGAACGCCTTGCATGTTTTCCGGCGGTTGGATGCCCGCCATCGACAACGCGGTGGGGGCCAAATCAACAAAGGCAACCAATCGGTCCGACATACCGCCGGGAAGATAGTTCTCCGGTGCAACGGGACGAAACTTTTCAGGGACATGAACCAACAGGGGGACGTGCAGCCCCGAATCAAACGGCCAACGTTTGCTACGTGGCATGCCGCTGCCATGATCCCCGTAGTAAAAGACGATGGTGGAATCGTCCAAGCCGTCGGCCTTCAAGTCATCCAAAACCTTGCCGACCATCGCATCCATTTCGGTCAACCGGTCGTAATACTGCGCCCAATCACGCCGGACCTCCGGTGTGTCGGGATGGTAGGCGGGCAATTTGGCTTTGGCCGGGTCATGCACCAAGGTGTGAGGCTTGTTACGGATCTTGCTTTCGTGGCTGACCGTGAAGTTGAAAACGGCAAAGAAAGGCTGGTTTTCGGCGCGACCACGCCAGTGCGCTTGGCGACTGCTGTCGTGCCAGCCGGGTTCGGGATTCGCAAAGTTATAGTCGGTCTTGTTGTTGTTGCTGGTGTAATAACCGGCGTCGCGAAAGACCAGCGGATACAGACGCATGGCATCGGGCAACCCGACGGCGCTTCGCATGTGATGCGCGCCCAGGCTGGTGGCATACATGCCAGACACGATCGTCGTTCGCGCCGGCGCGCAAACCGGGGCGTTGGACCAGCATCGCTTGTATCGAAGCGATCGCGATGCCAACGCGTCGATACGCGGCGTGTCGGCGTAAGCGTCGTTGTAGCAACCCAGTTCGGGCCCATTATCCTCGCTTGTGATCCACAAAATATTCGGGCGGTCGTCGGCCCGCGCCGTGTGGATGGTTCCCAAGATGAACGAAGCCGCAGCGATGGCGATCATCGTTCGGGTAACGATACGGGTGTAGCGTCTACACATTCCATTTCCCCCACGTTTCTTTGGAAAGCCGACAACATTGGGAAGACCCACGTGTCGGGACAGACTGTTAATGCAATCGTTTGACTCACCCGATCTTTCGGCCGAGGGATTTTGTCAAGCGTTGGTCGTTGGCGCCGTTGGCGACAACATTGAAAACGACGACAGTCTACCAAAGGGTGGGGGGGCAAGGGCTCGCTAGTGGCCGGAGTAAGGCGAGCGGGGAGAAACGGTCGGGCCCCAGACGCAGGCCTACCAGTTGAACGGCCAGAACCAATACTTCTTCAAACGCCTTTCGCATTGGTGACAGCCATAAACCGCCTTCACCAACATCAGCTTTTCGTACCACCGCCTTCGTTCACGATAAGCCGTTGTGCCGCAACGTTGACAATGCCCTAAATCGGTCACGAGTGTGGTCGTCATTGGTTGCTCCAAAGACGGGAAAGTCGACCCCCCGGTATACACAGAACACCCGCGTGCGGTCACGCCGGTTGCACGCCTTTGTTGTAGCGATCAAACGGCAAGACGCACTATCAAAAACAAGATGAATTTTTGATAACCGCGACGCGGACGTCACAAACGTTCGTTCCGGTCGGTCCAGTGATCAAAAGTCCGCCGCAGTGTAGGAAAAAGGTATACGCGTCGTTCCGTTGAAGGTGGTCTTGGACATTCAATCCCGCTTCGCGAGCGCGTCGATGCACCTGAGCATCGATCAATGCACCCGCCGCATCGGTGGGTCCATCTTCACCATCCGTGCCGCCGGACAAGATGCAAACTTGTTCCCACTGTTGCGGGGTAAGGTCGTGCTTTAACAATTCCTCGTACGCGGCCAGGACCAGTTGTTGATTCCTACCGCCTTTACCGCGTCGTTCGGGTGGGGCAAGTCGAACGGTCGGTTCACCACCACTGATCAGACAGTTCACCGGGTGGGCGGAATCACCACGTCGCAGCATGTCGGTGGTCATGCGGGCCAAGTGTCGCCCAACGTCTTCGGCGAGACCTTCGGATTCGCGAGCCGATTGCATGACGTGGTTGTAGCCAAGTGATTCTGCGCGAATGCCGGCTTCGTCGATGGCCAAAGGATTATTCCCCAAGACAACGATGTCGTGCGGCATGTTGCCCGTGGTGTCCGACTTGCGGGGATGTTGCAAACAACGATAGACCGATGGTGGCAGCGTTTGTTGCGGATCGTATTTTCGCAGCACTTCGATTGCGTCAGCGCCGCTGGACGGGTCCATCACGGTCGGCCCTGATGCAATCAGATCCAGCGGATCTCCCAAGACGTCCGACAAAACCAATGTCACCAGTCGCCCCGCCCGGCAGGCCGACAACAGCCCGCCGCCTTTGATCCGGCTGAGGTGTTTGCGAACGGTGTTCAGTTCTTTGATGTCGGCGCCTGCACCGCTGAGCCATCGGGTCACGGCAACCTTGTCGTCCAGAGTGATGCCGGCCGATGGTGCGGGCAACAGGGCACTGCCGCCGCCGGAAATCAACGCGATGCACAGGTCGCGTGGACCGGCCTGTGCAACGATCTCCAAAATGCGATTGGCCCCGATTACGGCGTCTTCGGTCGGTTCGTTCACGCCGGCCGGTCGACCGACGTGGACCGTGATTCCCGGCAGATCGCTTTGCGTGCCGTCGGGAACATTGATCCAGCCGCTGACCGGGACGACGTCTTGGACGGCATCCAACAAACCTGTCGCCATCGCGGTTGCCGCCTTCCCGGCACCGACCACAATCAACCGGTCAAACTGTGTTCGTTCGATCCGGACGTCTTCGATGCACAACGCATCGCCGTCGAAACGAATACTGCGCGTGACCAGCGGTCGGGCTCGCACGGCGTCCAGGCCGGCATGCCAGATACTTGTCGCGTCTTGACGAGGTGTCGTGGGGTGGGCGGCATCGTTCATGTCAATCGAAATCCGGTGACGTGCGAAGCGGCTGATTGGATGAAGATTTGCCGTTCGCTCTCGGCCATCGATTGTTCGATCGCAATCCTCGACCTGGGCGGCCGGAGAACCAGCGGCAGTAATCTGCTACAACCGTCCAGCATGAGCACTGAAGAAGGATCCACCAAGACGCCTCCGACCCGCGACGATGTCGCGACGGAGTATTTTGATCTGCTGAAATACGACCCCTATCCGGTCCAGGAAGAGGCATTGCTGGCGTATTTTGCCGAGCCGGCCGAAGATGCATCGGACGTCGGCGAAGGGGTGTTGGTTTGCGCGCCCACGGGCACCGGCAAAACGTTGATCGCCGAAGCCGCCGTCTATGAAGCGTTGCGGACCGGCAAACGGATGTACTACACGACACCGTTGATCGCGTTGACCGATCAAAAACTGGACGAATTGCGTTTGTCGGCCGTTCGTTGGGGATTCGACGCGGATCAAGTCGGGCTGGTCACGGGAAACCGCACGGTCAACCCACAGGCGCCGGTCTTGGTCGTCGTCGCCGAAATCCTTTTAAACCGCCTACTGAATCCAGAGGCCTTCGATTTTGCGGAGGTTTCATCCGTCGTCATGGACGAATTTCATTCGTTCAACGATCCCGAACGTGGCATCGTTTGGGAATTGACATTGGGATTGCTGCCACCCCATGTTCGCTTGCTGTTGTTGTCGGCAACGGTTGGCAATTCGATGGAGTTCACGTCTTGGCTTTGGCGATCGCACCGGCGAAGAGTGAAGCTGGTGCAGGGGACCGAACGAAAGGTCCCGCTGCAGTATGAGTGGGTCGAAGACGAGATCTTACAAGGTTTTGCCGAAAAGATTTCCGCGGGAGACGATGAGGTTCGGCGAACGCCTGCGTTGCTGTTCTGTTTCAGTCGGTCCCAATGTTGGACGACCGCCGAAATGTTGAAAGGCAAAAAGCTGATCGACAAAGAACGTCAATCAGCTTTGGCTGATTATCTGGATGACATCGACATGGCCCAGGGCGCCGGACCCAAATTAAAAGCGATTCTGCAGCGAGGCGTTGGCGTGCACCATGCCGGAATCTTGCCACGCTATCGGCGTATCGTCGAAGATTTGTTCCAACGCAAGTTGCTTTCGTTTTGTGTGTGCACCGAAACCCTGGCCGCGGGCATCAATCTGCCGGCCCGCAGCGTGGTTTTGCCCAGTCTGCTTAAGGGACCCCGGGACAAAAAGAAACTGGTCGATATCGCATCCGCGCAGCAAATCTTTGGACGCGCCGGACGCCCACAATTCGACGATCGCGGTTACGTGTATTCGCTGGCGCACGAAGACGATGTGAAGATCAATCGCTGGCGGGAAAAGTACGATGCGATTCCCGAAGACACCAAAGATCCGGGCTTGCTGAAAGCGAAAAAGCAACTGAAGAAAAAGATGCCTAAACGTCGGTCCGGCGAATCGTACTGGACCGAATCGCAGTTTTTGCAGCTTCAAGAGGCGTCCGCCGCTAATCTGGCCAGCCGTGGGCGTTTGCCGTGGCGATTATTGGCGTACTTGCTGCAGCGAGATCCGGACGTCCAGCCCATACGTGATCTGGTGGCCAGTCGTTTGCTGTCGCCCAAAGGTGTTGAAAACGCCCAGAAAGATCTGAACCGCATGTTGATCACGCTGTGGTCGGCCGGCTACATCGAATTGGATCCCAAACCACGGCCTAAATCGGCCACTCCCAAATCCAAAGCGTCGGATTCCGAACAGGAACAACCCACGGCCGGCTTGTTTGGCCATCTGTTGGATGAAATGAAGGCCCAGGGGCATGACGTGTCGTCGGAACAGGCCGATGATGAATCCGAAAACGTCGACCAAAGCCGTGGTTACGAAGTTGAAGATTATCGGCCCGATACCGCGACGCCGACCGAACGTCTGCAACGCTTGGTGTATCTGCGAAGCATCAATCCGTTGTACGGCGTCTATCTGGCCGATCAGCTGGCGATTGCTGACCCCAACGAACGCATCGCGACGCTGGAAAGCGTTTTGGAAGTGCCCGGTACCGTGGCAAGATTGGCTCGAGTGCCGCAAGCCGATGAAATGCCGCCGGGCCCCTTGGCGACCACGCGATTGGATTCCCAGTTATTGCAGTTGGGCTTAGCGACGCCGGAAGAATTGGGTGCCCGCGCCGACGAAGACGATGACGAACCGGTCGCCAACCGTGGGTTTGGTCGCGTCATGTTTGATGAACCTCGCGTGTGGCCACTGACGATCGGCGAAAAGCTGCTACGGATGTTTCGACACGAGTTTCCACGTGTGGATGACGTTCGTGTCCGGCCTGTTTGGATCGTCGGCGAACTGTTGGAATTCGGCGGCGATTTCAACAAATACGTGACCTCGCGCAAGTTACAGAAAGAAGAAGGCATTCTGTTTCGACATTGCCTGCGAATGATCTTGTTGCTTGATGAAATGGCAAACGTCCCGCCGTTGGAATCGACGATCGAAACTTGGGAAGACCCGTTGGACGAATTGGCCGAACGTTTGACCGAAACTTGCAAGCAGATTGATCCGCAAAGCACTGACGAGATCCTCAGCCCCAACCATCAGCGAAACGATGACCTGTTGGCTCCGGGGCGACGCAAGTGACCCGTTCGGTGCGATGGGAAGCCCTCTGCTATCACCTTTTTTCAAGTCTTGTCCCCTGTTCCCGTTGAAACTACTTTTCCGAGATTGACGATGAATGCAAAAGACGCGATTCGATATTCGATGCAACTGAGCGACCAAGTCTTCAAGTCGTACCTATCTGATTTTGACGATGGCGAAATCATGAATCGTCCGGGCGAAGGTTGTAATCACATCGCCTGGCAGTTGGGACATTTGATTTCATCGGAAGTCCATCTGCTGCAGCAAGCTTGTCCAGGGCAGGGCATTGAACTACCCGACGGCTTTGCCGAAGCCCACAGCAAAGAACAGGTGGGTTGTGACGACCAAACCAAGTTTCATTCGCTGGGTGAATACCTGGAGCTTTATGACCAAGCCCGCGCCGCTTCGGCCAAAGCACTTGATGCGATGTCGGACGATCAACTCAGCGCCGCGGGCCCCGAAGCGATGCGGGAATTTTGCCCGACCGTCGGGAGCCTTTTTACCTTGATTGCCACGCACCCCATGATGCATGCGGGACAGATCGTGCCGATTCGTCGACGACTGAACAAGCCGATTCTGTTTTAAGTCACCCCGACGTGACGATCGGTTTACGGTGCCTTGGGGGCATCAACCGATGATTTCCCGACGGTGATTGACATAGTCCCAGACGACAAAGCGGTCCAAATTGTTACCGCTGGTGAAAAAGACGCGTCCGCCGGTGCTTTCGGCCATCCGACGCGCAAAGCGGATGTCTTCTTCGCTCTGTGACCAACTGGGGACCAAGAAGATGTTGATGGTGATCCCTTCTTTGTTGCACAGCATGGCTTCTCGCATGGTGGCCGCTTCGGTCCGCGGGTCTGGCGGATACAGCATGTACAACCATTCGTCCTCCAGGTGCGCGGTGGGCAATCCGTCGGTGATCAGCACGATTTGACGATTGGGAGTGTCACAGTTTGCCAAGTTCTTCCTGGAAAGCTGTAACGCGTGTTGAATGTTGGTGAAGTGGGGGTGAATTTGATGTTCGCTGATCTGATCATCGGACATGTCACATTTCAGTTGCACCCAAGGGTCGTGGATGGTGACCGGTTTGGGCATCAGTTCGATGATTTCGCCGGGAGCCCTTAATTTGGCGAACGTATACATCTCAATGAAGCGAAGAAAGTCACCGGGGTATTCACTGGTGATCAATCCCTGCAGGGCCAGGGCCATCCGTTTGACGTTGATGTACTGGCCGTCGTAGCGCATCGACCCTGACATGTCCATGATGACACTGGTCGCGCACTTCGGATGATTGCGTGTTTTATGAACGACGATGTCATCGCTGTGCAATCGAAGCGGTCGTTGGTCGCCATGTCGCAACAAGGCATTGGTAACGGTTTGCGGCAGGTCGATGTTGGCGACGCTGTCACCGAATTCATAGGGCTTGGTCTGCTGCAGTTCCACCGCACCTTCCCCAATCACATCACCGTGGTGGCGACCACTTCGTGATGGTTGCAATTCGCTGAAAATACGCTGCAGCAATTTACCTTGAAAGATTTTGTAAGCTTGGGGTGTCAAGCGGAATCCGCCACCAGGCTTGTCCTGTTCCAGACCCTGGCGTTGGGCGTGTTCCCGCACCAAGTTTTCGACTTGCTGTCGCATTTCCTCCAAGGATTGCATGTCGCCGGGTTCGGCAAACTCGCTTAACAGATCCATGTCGATAATGCCGATCTGCGCCGTTTCCGCAGCCTGTTCCAATTGCTGCAACAGTTCATCGATCTTTTCCAGTTCCTCCTTGATTTCTAGCGATTTGGGGACGGACATGGACTGCTGGCCGGTGAAGTCGTACTTGCTGGCCAGTTCTTGAACCTGGTGTTTGTCCGACATCCGTTCGGTCACGTTCAGCAAACCTCGGGCGGTGTCGCCACCGTCGTCACCGGCTTGAAACCAGAGTCGTTCCAAAAGATACGGCTGTTCCCGATGAATGGCTTGGCGGAACAAGCTTTCCATTTTCTTTGGGACTTTGACGCGTTTGGCCGCGTTCTGAAATGCCTTGCGAGCCTTCTTTTGAACGGAGTACGTCTCGTAGGTCTCCAATATCTTCCGTTTGCGCTCCTCCAGCATCGCCCGCAACATGTCCAGGCTGGGACCAAGGCCCGCGATCTGGCTGGGATCCAAGCGAACAGCGTTGGCCAATTCCTCTTCAGTCAGTTCACGATAATTCCCATACATCATCGCCTGTTCAAACGCCGACGACACCAAGTCGGGCGGCGGTGCCGAAGGCGGTGGGAACTGGACGGGATCGTATTTTTGGTAGGCGTGAATGACGCCGCCGACTCGTCGCATGGCGATGATTTCGTTACGGGATAAATGCTGGAATCGTCAGAGACAGGGACGCGAAGGTCATGCCGCCTAGAATTCGTATTCGATTTTGCCGAACTGCGTGGAACGGCTGATTTTGTCCATGGCGTACAGGCCTGCTAGCACGAATTCCACGCACGATGCACGGACCGCTTGGTCTTCGCTGGCATTGACTTCGAAAGCCTTTTCCCATGCCGGTGGTACGCTTTGCAGTCGTTGGGCGTATTGGCTGCTGGGCAGTTGGTCGCCGACTTCGACACGGACACCGCCGCGGAAAATCTCAGCGATCTCTGCCAACCCGTGTTCTTCGACATATTCACCGAAAACGGTTTCAATCGCCTGGGCAACGATCGAATCGATGATGTGCTTCTCGCTCATTTGATGCGAACCCATCAGGTCCAATTCCAATTTGCCCAGTGCACTGGAATAAAGGTGCCCCAGATCGCTGATTCGCGGCACGGCGGGTTTTTCCCCGTGCAGGATGCCACGCTGTCGGGCCGAGGCAACCATGTTGCGAAAGTTCGCCAAGGAAAAACGAGCTGATACACCGGAGGCTTGGTCGATGTACTTGCTGTGTCGTGCCTGCGCCGTGATTTCTTCGACGATCTGATACATAAAGAACGGCACCTGGACCGGGTAATCACCATCCAGGTCATCGGCCAGTTCTTGACGCAGGATCTCAATCCCCTCCACACGATCGTGTGGGTAGTGAGTCTGGATGATGGATCCGATTCGGTCCTTCAGCTGCGGTATCACCTTTCCGCTGCGGTTGTAGGTCGCGGGGTTTGCCGAAAACAGAATGGCGATGTCCAAGTCGAATCGAATCGGAAACCCGCGGATTTGAACGTCGCGTTCTTCCAGAATGTTGAACAAGCCGACTTGGACCAAGTCGTCCAACTCGGGAAGTTCGTTCATGGCAAAGATGCCACGATGCATGCGAGGGATCAGCCCAAAGGAGAGCGCTTCTTCGGCACCCATGCTGACGCCACCGGTCAACTTGGCCGGGTCAATTTCACCAATGATGTCGGCAAACTTGGTTCCGGGGCTCAAACGTTCGCTGTAGCGTTCGTTTCGGTGCCACCACGCGATCGGGATGTCTTCGGGATCGTGTCGTGCAATCAGGTCCTTGCCCAGCGAGGTGATCGGGCAATGGGGATCTTCGTGAACCGGCAACTCGGGGTGATCGATGTAGGGCACCCATGGATCCAAAAATCGCGGCAACAACCGCATGATCTTTGACTTTGCTTGGCCTTTTTCCCCCAGAAAAAGCATGTCGTGCCCGGCCAGAATCGCCAGATTGATCTCGGGGATCACGGAATCTTCATAGCCAACGATGCCCGGAAACAGTTCTTGACCGTCGGCCAGCATCCGAGTCAGGTTGTCACGCATTTCGCGTTTAACCGTCTTGGATTGCCAACCGGTTTCGCTGAGCTGACGAAGGTTTGATGATTTCGGTGGAGCCAAAACGGCATTCATGGACATCTCAAGTCGAACGGGCGATGGAACAGAAAGGGCTGCGGCGACGGCCAGCGAACGGAACGCGAAATTGTATCGGCTGGTGCAGTGGCACAAAGAAAAGACGTTCGCCAAGTGCGGTCCGCAACGACGTTTCACCGCTGACGGCGTTGGTCAAACAGCCGATCGGATTCCAGCCGGACACCTGGTCAATCACGGTCGGTCAATGACGGTCGGCGCGACAGCCGACCCAAAACCAACATTTGCATCGCCCCCGCAACACGGCGGTCCGGCGGTCGGCCGACGAATCGTGCGTCACATTGGGGGTGGTCTGATGCCTTGGGGCAAAGTTTTCCGTGGCATGATTGCGACCAATAGCCAAATGCCGCGATCCAGAGGCCGCCGGATAGAGATGGCGCATTGGGACGACGATCCGACGGATCCGCGTCCGACGTCAGTTCGCCGATTGTACCGCGGGCATGGAATCAAGAATCTTGTCCAAATCCAGCCGTTGCAAATTCGTGGCGACTGCGGCCGCCCGTTGCAACTGGTCGCGGACGTACAGGTGAATCGATTCGCGTTCCCGACCCGATTCGTCGTCCGCGGTACGCAGCCACAGCTGTGCAACGCGAATCAGTTCGCGCACGTCGTGGGGGTCGCGCCGCAACTGTTGCTGGGCACTGCGTGCGAATCGTCCGCTGGCGGTCGGCGGCACCATCGCTAATCCGCTGTCCCAATCACGCAAGATCAAACAGCGGTAACGGGCGGTCAACAGTTGAGTCTCCGGGGACTGTTCGAACAGTTGTTGGAATCCGCCCACGCGTTCGGCGACGACTTTGGCTTGGTCGACATCCTGCCGCATTTGATCCCACTGCTGCCGCTGTTGATGCGACAAGTTCATCGTGTCGACGGAATCGATCATTACATCGCAAGCATCGAATGCTTCGTGGCGAAGGCTGGTCTCGCATGCGTCCAAGCCGATTTGTGACCACAGGATCATTTGATCGGTGCTGGTGGTCTGCTCGGCTGCCCACGCGAAAGCGGTTGCACACCGCTGGTCCGGTGCGTCAATGAAAGACCGTGTCGATCCGGCGATTGTTCGAAAGACGGATGCAAGGTCCGCGGTCAAATCGTTCCAGCGAATCTTCAGAAGGCTTTGTTGCCGTGCATCAAGCTCGCTTTGCCGAGGGTCCGATTCACCGTCAAATGGCGACGGCGTGTCGGCATCCGGTCCAGACGATTTGGCCGAGTCGTTGCCCGTTTTGCTGCGGAGCGAATCAAAGGACTTGGCATCGATTTCCGGGGCTCCGGGCGTCATGCCGGTGGATGATGCATCCGTTGCAATGATGCCGGATACCGATGGATCTGGTTGCGTCTTCAGCGAAGTCGAATCGGGTGTCGGCAAAGTCACCCGGTCCGTCGCATTTGGTGTTGGCGGGATCACTTTACCGTTGGTGCCAAGGGGCATGACCGCGGCGGGCAAGGACGCATTGGCTGGCAACGCATCGTTGGTCAAGGCTTCCGCTGGGCGATCGGACGAACGGATCGATCTCAGTACCGGCAAAATGCAAGCCAACGCGATCACGCAACCCGCGGTGAACCAAGCCCACTGACCGATCCATTGGGCAGGTCGATTGCCGCCGCGCGGCCGACGTGACCGAGTTGGGGGCGTCACAATCACGACGGGATCGTTGCAAAACCGCTGGTCGGTTTGACCTTGATGCCCACCGGGGCGATCCGCATCGGCGGACAGCCATGGCGTGGTGCGGTCATCGGGCAGAATCAGCGGCTGGAACTGTGATTCGGCAATTTCGGAATCCGCCAACTCGCAGGGCAGGATTCTCGCCACGTGGGCACGCTGCACAAAATCGACACGGCGTCGTGGATCCAACAGCCGATAGGTGGACGTCGCAAGTCCGGAAAGGTGATTCGATGTTTCTTTTAAGTCAAAATGCTCCGATGCCGCCTGGCTGAAAATGGCTTCCGCGATTTTGGAAGCGCGATGTGCGGCGGCTTCGCGGATGACCGCTTGTCGACATTCGTCACGTCGGACTCCCAAACGACGGAAGTCGTTTCGCAGGTCGTCGTTGTGTTGAATGTCTTGGACCATCCAAGGGGCTCAAAATACCTGGTAAAAAATCATCCCTGGCAAATCTGGAAAGCGTGTTCCAGCGACGCCATGGGGGTTTCGGCGGTGGGGATGAATTCTTGGGCCAAGAATCCGTCAAATCCGGTCCGCCGTATCTCTGTTATCACTGCGGGATAGTTGATTTCTTGAGTCTCGTCCAGTTCGCCGCGTCCTGGATTTCCTGCCGTGTGATAATGCCCCACAAAGTCGTGATAAAGGCGAATGTGACGGATCAGGTCTCCGTGCATGACCTGCACATGATAGATGTCGAAAAGTAGTCGAAAGTTCCGGGAATCCATCGACCTGACCATGTCGACGCAGCGGTGAACGTCGTCGCCAAAGTATCCCGGGTGGCCCTTCATGGGATGGCTGTCGTCGACGCTGTTCAGGTGTTCCAAGACCAGCGTGATCCCCTTGCTTTCTGCGTAAGGGAGCACCCTTTTCCAACACCGCAAGCAGTTGGCGGTAGCGGCTTCATCCTGAATGCCCTTTTCCCGCATTCCGGTGAACGTGATGACATTGGGGGCCCCGTTTTCGACCGCCACGTCGATGGCTTCCACCAATTGGGCCTCGACCATGGCGTGATTTTCGGGGTTCACCGGCCCCTGGCGAAATCCGTGGCTGCTGACCAGGCTGATCTCGAGGCCCATTTCTCGGACTTTCGGATAAGCCGACCGGTCGATGCCTTCGAGCGCAGAGTAGCCGATGCGTTTGGCATGTTGCGCCAGAGTCAACTCGTCCATGGGTTTGAAGCACCAGCCCATGATGGATTGTCGGAACGTCGTGTCGGTCATTTTGGGGGTCTCCGAAATGGAAGTTGGAGACAACAGTATGACCAAGTTGTCGCCGAGATTTCGGCACGCGACTCCCGCGATCCGCCGATGATCACCGGCCACGAACGGGTTGATCGTGTCGTGGGCGATTCGCCCAAGAAGGTCGCATCCCTCTGACGCCGATGATCGACCGACTTGAGGGTTGCTAGGCGAAAGAGAAACACTCAATACGCCCTGACGAAATCGGCAAATCCGACGGCGTCAGGGAATTTGAATGAACATCCAAAATGGACGACGTCGATCCGCACGACTACGGACATCATCCAGCATGGATTGCACACCACCGTCATAATCGAACGACGCACGGCTGTTGGTGCCATAGCGGACGATGATCGGTTCGGCCAAGTCGATTCCCATGTCCGGGGTCAAACCGATCCGAAACTCTTTGGCTGGTCCTTTGACGCGGATCTGATTCCCT
Source organism: Crateriforma conspicua (assembly GCF_007752935.1). Classification (NCBI taxonomy): domain Bacteria; kingdom Pseudomonadati; phylum Planctomycetota; class Planctomycetia; order Pirellulales; family Pirellulaceae; genus Crateriforma; species Crateriforma conspicua. The sequence goes on along the minus strand of NZ_CP036319.1, from coordinate 6,523,955 downwards.
TCATTAACCTTGGAATCAATGGAACCGGCGCGACGAACGTTTTCCCACAGCACCGGATCAACCAGAACCGCATCGTTCATTTGGTTCAATTCCAGCCACCAAAAATAGTTGTCGGTCGGTCGCATGGTGGCCAGTTCCAGATCACGCGGAATGGCGGGGCGGCGATGCGAAGACAACTGCATCCATTGAAACAAGTCGGGCGATTCTTCGAAGAAATGTTCGTTGCCGCGGCCACGGTATTCAACCACGACTGAATCGTCATTGGGTTTCAAGTAGTCGTCATAAATGGCACCGTTGCGTGCCAAGGGAGGCGGGCTGCCGTCGATTTCCCCGATCACAAAGTACTTGGGGATGTAACGCGAATTCTTGTCATAGTGCAGAATCGTCTTGTCTGGTTCACCGCTGATGGCGATCAGCCCGGCCCAGTGATCCGGATGCGACACCGCGATGTCCCACGCGGCGGTGCCGCCGTGGCCGTGGCCGGCAATGAAGACGCGATCCGAATCGATCGACACGCGACGCATCGCGTGACGTAACGCCGACAGGACGCGATGGTGTTCGGTCGCGGTGTATTCATAACTGCGCTGACCTGGTCGATTCCATCGCGGCGCGACCACAACAAATCCGTGACGGGACCCCAAGCCGACACGCTGTTGCAGGCCTTCGTTGTACTGGCCTGCCCACCAAATGATCTGTTGTCTCGGGCTTCCACCGGCCGGATGCAATGCAACGATGCAAGGATAAGAACGTCGGGGATCGTATTCCGGCGGCAATTGGACTTCGTACTGAAAATCGGTGGTCACCGGATCTGAATCGATCTCCGGTGCATCCGTTTGTGCCTGTGGTGGCCACGCGATCAAACCGACACGATCTTCGACAAATGCTCGATCCGGATACGTCAGTGCCGGTGGAATCAGCGGAAGCATCCGAGCGATGTATTCAGGTTGGCCACCTTCCAGGCGATTGATGCGATCCAGGATTTCCGTGCGTCGCCGGGCGGTCGTTTCCCCCAAGTACTCTACGACCAAGTCACGGACTTCGATCAGTGAAGTGGCGACCTTCAGGTTCTGTTCACCCGAACCACCGCCCATGATCCAGCCGCTGACCGCAAGCGCGACTCGGCTTTCGAGCGGCAAATTGTCCAGTTCACCCAGGCGGAGATAGTCGCTGAGTCGATCCAGCGTTGCCGGGTTAAAGTCCCGGGCCAATTCATCCAGCCATGTCTGAAGCGCGTCGGCGGAATGCTGTGGCAATTGGGCGACTTGCTCGGTCAAACGCTCGCGGACTTCATCGACACGCTGCTGCTGCGACGTCATGGCCGCCTTTGCATCGGACACCTGCAGCCGACGTTCACGGCTTAGTTCGCCGACGGGAATTCGGTTCAAAATGTCGGAAGCCAGCTGGGGTTGTCCGGCATCCAATCGCGTTTGTGCTTCCTGCAAATACTGCATCGCGATTTGTTCGGACATTTCGGTGATGCTGGCATCAAGATCCAAGCCGTCATTGGCGTCGGGAAAGTCCTTCTTGATCCTCTGAAGTTCTTCTTTCGCGTCGGCGTAGCGTTCGGTGGAGATGAAAAAGCGAACCGCCTTCAATCGTTCTTCACGACTTTGTTGGTCAAAGATGGAACCGAACAAGCTTCGCAGTGAATCGCTGCTGATGGTCGACGTCGCCACTCGCATGTCCCACTTGTAGGACGGTCGACCGGTCAATGCTTCCAAGCTGGCGTAACGCGGCGTCAATTCGGTGATGCCTTGCAGCACGGCTTCGGTATCGCCCTTGGGACCGCGGATAAAAATCTCACGGCGTCCATGGGCGTTCAGCGGGCTGACGCCATAGATGCGACCCAAACCACCGACGGGAGTCCCGCTGCCGTGTTTGGGCTGCCAGATCTCGATGGCTTGACCACGTGGATCGATCTGATTGACGCGAACGACCATGCCGCGTCGATGCACGTAAGTTCGTTTCAGTCCGTCGTCGATCATCGCGATGGTCAGCGCACCGCCGCCGGTGGTCCCGCCGCCGGAAAACGCGTTTTTGTCGATCGTGGGGATTTCGATATAGTTGCCACGCAGTTCCATGCCGTTGCGCAGCAGGACCAACTGTTCCGCAGCCACGAATGTGGGGCGAAGCAGGGTGGCACCGCAAAGGATGACAGACCAAACGAAGAACCAGATCCGATTCATTAACTGGTTTCTCCGGCCCGATCTGAAGTCAACAATGCCATGGCTTTCAGAAGGGACCGACCGACCGGTGCAACACTGCTGCGAACCGAACGGACGACCGGCATGGTTTGACCGACCCACATGTCCGGTCGCCATTGTTGCCACGCCGATGCCGACGGGCTCGGCGTCGGACTTCCGGCCAGCCATTGATCCGAAAGCACTGATTGTGGCAGTCCGGGATCCGTGTTGGTGATGCGGTCGATTGGCGATGTCGGATCGGACGTCTCGACTAGCGCGGGTTCTTTGGGCAGAATCGCTTTGGCGTAACGATTGGCCTGCGTTTCGGACCGACCGGCGGTCTGCACCGATGGGCTGGCTGGATCTGGCCATGCGTAGATCATCAAACCTATTGCCACGCACGCCGCCGACGCCCAGGCTATCGAAAACGGTTTGGTGCTGTGATTTCTGGTGTTGTGGTGCTCGGTGGAAGGTGCTGCCGACGGATGGTTCGCGGTGGTGGCGGGTTCCATCTGTTGGATTGAACGGGCCACCGAGAGATTCACCGCGCATGTCGAGCAGTGTTTCGCATGCTCGATCAGTTGCGAATCCTGATGGACCGGTTGGCGGCGGTCCATTTGATCATCCAATCGCTGTTGGAATTGTTCGCATCGGATCATGGTTGGGTCTCCGAAACGAAAGACGGCGTCGGGGCAACCGCTGGCGTCACCGGTTCGTCGGGGCGAATCGCCGGCGTGACATCACGGTTCCGCAAGTGCTGCATCATGGCACGGCGTGCACGGTGAACCCAAGTCTTGGCGGTTCCGGTTGGGCAACGCAGTCGCCTGGCGATTTCGTCGTAACCGATGCCATGTTCATGAAACAATTCGAAGGCCTCACGCTGCTTGACGGGCAACTGCCGCAGCGCGAGGTGCAATTCTTCACGAAGCAGGACCGTGTCCGGTTGGCCCACCGGGCAATTGGCATCCGCCAACGCCGACATGGCCGGTTGACGCGATTGTTTGGACAGCCAAGTTCGACAACGGTTGGTCGCGATCGATAGAAGCCACGGACCAAAAGGCTTGTCGGGATCGAAACGATCGATGTACTTCGCCGCGCGTGCGAACGTTTCCTGTGTCACGTCTTCGGCATCTTGGCGATGTTGAAGCCAGCGAAAACAAGCTTGAAAGACGACCGATTGATGACGCACCAGCAATTGTGACAGCGCGGCCCGATCGGAACACGCGCGACGTGCCAGAGCCGCGTTGGTTTCGGCTGTCGACACGGAATCAGCGTCCGGTGAAGAAACGTTTCAACGCGTCGTCGGCAGCGTCGCGTGAGTTTTCCGTCAAGTTGCGTCGCACATTGTCGGGCAACTTGCCCGGCTTTTGTTTCGAAGGTCGCTTGGGCTTGTCCGATTCTTCGACGGACAATTCGCCGCTGTCACTGTCGCTGTTGGTGCCGTGTTCCGCGTCCACCGACTCCGATGCATCGATATGAAACTGTCGGGTTTCTGGATCCGCCAACTGACGCACGCGATCAATTTGGTCGGCTTCGTCCAGCCAACTGCTGACGTCGATATCTTCGAAGCGGCTTTCCTCGGCACCCGATTGAACCACGCGTTCGGCCGCATCACCCACGTTTTTGACTTCGGGCTTCTTGGCGGCATTCAGACCGTGTTCGATCAGAATTTCAAATTCCAGTTTGCCGATTCGCAAACGATCACCGGGCTTCAGAACCTTGGCCTTGTCCGGTGGCAAGCGTTTGTCGTTGACAAAGGTTCCATTGCGGCTTTTTAGGTCCTGCAGCAGGACGCGACCGTTTCGTAACACCAAGATGCAATGCTTGCGGCTGACCGATTCGCTCTTGGGGCGAAGTTGGCAAGATTCGCTGCGTCCGACCAAGAACTTCTCGGACGCGACCGCGATCTCTTTTCCTTCGTGACTTCCCGTGCAGACTTTCAGCTTGACCAGCATGCGACACCCTTTTTGTCAATTCATTGCCGTGTCGAGGCTCCGGAAACTATCGAGCCATAGGCTCGCTTGGAAGAATCGAAACCGCGACATGGTTTCAATTTACAGCCTTCGTCAAATCTCCAAACCGTCTTCCGCAGGTTGAAGGGGAACCTGTAAACCGATCCCCCAGTTTATACCGAAACTTGGTGGGAATGAATGCCGATAACACGCCGTTACAGCGATAATATCGCCCGTCGCGGGCTTCAAATTTTTACTCTCCGCCGTCTCTTTTGTTTGCATTTTTCGGACTTAGCGGCGGTGTGTCCAAGAAGATTCGTCGAATCTTTGGTCGCGGATGATTGCGGCTCGGTCAACTACCGACGCGGGGATTTCGGCTTCCTGGAACCGCCAATGCTGGTTTTCGGCCAGCGTTGCGCACCATCGATCGGCGATTTCTGTTGCCGTCAGCCGGGTCCCCGACAGCTCGGCAATTCCCGGTAATTCAGGGGCGTGTGGGCTGACAGACAGCACCAGACTGCCGTGTTGCAGCACCGCGTCACCGCTGCGACGTTGGGCGCTACCCAGCACTTTGTAGCCGGCCACCAGCAGATCTTCGTCGGTGCGTCGCTGGAAACAAAGGAAAGGTGACGGTGTTGACCCGTCCGCCGGCAACGGCACCACGGATGGCCTGGATACGCTTGCCCAACGGACCGCGGAGATTCCATACCCGCGAAGCATGTCGGTCACGCTGCCGTGCATGATTTCATACAGATCGGTTCGCGTGGCCGCTTGCCGACGGGGTTGCGGGACGACCAGGCTGTACGTCAATTCCCGATGGTGGACGATCGCGCCGCCGCCGCTGCTGCGACGTACCAAGTCGATGTTTCGACTGTGTGCGTGATCGTGGCGGTCGGCCGACGACTGAAAGTATCCCAGTGAAAGTGTCGGGCCCTTCCAGGTGTAGAAACGAAGACATCCGGGGGCACCCGATGCGACCGATTCCAACAGCGCCTGATCGATGGCCATGTTGGTCGGGCCGTCAAATTCGCTGGGTTGAAACAATCGCAGCGAGAAAGGTTTCGCGACCGTCATCGATCAATCGGTTTCGGATTTCGGCTGCCACCGCAGCACGGGACGCCGCGCCGCGGTCACGTCGTCCGGTCGGCTGATACGTGTCGTATGAGGCGCCTGGTGAACCAAGTCGCCGGCTTCTTCGGTGATTCGGAACAGTGCTTCGGCAAATGCGTCCAGCGTTTCTTTGCTTTCCGTCTCGGTCGGTTCGATCATCACGGCTTCATCGACGACCAGGGGGAAATAGACGGTGGGGGCATGAAATCCGTAGTCCAGGATTCGCTTGGCCAGGTCCATCGCTGATAAACCATGTTGTTTCTTCAGCTTGGTCGCCGATGCGACGAATTCGTGCATGCAGCGTTCGCCGTGCGGAACATCCATGATGTGCTTGACTTTGCTTAGCAAATAATTCGCACCCAGTAGTGCGTCTTCGCTGACGCGACGGAGTCCTTCGCCACCGTAGGTCCGGATGTAAAGGTACGCCCGCACCAAAACGCCGACATTGCCAAAGAAGCTGCGAACACGACCAATGCTGCTGTCCGGTCGTCGCAATCGGTACGTTCCCTGATCGTCTTTATCAACGATCGGTGATGGCAGGTACGGCGCCAGGAAATCACGAACACAAATCGGACCGGCACCTGGGCCACCACCACCGTGCGGTCCGGAGAACGTCTTGTGTGGATTGAAGTGCATCAGGTCGGCGCCGAAATCACCAGGCCGCGTGATGCCAAGGATCGCATTCATGTTGGCACCGTCCAAATAAATCAGGGCTCCCGCCTGGTGCACCAGGTCGGTGATTTCCTTGATCTGTGAATCGAACAAGCCCAAGGTGTTGGGGTTGGTCAACATGAAGACGGCCGTTTGGTCATCCAGCTTGGCGCGTAAATCGTCCATGTCGACCAAACCGTCGGCATTGCTTTTGACCGCCTTGGTCTTGAATCCGGCCATCTGGGCGCTGGCCGGGTTGGTGCCGTGCGCCGAATCGGCCGTCAAGACGATTTTGCGGTCTTCACCGGAGTCACGGAAATAGGCAGCCGCCACCAGCAACGCAGTCAGTTCACCGTGCGCACCGGCGGCAGGTTGCAGCGACACACCGGGCAGGCCGCTGATTTCCGCCAGCATGTTTTGCAGGTCATACAACAACGCCAGCAAACCTTGCGTGGTGCCTTCGGATTGCATCGGGTGCACATCAAGGATGCCGGGCAGCGATGCCAGGCGTTCGTTCCGCTTGGGGTTGTACTTCATCGTGCAGGAACCCAGCGGATAAAAATGGGTATCCACGCTCATGTTCAGCGTCGATAAACCGACGAAGTGACGGACGACATCGCCCTCAGCCAACTCCGGCAACGGTGGTGGTTGATCGGCCCGATGTTCATCAGGAATCAAGTGTTCGACGTCTGGCGAATCAATGTCCAGGTCGTCCAACCGATGGGCACGGCGTCCGGGACGGCTTAATTCAAACAGCAGATTGGTGGCTTGTTGGTTTCGCATGATGCGGACAAATGACTCGGAACCGGATGGCGAAGATGGAAGACGCGTGGCACGCTTGATCGGGTGCCGTCATGACGGCCTAGGCGGATGCCACGGCCGAACGGCAGGGCGCGTCGGAGAGGACAGCGGCCAACCGGTCGATGTCGTCGCGGCTGCGTTTTTCCGTCACCGCCACGAGGAAGCAATCGTTCATGGACGGGTCGAACTGGCCCAAGGCAACGCCGGCCAGGATGCCCTGGGATTCGGCATGCCGCAGCAAACCGTCGACATCATCGGATCGGTCGCGGACGACGAACTCCTTGAACACCGGTCCGTCGTGGACGATGTCGAATCGGTCCGACGCGGTGATGCGTCGCTTGGCGTAATCAGCTTTCCGCAGGCAGTGTGACGCGGTTTCGCGTAGGCCTTCGGGGCCCAGCAAACTGAGGTAGACGGTCGCCCGCAACGCCAGCAACGTTTGGTTACTGCAGATGTTACTGGTCGCCTTTTCGCGACGGATGTGTTGTTCCCGCGTTTGCAACGTCAGGACCCAGCAGCGATTTCCGCGGCGGTCGGTGGTTTGCCCGGCGATTCGCCCCGGCAGGCGTCGTACCAGATCTTCGCGGCACGCCATGATGCCCAGGTAAGGACCGCCATATTGCAATGGGTTGCCCAGACATTGGCCTTCCGCCACCGCGATGTCGGCCCCCAAGTCACCGGGGCGTTTCAGCAATCCGGTGCTGATCGGATCGAATGATTGAACCAGCAACGCGCCCTTGGAATGTGCCGCATCGGCGATGGCGGTGACGTCTTCCAATCGCCCCAAGAAATTGGGGTGCTGGATCAGCACGCAGGCGGTTTGTTCATCGATGGCCGAAATGATCGCTGACGAATCCCCGTTGTCACCAACGGGAACCGTGACCAAAGTGGCGCCGATGTTTTTCAGATAGGCTTCCAGAATATCGCGGTATTCCGGGTGGACGGCTTCGCTGGTGATGACCTTTTCACGGTTGCGAACCGACGCCAACGCCATCAGGACGCCTTCGGTGGCCGCCGAACCACCGTCGTATAGGCTGGCGTTGCTGACGGCTAATCCGGTGATTTGGGTGATCAAAGTTTCGTATTCGAACATCACCTGCAGATTGCCCTGGCTGACCTCGGCCTGATACGGCGTGTACGAGGTGTAGTATTCGCCGCGAGATGCAATTTCATCGACCGCTGCGGGGATGAAATGGTCGTACGCGCCACAACCTAAGAAGCACGCGTGGCTGGAGGCCGAAGAGTTTTGGGCGGCAAGCCGACGCATCTCCGATTCAAGCGTTAGTTCACCGGCCGCATCGCCCAGGTTCAGCGACCGCTGCAGCTGGACATCTTGGGGGACTTGTTGGTCGATGATCTGCTGGACCGAATCGGCGCCGATCGATGCCAACATTTGTGCACGGTCGGCGTCGGTGTGAAATAGATAGGCCATGACGCTGTCGCAAAGGTTTTTCAGAGGCGTGTTTGATCGCTTCCTTGACCAGAGCGTCGGTCGTCCTGTCCGACGTTTCGTAATGCTGTGACGGAATTGCAGCCGTGTCTGGCAAGCCAGTCGGGCAAACCTGTGAGGTGCGGGTCAGCCCGCTTCGCTGCACTGTTTTTCGTAGGCCGCATGGTCCATCAAGTTTTCGACCTCCGACGCATCGGTCATCTTGATCTTGATGATCCATCCGAATTCGTATGGGTCTTCTTTCAGGTTGTCCAAGTTGTCTGGCAACTCGGTGTGAACTTCGACCACCTGTCCGGATACCGGGCTGTACAAAGGGCTGACCGCTTTGACCGATTCGACTTCACCGATTTCGTCACCCACGGCGACATCTTTTCCGACTTCGGGCAGGTCCATGTAGACCAAGTCGTTCAACTGTTCGATCGCGAAGGCGGAGATGCCGATCGTTGCGACGCCGTCATCGCCGGCATCGACCCACTCATGAGTTTCCGCGTAGCGAAGTTTGGATGTGTCACGGGCCATCTTGGGTCTCCTGAAAGATCTGAAAACGGAATTCGTGGGGGAACGCGTGTGCGCGGGGTTCAGCGTTTGTAGAAGGGCAGGGCGGTCCGAATCGCCGCGACGCGTTTGCCGCGAATGTCGATTTCGAATCGCTGGTTGTCGGCTTGGGCCGCATCGATGCTGGCCATCGCGATCGGTCGTCCCAGAGTCGGCGATGGGGCGCCGCTGGTGACACGTCCGATCACTTGGCCGTCGGATGAAACGACGTCACAACCTTCGCGGGCCGGACGTTTTCCTTCGGGCAACAATCCAATGCGCACCTTTTCGGGACCGCGATCGGCAATCTGACGCAGCGCTTCGTCGCCGATGAAAGATCGGTCCTTCAGGTTGCAGGCGAACGAAAGTCCGGCCGACAACGGGTCAATCTGTTCGGTCAATTCGTGACCGTACAATGGCATGCCGGCTTCCAAACGCAGCGTATCGCGTGCGCCCAGACCCGCCGCAATCACGCCATGGTCCCGTCCGGCCAACAACAAGTTTTCCCATACACGCGGTGCGTCTTCGGCACGCACGATCAATTCAAATCCGTCTTCGCCGGTGTAACCCGTTCGGCTGACGATCGCAGGTTTCTGGAACTGTTCGGTGACCGTGGCGCGGTAATACTTCAGACGCGACGGCGGCACCTTGAACAGGCGATCGCACAGTTCGATAGCCTTGGGGCCTTGGACAGCGATCATCGCGGTCAATTCCGTCCGGTCGGTCAGTGTGACGCCGGGGAAATCGTCCAAATGAGGTTGGATCCATTTCCAAATCTTTTGGCGGTTGCTGGCGTTGACCACCATCAGGTGATACCGCTGGCCGGACGGTGTTTCCAGATGTGAAACCAGGACGTCGTCCAACACACCGCCTTCGGCATTACAGAGCAATCCGTATCGCACTCGGCCAACCGGCATGTCACTGACGCGGCGTGTCAGTAAGTGATCCAGCAACGCTTCGCTGCCCACGCCATCGAAACGCAGGCGTCCCATGTGCGAGACGTCAAAGAGTGCCGCCGCTGTGCGGCATGCTTGATGCTCGGCGACGATTCCGCCCCCGGCGTATTGAACCGGCAGCGCGTAGCCGGCAAAGTCGACCATTTTCCCACCGGCTTGGCGGTGCCAGGAATCTAACGGCGTGGTGGCCGGGGCCAAATTCATGAATGCTGGTCCTGGGTGCACAAAGGTATCGCCGTAGCAAACGCAATGAATTCATCGCGATGCCGTAGGAATCAATTGCCGTGATGGAAAGGATCAGTGTTGGGGCGACCGTATCGGCCGCCTCGGGCATTCAGTGTAAACGACCCGTCACGACCGCCTACCCCCGATTTCACATTGCCGCGATGCCTGGGGGGGAAAGCCGAACGGGCCATCGGGACGATGATGCGCGGAATCACCCCCGTGTCGGCGATTAGCGTTTGCGACGTTTCTTTTTCGCACGCCGTTCCGTCTGTCGCTTGGCTTTGTATTTCGGTTTTTTGCTGTTCCGCTCGCGCGGACGATCCGCCGACGATGAAGCACTGTGGTTGGTCACCACTTCCAAAAACAATTGACGGTCCTGTAGATCGACGTTTGCGATCTTCACCGTCAGTTGGTCGCCGAGGCGAAATTGGTTCCCCTTTTTGAATCCGACGATCATTTGACCGCGTCGTTCAAAACGGTACTGGTCTTTGGGCAAACTGGAGACGGGAATGAATCCGTCGACCGGTAATTTGATGCATCGCGCGTGCAGCCCATCGGCGAAAACGCGGCTGATGACCGCGGACAACGTTTCACCAACCTTCTTTTTCAAGAAGTGCAGCAATTTCAGTTCGATCAGTTCCCGTTCGGCCTGTTGCGCGTTGCGTTCCATGTCGCTGCAATGATGGCCGAGCTTGACCAATTCGGCGAACGAATCGTCCGGACGTGAACTTTCGTTCGCAGGCGAACGATTTTCAATCAATCGCTGGACCAATCGGTGCACCGACAAATCGGGATACCGACGGATGGGGCTGGTGAAGTGACAATAGTGTTCCATGTCCAAGGCGTAGTGACCTTCGCGGTTGGGCGCGTAGATCGCTTTGCTCATCGCTTTCAGCACGGCAAAATTGACCGCGTTTTCAAGCGGCTTGCCCGCAACGGCATCCAGGATCGCCTGGATTTCAAATCGGCTTTCAACCGACTGTTTGGTCAATCCCAGGTCTTGTAGGAACGTCGACAGTTGCCGCAACTTGCGCCGCTCGGGCGGGGCGTGAATGCGGTGCAGGAAATTCAATTCTTGGTCGTCCAGCCAAGTTGCCACCGCTTGGTTGGCCGCCAGCATGAATTCTTCGATGATCTGGTGGCTTTCGGTGTGTTCGACCAGATAGGCACCTTTGACTTTACCGGTGCGATCCAAATCCAGTTTGATGTCGGGCATGTCCATCGACAGTGATCCCGATTTGAATCGACGTCGCCGGATGTGCATCGCCAGTTCATGCATCCGTGACAACAGATCGCAAACCGCGTCGCCCCATTTGCCGCGATGCTGTAGCGGGTCGGCCAAGAAGCGATCGACTTGTTCATAGTTCAATCGCATGTCACTGCGGATCGCCGCGTTGTGCACTTCGGTGTGCGTGATGACCAGGTCATCGGTGTATTCAATTTCGACGGTTTTGGTCAGCCGCATCTTTTCCGGCTGCAAGCTGGCCAAATGGTTGCTGATGATTTCAGGGATCATCGGTACAACGCGGTCGGGCAGGTAGACACTGGTCGCACGGTTCTGGGCGTCGCGGTCCAGCGGGCCGCCGGGACGTACGAAATGACTGACATCGGCGATGTGGACCCACAATCGCCAACGGCCGTCTTCGCGTTCCAGCGAGATCGCGTCGTCGAAATCACGCGCGTCACGCGGGTCGATGGTGATCGTCAGTTTGTCGGTCAGGTCCAGCCGGTCGTCCGGCACCGATTCGTCGTCAAAAGCGTCGGCGGCCTGGCGGGCGTCGTCTAACACCGCTTCGGGGAAGTGGTCGGGCAATGCAAATTGCCGCATGATCGACAGTGTGTCGATCGCAGGGTTCTTGCTGGTGCCCAGTCGTTCCAGGATGACCGCTTCACCGCCCAAGCCGTCTTCACCGGGGAATTCCACCAGTTCGACAAAGACTTTGTCGTCGGCCGTCAACGGCATCCCCCGAACGTCCCCGACATGGACCGGGTGTTCGTACGGCGTCCCATCCAGGTAAACGACCGGAGATCCCTGTTCGTTTTGAAACGTGCCGGTGAACTGGCGGCGAACCCGCTGCAGAACCTGAACGACTTCGCCCTCGGTGCCGCCACGCCGTCCGGGTTCGATGCGGACTTCGACAATGTCGCCTTCCAAGGCCCCCATCGTTTTGCCGGGTGGCACAAAGATATCGTCGGGGACTTCGGCGTCACGATCGTTGCCGCCATCGCCGGGGCGGACGAACCCGAATCCGCCGCCCATGGCGCGGCGAAACTTGCCGCGCAGAGTGTCCGATCCGCCTTCGAACGCACTGGCCGGAATGACCAAATGGTTGCCGCCGTAGACCAAGCGGCCTTCGATGACCAATTGTTTGATGACACGCCGCAATTCGCGATACTCATCCGGATCCAGCTTCAAAGCGGCTGCGATGTGTTTCGGTTTGCTGGGGCGATATTCGGCCGTATGGACCAACTGCATGAGGCGGTCGGTCAATTGTTGAGAGACTTCCATGGGGCGCAGGATACCCGTGCGTCGCGGGAACGGTAAGGATCAAAGATTGCCGAAGTGGGCGTCGCGGCGAAGTGACATGCAGGGCCCGGCCCGGTGTGACGCCGGGGCGATGTCGGTGTCGCGGGCCGTTTCGGTCAAGTGGTCGCCGTGTCGGAGAGGCGTTCGATCATGCCGCCGAAGAAATCGACACGGCCTTCTTTTAGGTGGTACATGCCGCCGACGATATCGACTTTGCCCTCTTTGATCAGGTTCGCAATGATTTCGCTGCGACGGATGATTTCGTCGATCACGTGCAGAACATTTTGCTTGGCAACTTGATCGACAAATTCGGCGTCTTCTTCGCCCGTATGGTGGCTTCGGACGTTCTGCGCGATCGGCGAAATCTTTTCGATCAGCTCGGTCACATGGCCCAGTTTGACGCCTTGGCAAGCCGCGGTAACCGCACCGCACCGGGTGTGTCCCAAGACGACGATCAGGTTCACTTCGCCGACTTCTGCGGCGTATTCCAGCGATCCCAGGACATCTTCGTTGACCACGTTTCCGGCCACACGAACGGAAAAGATGTCACCGATGCCGACGTCAAAGACCAATTCCGCCGGGACGCGACTGTCGATGCACCCCAGCAGCGCGGCCATCGGGTGTTGAGCCTCGGATGTTTGGTCGCGTTGGTGTGACCAATCACGTTCCAGCATTTCGCCAGATAAGAATCGGTCGTTGCCCCGGCGAAGCAAGTTCAACGTTTCCAACGGTGTCAATTCCGCTTGCTTGGCTTGGGTCACAACATCGCTGTATCCCTTGCGGTCTTCCAACGCATAGCGATCACGGAAGCCGACAAAGCTGACATCGATCTTTTTGGCGGGCGCTTTGACATCGCGGAAGTCACGGATCGTGTCCAAGACGTCGGGGTCGATGTATTCGGTTTTGCTGGCGTCCAAAATCAGGTGACTGCCTTCGGCAAACTTGTCCAACGTTTTGCGGACGCGGGATTGATTCAAGAACGTCAGGTGTTGACCGAATTTCAAGCGTGTCACATTTCCCGTGACCGGGTTTTCTTGCTCGCTTAAAAATGGCGTGCGTTCCATCGATCGAAGAACAAAGATCACACCGACGATCAAACCAATGACGATTCCGATCAGCAAATCGGTGAACACGATTGCCAGCACGGTCAGGGCGAACGGCAGGAATTGGTTCCATCCCTTGTTCCAGGCGTCCATAAAGATCGCCGGTTTGGCCAGCTTGTAACCGGTGAACAATAGGATCGCGGCCAAAGCTGACAACGGAATCTGTTCCAGCAACCAGGGGATGGTGAACACGGTGCCGCCCAGCCAAATGCCGTGCATGATCGTGGACGCTTTGGACTTGGCTCCCGAGTACACGTTCGCGCTGCTGCGGACGATCACGCTGGTCACCGGCAGACCACCGATCATACCGCTGCAGATATTGCCGATGCCTTGGGCGTACAGTTCGCGGTTGGCCGGGCTGACGCGTTTCTGTGTGTCCAAGCGGTCGACCGCTTCCAAGTTCAACAATGTTTCCAGCGATGCGACCAAGGCGATGGTGACCGCAGCCAGATACAGCTGGGGATCTTGCAGTGCACTGAAATCAGGGAACGTAAACAGGCTGGACGACGAATTGGCGCCGCCGGAAAGTTGCACTCGGTGGCTTGCGCCCAGGGCATAGTCGGGGGCGATCAGCCCGACCAATTCGTTGATCAGCGTGCCCACGACGACCGCCACCAGGGGGCCGGGAATGGGAGTCTTTCCGGAAAAGCGTTTTTCCCAGAAAACCAGAATGCACAGGCATCCCAGGCTGATCACCGTGGCCGTGACGCTGAACGCTTCGAACATGTGCCCCAGTTCGGTGAACGTGTTGTAACCGTCGGCTTGAAAGAAACTGAAATCGCCTTCGGCATCGCGGTCATAGCCCACGGCGTGTGGCAATTGTTTCAAAATCAGGATGACGCCGATCGCCGTCAGCAGGCCTCGAATCACACTGGACGGAAAGTAATAGGCAATGACGCCGGCCCGCATCGCGCCTAAGAAAATTTGGATCACGCCGGCCAGCGAAACGGCCAGGACAAACGCCTCGAACGATCCCAACGCTTCGGTTTGGGCAATCACGATCGCAACCAAGCCGGCCGCCGGACCGCTGACACTGGTGTGCGATCCGCTGATCGAACCCACCACGATTCCACCGATGATGCCCGCGATCAGCCCGCTCATCAGCGGCACGGGGACCGCGTCGCTGCTGGACGCAAGTGCGATCCCCAGACACAAGGGCAACGCCACCAAAAAGACCGAAATGGAGGCGGGAAGATCGTCGCGAAGTTTCATACAACCGGGCGGTCTTTGGGGATCTATCGTGTCGCCGGGCGTTCACCAATTCAGCCGACCATCGGAAGGGCAAACGCGTGGCGGCGGTGGCGTGGCGGTCGTGTTGCACCGAAGCGACCAAGCGAGGTGCCGGTGGCACCATCGGGAAACGCGCTCAGGCCTGGGGGCTTCGATTCGCGTGGTCGCTATGGAAAAGGAGGCTGAATCGGCGTGTGGCGTGGCATTGCCGTCGACGCTTACGGTTCCAGATTCACCAGCTTTTTCTCGCGGGCCATTTTGCGAATGTCTTCGGTGATCTTCATTGAACAATACTTCGGGCCACACATGCTGCAAAAACTTGCACTTTTGAAGGTTTCTTGCGGTAATGTCTCGTCGTGATAGCGGCGAGCGGTTTCCGGATCCAGTGACAGGCGAAACTGTTCGTTCCAGTCGAATTCGAACCGTGCTTTGGACAGAGCGTCGTCCCGGTCCTGGGCACCCTTGCGGCCCCGCGCGACGTCGGCGGCATGAGCGGCGATCTTGTAAGCGATCACACCCTGTTTGACGTCTTCTTCGTTGGGCAACCCCAAGTGCTCTTTGGGCGTGACATAGCACAGCATTGCGGCGCCGTACCATCCGGCCATCGCGGCACCGATCCCGCTGGTGATGTGGTCGTATCCCGGTGCGATATCGGTGACCAGAGGACCCAAGACGTAGAACGGGGCGCCGTTGCAGACTTCGATCTGCTTTTCGATGTTCATTTGGATCTGGTGCATCGGGATGTGTCCCGGGCCTTCGACCATGACCTGCGTGCCGTTTTCTTGCCCGCGTCGGGTCAATTCACCCAGCACGTCCAGTTCGGCAAACTGCGCTGCGTCGGAGGCATCGGCGATGCTTCCCGGCCGCATCCCGTCGCCCAGGGACCAAGTGACATCGTATTGCCGCATGATGTCACACAGATCGTCAAAAGCATCGTACAGCGGGTTTTGTTTGTTGTGCGCCATCATCCACTTGGCGATCAATGATCCGCCGCGGCTGACGATGCCCGTGACACGATTGACGCTCAGGTGCAAGTGTTCCAGTTTGACGCCACAATGAATCGTCATGTAATCGACACCCTGCTTGGCTTGGTGTTCGACCATGTCCAAAAAGTGCTGGGCGTTCATGTCTTCGATGTTGCCGCCCAGTTCTTCCAGCATTTGATAGATCGGCACTGTGCCGATCGGAACGGGGCTGTTGTCGATGATGACGCGGCGGATGTTGTCGATGTCTTTTCCGGTCGACAGGTCCATCACCGTGTCGGCGCCATGATGGATGGCGGTTCGCAACTTTTGCAGTTCTTCGTCGGCGTTGCTGGTGACCGCGCTGTTGCCGATGTTGGCGTTGATCTTGCACTTTGCGGCGATGCCGATGCCCATTGGTTCCAGCGCACCGGCGGCGTGAACCTTGTTGGCGGGGATGACCAATCGGCCGGCAGCCACTTCGTCTCGAATCAGTTCGGCATCCAAGCCCTCACGCTCGGCAACGAACTTCATTTCTGCGGTCACTTCGCCGGCGCGAGCGGCCAGAATCTGTGTGCTGGTCATCGAATCGAACTCCTTAAATTCTGGTCGCCACGGCGCGAGGCCTCCTCGACGCAGCGGCCGTTTAGGTCGGTGTTGGCGGCGACGATGGGCGGCCGTTGGGCACCCGCCATGCGTCGCCGTCGAGCGAACACACCGTTATACGCATGCCCGGGCCTGCCGAGTAGACGGGCGATTTTCGCTCGACCGGCGACCGATGTGACGGTTCGCGACCGCGATGCGGTACCGGCACGTGGGGGAGCGACGACGACGGCCCGAAAGAAATCGAAAGCCGTAAGACTTCGATAGCGAAACGTGACGACAAAGAAGAGGCGTGACGGGACATCCATGGCGACACATGGGAGCGTCGCTACAGCGTCTTCAGATACTCCAGCACGGCACGTTTCTCCAAGTCCGTTAGGACATCGGGATAATCATGGCCGGTGCGACTTTTGCCGGGCAGACGGGTGTCGAAATAGGTGCGGCGGACGGCGGCGTCGGAAACGATGACGGGGACTTGATCCACCACTTCGTGACGCAGCCCGATATCCCGGGAATCGAACTCCAGGCGATCCGAACGCCAAACCGCCGGTCGTTGCTCGGGATTCAAAACACCCCACAACGTGGGCACGCTGCCGTTGTGAAAGTAGGGCGCGCTAGCCCAGATGCCGTCCAGCGGTGGTGCGACGTAACCATCGGGAGCCGCAATGCTGCGGCGTTCCGGCGTTTCCGTTTTGGCGAACCAACTGTCGGCGTACTTCTGGCGGCCGCTAACCGACAGCGCATCAAAGCGCACGCGATCGGTGCCGATGTCATCGATCGGAACACGCTGGTTGGGATAGGTCCCGTCGGTTCCGTAAGTGCCATGGCACCTGGCGCAGTGTTCTTCGAACAATACTTTGCCTTGTCGCGCGACGGCCGTGTCGATCTCTCCTTCGAATTTCGGCGGCGTCAACGAAGACAGGTATGCGTAGACGTCGCGGAAGTCGTCTTCGTGGTCGGAAAAGAAAGTCGGGCCGTTCTCGGGCACCAACATGAACTGCATCAGTCCACGATGGCCTTTTGCCGCGAACCCGTCGATGTAGATGTACGGTCGCTTTGCGAAGTGCCACCAAGGCGGTGCGTCCATGTCATGGTGCGTGAACTTGCCCGGAATCTTCGGTTGGAAATTCAGTTCGGCGTCGCGGTAATGCATCAAGCCCATGCCGAAGACCACCGCGTTGGTGGTGCCGTGAGTGCTGCCCAGCGGAATGACCATGGCGCCCAGATCCATCCGCGCCAACGGCTTGCCCAAGATCCATTTGGTCGCCCGAATTTCTTCGGTAAACGTTTGTAGTGCAAATCGGTTGTTGGGGGCTCCGGGGGACGGTTGCCCGTCGACCATGCCGCCGTGACAGGCGAGGCAATTCATCGTCCAGCGTCCCTGATCATCGACGACATACTGCATCGGCCGTTCATCGGGCCGGTCGTCGACGTCACGAAGGCCCGCCGGACGTGGCGTCAGACCGTAACGCTCGAACGCCATCTGTCGTCGAATTTCCGGGGTGGATTGTTCGGCGCGGCTTCGTAGGGGCTCCGGCCAGCTTTGCCAGACCGCGTCAAACGTCTCCTGGTCAAAGTCGGAGGGGATCAGGGGGGTCTCGAGCAGCAGACGGAGCCCACGCCGGGCATCGCCGCCGACTGCCTCGGCAGACGCCTCGACTGACGTGAAAGAATCGGAGTTTTCGGCGCAAACGATCGATCCCAACAGGCTCGTGATCAGAACCAGCGCGAACGAGCGGATCAATCGCTGGACGCTCGGTGGGCACCGTTTGATCCGACCCACAACGATGATTTTTTGATAAATCCAGGCAATCGACGGGACGGGAAAGCGACGCATGACGCGGATTGGACCGATGACGGAAGGGACAAAAGGCAAGCAATTTCGGACGCCGGAGCGGCAAGCCGGCAAAATTTTGCGATTGCCACGTTTCCTTCACTGTATCCCGCAGTCGATCGGCCCCGTTCACACCACCTTGATCGATACGGCCCAGCGGCGATGTTGGTTGTCGGGCGGCGGAGCCTACAAAACTTCAATTGACCAACGATTTTTGCCTCCAATGCTGACAAACTTTGCACAACACGTATGTCAGCGTCATCGAATCTGAACACTCAGTTGCTAAGGTTCGACTCGTTCGCCAGGAAGCGAAGTATCCCGATCGCGGTCGCCTGTCGGTGCCGCGGATTCCCGAAACGACGGAACACCCCATGGCCTCTG
The DNA here is from genome assembly GCF_007752935.1 of Crateriforma conspicua. Classification (NCBI taxonomy): domain Bacteria; kingdom Pseudomonadati; phylum Planctomycetota; class Planctomycetia; order Pirellulales; family Pirellulaceae; genus Crateriforma; species Crateriforma conspicua. The sequence continues at coordinate 6,505,453 of NZ_CP036319.1, read as the reverse complement.
CTGCAACGTCGGTCCGGACCCTTCTGATCAGCGACGTTCATCTCGGATGCAAGCACGCGCAAGTCAAAGCCTGCTTGGACTTTTTGCAATCCTATCAGCCAGAACAGATCTATCTGGTGGGTGATTTCATCGACGGCTGGAAGTGCAACAAAGGCTGGCACTGGCCGGACGAATGCAACCAGATCCTGAATCACTTGGAGCAGTTGATCCGCGAAGGCACCGAGGTGTTTTATGTGCCCGGCAATCACGACGCGTTTCTGCGAAACGCCGACTATCTGCGGATGATTCCGGAAGCTTTTTCCCAAGTGAAAATCGCCGACGAATTCGTGTTTGAAACGCTGCAGGGTTGGCGTTTGCTGATCACCCACGGCGACCTGTTCGACTTCTTTGAAACCCGTGCACAATGGGTTTCACGCGCGACCGCCGGTGTGTACGACTTCGTGCTCAGCCTGAATCGGTGGGTCAATCGACGACGTGTCGGGTCGAATCCCTATGGTGCGTGTGCGTTTTTGAAAGACCGAGTCAAACGAGGCGTTCGGTTCATCAGCAGTTTTGAAGCCTCGATCATGCAACACGCGCGACAGCGACGCTGTGAAGGCGTGGTGTGTGGGCACATTCACACCCCGGCCATCGTCCGCCGCAAAGACTCCATTTACTTCAACACCGGCGATTGGGTCGAAAACTGTACCGGGTTGGTGGAACACCACGACGGCACGATTCGCTTGGAATCGACCTATGGAACACCCCAAACCCTGCAACTGAATCCTCACGAACGATTGGCGATGCGGACCCGGTCGGCTTCGACCGACGATCGTTCGGATTGGTATTACGGCAGCGATGCCGAACGTTTCGATGGAAACGCCGGTGTGGAATCGGAATTCGAAAAAGTACGTCAAATTGCGGGCTAGTTCGCACCGCACGAGGTCAGGGATCCGCACAATTCGGCTGATCCACCTGCGACGCTTCTTCGACCGTCAACCTTTCGAGGTTTCGGTCGATTTTTTTGCGCCGCGGGTCGCCGTTTTGGGCTCTGAAGCCAAGGCCGATCTTCGCCGGACGCCGTCAAGCTTAGCGGAACGTCAACATCGGCAAAGTTGTTGTGATGTTTGTGTAAACGTTTGGGTGTGATCGCGTGGCCAGAGCCGGCCAGTCTGGTATTTTTCCGGCATCCACCCGCGTGAATTTTCGAATAGGACCGTTTGCCCGCCATGGCATTTCAAGGTATCGCCAACCGTTGCTTTAACGTCGTTCACAAGCAAAACCTGATTTACAACACGTGCTGGGAAGATCCGTCGCTGGATCGCCAGGCGTTGCAGTTGGGGCCACAAGATTCAGTGGCTCTGATCACATCAGCGGGATGCAATTCGCTGGACTATGCGTTGGAAGGCCCGGCGGAAGTCCACGCCATCGACGTCAATCCGCTTCAAAACGCCCTGCTGGAGCTGAAAATCGTCGCCATTCGTTCGCTGGAGTTCGATGATTTCTTTCAACTGTTCGGACATGGACGCCACGCGGACTGGCAATCGATTTATCGCAATCGCGTTCGTGCCCAGTTGTCGGATGTGGCCAAGCGGACTTGGGACAAACGGATCAATTTCTTTGACGGCAGCCATCGTCGACGCAGTTTCTATTTTCGGGGCACGTCCGGGCTGTTTGCGTGGTTGATCAACCGGTACGTCCGTCGGCGACCAGAACTTCGGAGCGCCGTCGATGAATTGCTGGAAGCCGATTCGCTGGAACAGCAGCGTGAAATCTATCGTCGTCGCAACGTCGATCATCTGCTGTGGACCCGTCCGCTGCGATGGATGCTGCGTCGCGATGCGACAATGGCGATGTTGGGGGTGCCGCGCAGCCAAAGAAATCAAATTGACCGTGACTATCCCGGCGGCTTGGCAAAGTTCATCCAAGACCGGATCGCGCATGTGTTTCAGAACATGCCGCTGAAGGACAACTATTTTTGGCGGGTCTATCTGACCGGCGAATACACCCCGGATTGCTGTCCGGAATATTTGCGTGCCGACAATTTTGACGCACTCAAAGCGGGATTGGTCGATCGCATCCAGGTTCACACATCGACGGTGGAAGGCTTTCTGCGGCAACATGATCGGCCGATTTCACGCTACGTGTTGCTGGATCACATGGATTGGTTGTACGACCGTTTTCCGGATCTGTTGGTCAGCGAATGGCAGGCGATCGTCGATCGTGCATCGGCGCAGGCACGTGTGCTGTGGCGCAGTGCCGCGTTGGAGGTCGATTTCGTCGATCCGCTGCAAGTGACGGTCGATGGCAAGCCCGTCCGCGTCGGCGATCTGTTGACCTATCAAAACGAATTGGCGGCATCACTTCACCAAGACGATCGCGTCAACACGTACGGCAGTTTCTATATCGCAGATTTGCGAGGGTTGGCGGCATGACCGATTGGGCAAGCGATCTGCGGGTGCTACGGCAATTGCTGTGGCATCGAACCACCGGCGATACGCACCAAGAACGGCTGGAGAGTTTCTATGGCCGACAAGCCGGCGATTACGATTCCTTTCGGCGTCGTATGTTGCACGGTCGTCGACCGTTGATCGATCAGATCGATTTTCCCGAAGGCGGGACCTGGGTCGACCTGGGATGCGGCACGGGTGAAAACGTCTTGTTTGCCGGGTCAAAGGCGGCCCGGTTGAAAGACATTCATCTGGTTGATCTTTCACCGTCGCTGTTGGAAAAGGCGGGACAGCGTCACGTTGCCGACAGTTCCACCAAAATTCAAACGCATTTGGCTGATGCGACGTTGTTCGATCTGCCGGATCAGTCGGTCGACGTCGCTACGTTCAGCTATTCGTTGACGATGATTCCCGACTGGTTCGCCGCGGTCGAAAATGCATTGCGCATGTTGCGGCCGGGTGGCATTTTGGGCGTCACGGATTTCTTTGTTTCACGCAAGCACGCTGACGAGGATTTGGTTCATCACGGCTGGTTGAAACGCACGTTTTGGCAACAGTGGTTCGCGATGGACAACGTGTTCTTGTGTGGCGATCACTTGGCGATGTTGAAGCGTCGAACGCGGGTCGTTCACTTGGAACAACATGGGGGCAAGGTCCCTTACTTGCCGCTGTTGAAGGCACCTTACTACGTCTTTTTGGGGCGAAAATGAGTACGGCAACGACACGAACCGCATCCCAGCATGCTGTTGATTGGATCGGTTGGTGGACTTTGGTCAGCCAAGCCGACGCGCGTCAGCGTTGGCAAACGTTGTCGCTAGAATTTCTTCGCTTTCATCGTCGGCCGCTGAACAATCTGTTGCACGGGATCACGACGCCCGTTTCATTGCTGGGGTTGCAAGGCTTGTTGGTGCTGGCCCATCCATGGTTATTGCTGTGGACGCTGCCGTACTTGGCGGTCATTTGGTTTTGGATTCCGGCGGTGGTGTTCGTTCCGACCGCCGCCATTGTCTTGGGATCTGCCGCGATCGCGTATTCGTCACAGTTGGGCTTGTGGGTTTGTCTGGGACTGTTTTTGGGCGGGTACTTTGGCCAAGACGTGGCTCACCTGCTGACCGGCGAACGAACGTTCCAGAGCAGTTACAGTCGCACTGGCAATCGCTGGATGCACTTCGTTTGGCATCTGGTCTATCAGGTGCCGTTGGTCGTGTTGTCTTGTTTGCAGCGGACAACGTCACCGCTACGCATGCTGGTTCAGCGAAAAGCAATCCACTTTCACAAGTTGGAAGATTCGCAATCGGAGTCGGATCTGCATTCGATTCGCCAGTGGGCAACCGAACTGCATCCCAACCCGTCGCAAAGCGTGCACTATTGGCCGGCCGATATGCAGGGTGACCCCAAGGCAGCGTTCGATCGTTTGGCCGTCCAATCGGACTTGATGCGCCGGATTCAGCGTTTCCATGGGGCCGGGTACGAAGTGGCCCCGGTCTTTGGCATGAACGAGTTGTACGTCACGGGACCGCCCAAACGCAGCACGTCCGATACGGTCTTTTACATGTCACATGTCGACGGGCCATTTTCGGTGTTCCCGGGCGCTAGACTTTATCGATGCATGGTGGCTACCAGCCCAAACACAACGGTGACCACTCATTTTCCGATGGTCGGTGCCGCCTATGACCAACCGGAAAGCTTTCGACTGGAAACCGGCCAAACAGTCGCCTTTGATTTCAATCGCGAATTGCATTACATCACTCGTGACGCATCCGCCGACCAGGTCGGGCCACGCGTGAATTTGAAGTTGCACTTCGTGGCGTATCCCAAAGTGATGCGTTGGTATGGAAAGCTGCTGGATCGTTGGACGACGTCCTACGACATCAAAGCTCGAAACCTGTTCTTGCAGACGATCGCGCCCGATGCGTTTTTCAGCCGATGGAAGGCGAAATGGGTTTTGGCATCCACAAAGTTTTACGAATGGGCGGTGCGGTACGTTGGATGGACCAATGTCGCGTACGTGGCGTTAGTCGCAATCATTGCCGCATGCGTGGGTGATTATCGCTGGTTTGTTTTGGCCACCAGTTTTGTGCATTACCTGATTTACTTGGGAACACTCCGCGAACGTCGCGGGGTGGCATTCGGATTGTTTGTCCGGGACGCGATCTTCTTCAAAGCCGTGGCGATGGCACAGCTGATCGGCTTGTTTGTCGGGACGCTGTCGTCCGTGGCACCCTCGACCGCGGGGATCGCCATCGCCGTGGTGACGATTGGGTTTTCGTTGTCCGGCTATGCGGCACATCTGTTGGGTCTGCGGCGAACGTATTTTTCGTCGGAATTGGGGTTGGATCCACCAAAGCGAATCGATGCGTTTCCTTACGGATACATTCCACATCCGATGATTGCCGGTACTCTGTTGGCCCTGGCCGGCATTGCTTGGGTGGCACCCGTCGGTGAATTCCTGTTCTGGGTGGCGGTGATTCACTCGATTTTTTACTTGTGTGTTCTGCTGCACGAAATCGTCGTTCACCGCGAACGATCCGGCCACCAATCCGACGCCGATGCGGTTGGGGTATCCTGATGGCTTTCCAGTCACAACGGTGCAGCAGCCATGGTGCAAAGCAAAGCCACGTCGGTCGATCAGTATCTGGCGGAGCTAAGTCCGGAACGGCGTGAAATTGTTTCGGCGGTTCGCCAAGTCATCCAAAAGAATTTGCCGGCCGGATACCAGGAGGGGATGCAGTACGGCATGATCGGCTATTACGTGCCGCATGACTTGTATCCGGCGGGGTACCACTGCGATCCCAAGCAGCCCTTGCCGTACGCCCATCTGGCGTCGCAGAAAAACTATTGCTCGCTGTATCTGTGTATCTATCAAGACAGCGACGACATGGAATGGTTTTCCGAACAGTGGGCAAAGACTGGCAAAAAGCTGGACATGGGAAAATCGTGCGTTCGGTTCAGGAAACTGGATGACCTGCCGCTGCCGTTGATTGGAAAGGTCATCAAACGCTATCCGGTCAAGAAGTTCATTCAGCGATATGAAACGCTGATGGAAGATCACGGGCCCAAACGCCTGCGTCGCAAGAAAAAGTCGACCTAGGCCTGGCACGTGACCAACGGTCTCTGCCGCGGCTGACGCGCATGCGGTGTCGGCTGTCCGTTTCTTCTGGGTCCAGTGTGGAAATCCCCACGGCGACGTCCGCTGCTCCTACAATCGGAGGCCCCCCACTTTGTTTCCACAGGCGTGAGTAGACCCGACCATGAATCAGCGACCGAACGAGGACCAGCTTGGGTCAAACGCAAAACTGGATCGCCGCACGTGCTTGAAGAAAACACTCGCAGCCGGAGCGGCCACCGTTCCGGCCGCGATTCAGGCGAAGGCGTTTGCGGCGGGATCGGATGAAATCAAAGTGGGTTTGATCGGATGTGGCGGCCGCGGCAGCGGGGCGGCGGCCCACGCCATGACCACGGGAAAAAACGTCACGTTGACCGCGATGGCTGACGCGTTCGAAGATCGTCTTTATTCCAGCATGATGTCGTTGTCGAGCGGCAAGGCGGGCAAATCAAAAGTCGAAAAGGGCGAAGGTTTCGGCGGTGCGATGCGAGTCCCGGGCGAACAACGGTTTGTCGGTTTGGATGCATATCAACGCATGATGGACAGTGATGTTGATCTGGTCATCTTGACCGGGCCTCCCGGGTATCGCCCGCTGCATTTCGAAGCGGCTGTGGATGCCGGCAAGCATGTCTTTATGGAAAAACCGTTGGCCACCGATCCGCACGGGGTGCGCCGCGTCCTGGCGTCCGGTGACAAGGCAAAGGAAAAGAAGCTGAAGGTCGGCGTCGGTCTGCAACGGCACCATCAAGCGACCTACCAGGAAGCGATTCAACGGATTCACGACGGTCAAATCGGACGTATCGTCGCCATGCGTTGCTTCTGGAATGGAGGGCCGCCGGCCAAGAATGCGATTCCACGAGACCAGATGACGGAATTGGAATATCAGGTTCGAAACTGGTACTTCTTCGATTGGCTAAGCGGCGATCATATTTGCGAACAGCACATCCACAACTTGGATATTTGCAATTGGGTCAAAGGCGGCTTGCCGGTCAGAGCCCAAGGCATGGGCGGACGTCAGGTCCGCACCGACAAGCGTTTCGGAAACATCTTTGATCATCATGCCGTGTTGTATTTCTACGAAGACGGCGTTCCGATGCACAGTTACTGTCGCCAGCAATTGGGATGCATGCGGCAGGTCGGTGAGATCATCGAAGGCAGCGAGGGAACAGCGGAGCTGGGCACCTCGCGTTGCAGCCTGACGGCGCCCGACGGAACGGTCATTTGGCAGTCACCGCGACGGCGTGGCGACGACTACATGAGTCCCTATCTGGTCGAATGGCATGATTTGATTGATGCCATCCATGGTGAAAAGGATTACGACGAGGTCGACTATGGTGCAACCAGCACAATGACCGCAATCCTGGGCCGATTCGCGACCTACAGCGGAAAAGAAATCGGCTGGGATGAAGCGTTTGCCAGCCAAAAGGTGACCACCACCGATTCGGTCGACTGGAAGTCGCCGGCTCCGGTGCAACCGCTTGCCGACGGTTCCTATCGTATTCCCACCCCCGGTGTCACCAAAGTACTGTGATCTAGCGATGAAACGACGAGAGTTTTTACAGGTCGCCGCTGCGGCATCAGCGGGTGTTGTGGCTACGACGCCATCGGTCCACGCTTCAGAATCTGTCACGCGTTTTCGGATGGCTTTTGCGCCCCACTTCGGAATGTTCGCAAGTTCCGCAGGTGACGATCTGGTGGACCAATTGAAATTCGCCGCCGACCAAGGCTTTACCGCTTGGGAAGACAACTTGATGCGCGACCGAAGTGTGGCGGATCAAGAGCGAGTCGCCGCGGCGATGCAGCAGTTGGATATGAAAATGGGAGTGATTTCCGCGCTCCGCGGAATCAAGAAGGCGGTCAGTTTTGCCGGCGACAACGCGAAGGAACGTGACATCATCGTCCAGGCGTTACGCGACGTGGTTCCGGTTGCAAAACGCGTGAACGCGACCCACATGACGGTGGTTTGCGGTTTGTCCGATCCGAAGCTGCCCCGCGACTATCAGACGGCCAATGCGATTGATCTGCTGAAGCGATGCTGTGATGTCGTTGAGCCACATGGTCTGGTGATGGTTTTGGAACCGCTGAATAGCAAAAAGAATCATCCCGGTATGTTTCTGAGCGAATCACCACATGCCTATCAAATCTGCAAAGCGGTGGGGCGTCCGTCCTGCAAAATCTTGTTTGATATCTACCACCAGCAGATCACCGAAGGAAACCTGATTCCCAACATCGATCGTTGTTGGGATGAAATCGGCTATTTTCAATGCGGTGATAATCCGGGACGCAAAGAACCCGGAACGGGAGAGATCCATTATGGAAACGTTTTCCAGCACCTAGCCGACGCGGGATACGACGGGATCGTGGGGATGGAACACGGTAATTCCAAGCCAGGTGTGGCGGGCGAACAAGCGGTAATCGACGCATATCGCAGCGTCGATCCCGCTTGAACGGTACCGCATCAACGTCCGCCAACTTATGGGTCGATCAAGATCGGCAGGTATTGCGGATGCTTGATCTTTGGGGTGTCGCCGTCGGGTGATGCGACGGAGATCGCATCCGTTAGGGTGTTTTCCAGTTCCAGACAAACACTTGCGAATTCCGGTTGGGCGGCCAGATTGGTGTGTTCCAGCGGATCGGCGGCGTGGTCATAAAGTTCGACCCCACGTTTCGCGTCGTCCCAGCGGGTGTACCGAAATCGGGGCGTCCGCAGACTGTATCCCATGTAGGTCTGTTTCTTTTGTGTCCGCCGCACTTGGGTGATCGACCATCCTCGCCCCGGTTCGGTCGGATCGTCCAACATCGGTACCAGGGATTGGCCGGTGATCGGCGACGGTGTGGGCACGCCGCACAGTTCGGTTAGTGTCGGGTACAAATCCACCAAGCCCACCGGAGCTTCGCTGGCGACGGCGGACTTTCGACCGGGGGCGGCAATGATCAACGGGACTCGGGCGCTTTGTTCAAACAGGCTCATCTTTTGCCACAGGTTCTTTTCGCCCAAGTGATAGCCGTGGTCACTGGTGAAAACCACGATGGTGTCATCGGCCAGCCCCAGCTCATCCAGCTTGGCCAGGATTTTGCCGACCTGGGCATCCATAAAACTGGTGCTGGCATAATAGGCTTGGATGCATTCACGCCGCAGGGAATCGGTCAGTTTGTCCTGTTCCTTTTTCTGGCTCAGTAGCGCCGCTTCGGGGACGTCCTGGATGTCTTCTTGGATGTTTTGCACGACCGGCATTTGTTCGACGTCGTAAAGATCGAAGTACTTTTTTGGCGCAACGTACGGGGTGTGGGGGCGATACATGCCGACGGCCAAAAAGAATGGGCGGTCGTCACGCTGGGCACAGCGTTCCAGAACCCAGCAAGCTTCGTCCGCCATCATTCCATCGGTGTGCTGTTCGTCGCTGCGAGGTGATGCGTACCAGGAAAGCGTGCCGCCAAAGCTGCCTTCACGTAGCGAAAAGATGTCGGGTTGTTCAATCAATCGATCGCATCCGGCCGGATTGATTTCCATTTCCCAGGATGCGGGATCGTCGTTCCCGTTGGTGCCCATGCTGCGGGGGACGTGATAGTGATAAAGCTTGCCGATTCGTGCCGCGAAGTATCCGGCACGTCGGAACGCTTGCGGCAAACTGACTTGTTCAGGAATGCTTTGACGAAAGATGGCGGCGTTGACCAGGATGCCGGTTTGGTTGGGATACAGCCCGGTCAGCATTGAATTGCGACTGGGACCACACAATGGGTATTGGCAATAGGCGTGTTCGAACCGGACACCACGCTGCGCCAATGCGTCTAGATTCGGTGTTTGGACTTGTGGATCGCCGTAGCACCCGATGCGTGTGTTCAAGTCATCGGAAATGATAAACAGCACGTTGGGGCGATCGGCAGCCGGCAAAGGGGCAGGGCAGGAAGCCCCTGCGGCGATCAACACGATCAAAGATAAAACGGATCGATGGATCAGCATGACAGTGGACCAGTCGCGATGGAGGGAGGGGCGGGAAGGCAGGATTATCGAAACGACAATTCTAGTTTCCCCCGTCACGTCGCGGTGGATGCGTGTGACGGTTCCGACGCGTGATGATCTGGTCCGACCGCGCCGTTTACGCGGAAAGGTTGCTGCCCACGTCCGTCCGGTAAGCCGACCAAGCGGGCAACAGACCGGCCAACAATGCCAAGATTAGAACCAACGGCAGAACGGCGATTTCCATCTTACTGGTGGAAAGAAAGCCGACTTGGATACCGGTCTGGGATTCGATGTAACCGCTGGCGAAGAAGATCGCCGCGTGTGCCGAAACCCATCCGACGATGCCGCCAATCAGTGCGATGATCAGGCTTTCCATCAAGATGATCGTCGTTACGGTTCCTCGCCTTGCCCCCAAAGCTCGCATGATCGCGATGTCTTTGCGCCGATCATTCATGCTGTTGTAGATCGCCACCAAAATGCCCACGGCGGCGACAATGCAGGTCAGCAATGTGATGGCCATCAGCGCGGTCAGCAATGGTCCGACGATCGCGCCCATTAGTTTGTTGATTTCCCCGATCGGTGCGACCGCCTGGCGAGTCTTCGTTTCCTTGATCATGTTCTGCATCATCGGTGCGAACATGAGATTACCGTTGCGAATCAAGATCGCCGTGATTTCGCGTTCGGGGATCGACAGCGGTGTGACTTCGGCAGACTGCTGAGCTTGTTGTTGTTTCAATTCCGCCGCGGCGACCGCATCCTTCGCTGTTTGGGCGGCGACCGGCACGGCACTGTTCAGTTGATCGGTCATGGTTTCCACGAACGCGTCGTCCAGGTCGCCATCGAACTCCGATGCAATCGTCTGTTTGACGGATTCGCCCAGGGTGTATTCAAACACCGTCGCGCTGTCGACGGGCTTGGCGTGCCCCTTCATCAGATAGAAACCTTCCAGGTTGATGAACGCGGCACGGTCATTTGGTGTGCCGGTAGGGTTCATCACGCCGACGACGGTGAATGCTTCGTCGTGTTGCTTGCCTTCGGGGTCGCCGTGCGTGGGATAGATGACATCGCCGACATTGATGCCCATCTCAGCCGCGACACGGGATCCCAAGACGGCTTCGAAGTATCCGTGTTCTTCGCTTTCGGTGACGAAGGCACGCCCATCGCGAAACGTGAACTCTTGATCCACCATCGGGCCGAAGCGAAGCTTTTCGAAGAAGTCCGGTGTCGTGCCGACCAAACGAAACGTGCCGTAGTAGTCACCCAACGCAAGTGGAATTGCATAACCACCGGCCAGGAAGTCATAGTACTTTCCGTCGTCTTCGGCCAAACTCGGGTCGCCACCGAACTGTTCCACCTGATCGGCCCTTTGCGCCTGGGACATGAAGTCCATGTAGTCGGTGTAGTCCAGGTTTTCGATTGGTTGGCTGAGATAGAAAATGCTGTTCAGCGTCAACTGCAACCCGCTGCCCGCGGCGCCCACGACCAAGTTGGGCCCGACCGAAGCGTTGCGTACGAATGCTTCGCTGATGATTCCGTAGATCGACAATACCAATACCACCAAGCCGACCCCCAACGCCAATGACAGCGTGGTCAGCAGACTGGACAGCGTTCGGAAACGAAAGTTTCGCCAGGCGATTCGAATCAGCGACATGACGGCATTGCGAAAAAATGGAAAGTGGGCGGGCAGGGCGGTCCGACAAATCAGCCGGCCGTTTGGAACGATTGGGGACGCGGCGTCTGGCGACGGTCAAACGCCGGTCAGCGCGCGGTTGATGTCTTCCAATCGAACGGTCGTGTCCGTCATCGCGGCAATTTCCATGCTGTGGGTCACCATCAACAGGGCGATGCCTTCGTCACGACATGACCCGCGAATCAAATCCAAAACGGTTTGGGCGCTGGACGGGTCGACGTTGGCCGTGGGTTCATCGGCAAGCAGGATCTTGGGTCGGCCTGCCAGAGCGCGGGCAATCGCAACACGCTGCTGCTGGCCGACGGACAACTGGCCGGGACGATAGCCCGCACGATCGGCCAAGCCGACTTTGTCCAACAGGTCCATCGCGCGTCTGGGGTCGACGCGATTGGGGCCAAAGGTCATTCCCAGCCGCACGTTTTCCAGTGCCGTGAACGCGGGCAGCAAGTTGAACGTCTGAAACACATAGCCGACGGTCGCGGCGCGGAAACGATCACGGCCTTGTTCGCTGAGTCGGGTCAATTCGGTCCCGGCCAATCGGATTGATCCGGCGTCCGGTGCCAACAAGCCGGCGATTAAATGCAGCAGCGTCGTTTTGCCGCCACCACTGGTCCCGATCAACGCCATTTGTTGGCCATCGTCAATCAAGAACTCGGGGACATCCAACACCGTCAAACGTCCGCCACCCGGTTGGTCGAACGTCTTGGTCAGTTCACGTATTTCTAGCAACATAGTCGGCACATAAGCTTCACGGCGTGGTTTGGTTCACCGCTACCATGGGAAATTCCTTTCGTCGGGCACTTGTAAATCAGCGGCGTCGCATTGCCCGCTGCAGGCCACGGTCGGATTCGCGTTTCTTGATCGCTTCGCGTTTGTCGTGCAACTTCTTGCCTTTGACCAATCCCATCACACATTTGGCGATTCCACGGGCGTTGAAATACACCCGCAGCGGGATCAGCGTCAGCCCTCTTTCATGGGCACGCCCGGCAAACTTGTCGAATTCACGACCGTGGACCAGTAGCTTGCGCGGCCGTCGCGGGTCGTGATTCCACATTCCCGCGTTGTTGTAATGGGCGATGTCAGCGCCGATCAGCCACAGTTCGTTGTCTTTGGTGCGGATGTAAGCCTCGTCCAGCGAAAGCTTGCCTTCACGCATCGATTTGACTTCGCTGCCGATCAACATCATGCCGCATTCGACCTGGTCCAGGATTTCGTACTTGTGCCGGGCTTTGCGATTCTCCGCGACCATCGTCACCTGCGGAGCGGCCTTTTTTCCGGCCTTTGTCTGCTTTTTGTTCTTCTTGGGCATGCGGCGATTGTAATGTGCCCGGCGAATTCGACGTAGCGTGCCGGGATCTGTGGATAGTCGAATTTTGTGCGGCCACTACAATGAAGTCACCTTTGAACCGTTTGACCTTGAACCAGGACTGACATGGCCTTTCGTCTTCCCGTGGTTGCCGAACCCGAGATGCCCGCCGGAACCTTGACCAGCGGATCGGGCAGGCTGCCGAAGTGGCTGAAGCGACCCATTCCACGTGCCAACAGCAATCATTTGACCGATTCGCTGGTGGATGAATTGAATTTGGAGACGGTTTGCGAAAACGCGAAGTGTCCCAACCGCATGGAATGCTACAGCCAGCAAACGGCGACATTCATGATCCTGGGCAATGTGTGCACCCGGCCCTGTGGGTTTTGTGCGGTCAATCGCGGACGGCCTCCGCAGTTGCCCGAGGCGGATGAGCCCCAGCGGGTCGCCGAAGCGGCGGC
>NZ_CP036319.1:4500000-4690000 GCF_007752935.1 Crateriforma conspicua | reverse complement strand
TCGGCCCGGTATCGACGGGCTTTTTCCCGTGTTTTCCGCCTTCTGCCCGGCACGCAGCAGCGTGCCGATGGAGACTGTTCTTCGTCGCGGTGACCCGCATCGCTCCAGCTATTCGCCCGATTTCTTTCCTCAGGCTCCACCGCGCCGGTGTGGCCAACGAGATCCAGGACGCCGCCCAGCGGTTGTCCCGCGAGTTTCCGTCGCTCTGGCTGTCCTGCGGAGTCAGCGTTTGTCGCCGAGACGAAGGGGACACGTGGTGACGGGCCGGTAATGTGTCTCTGGCCATAACGGCGATGAGACCGCCGTCGGGGAGTGTCGCCAACGCTTGCATCGTCATGCATATAAGCCCGACGTGTGCACAGCGTTCCCCCGGCTCGGCTTTCGCCCGGTCAAACCCAGCGTTCGTCGGTTCCATGCGCACCAGCGAATCGAACCTGTTTCCGAATCGACGTTGTCTCCGAATGACGACGGAACCATCCCGCGATGAGGAGCGTTTTGGATTCAGCGGCGAGTTTTCAGTCATTTTGCCGGTGTTTCCGAAGTGTCGAGATCGCGATGCGCACGAAAAAAGCCGTCCACCGATGACTGTTGCATCGGCGGACGGCTTGGCAGATCAGGCCATCGGGAGGCGTCGGGGCGGCGACCGAGGTGTCAGCTGGGCGGCGTGAACCGAGGTGCTTGCGGTTCGTCTTCTTCCTCGTCATCCAATTCGGCCCGGCGATGATCGTCGGACGTGTCGACCTTCAACGCGTCGCTGGTTTCCCGCTGAATTTCGCGGAACTGTTGCTGGACGTCATTGATGGAACGACGGAATTCGCGATACCGAGACCCAAATTTGCGTGCCACTTCGGGCAAATCGCTGCCGAACAACATGATCGCAATGATCGCGATCAGGATCAGCGAAAACGGGCTCAAACCGAACATTTCAGGCTTTCTCGGCCGAATTGTCGGTTCCCGCTTCGCCGTCGTCCTCGGCCGTTTCGCTCATGCCCTTTTTGAATTCGTTGGCGCTGCGGCCAAGGTTTCGCATCAGGCTGGGCAGCTTCGCACCGCCGAAAAGGACCAGGATGATCAGCAAAATGATGAACAGTTCGCTGCCGCCCGGCATGCCCATGAAAGCCAGGGAGATTCCCTGGTGCACAAAATCAAACATCTGTTTTTCGCCTCTGTGAAAATTAAGGTGGCGCAGGAAGCTTCAATCAAGAGAGCCATCCCCTCGCTCACGACCGGCGAAAGCGGGTAGGTCGATCGGCAGCCACCCGAACACAGAAGAACTGCGCCGGGCCCGTCGCGAACACCTCCAGAACCGTTGTGTCGGGGGCTATGCGTGACGTCGTTTTCGTCACACGCCCCCATTCTATTGCGGCCGGCGGGCCAGTCAAAGCCGCACTTCAGGTCGGCGCAGAAGATCCCGTCATCGGTGGTGCCGGTTTTTCCGGCGGCGATTGGCCGAAACCGAGGGGGGCGAGGCCAGCGCCACCGCGAGTCCGCACGGTCGACCGGTCCCGGCGGTCATCCGCGTCGGACAAGCCGATTTGAATGCCGTCCACCGGGCATCCAAGGGCCGAAAACGGGCGTAAAGCGTCGACCGCTTGTCAGTCGAGCGGTCTTGGGTGACGGTGTGTCGCCGCGGCCGATCTGGTGATTGAATCGTCGATCGGCCTCCGTGTTTTCAGGTTGTTTGGTTGTCCCACGGCCGCCCCTGCCCCCGCATTGATGAACCTCGTTTGATGATTGCCGACACGTACCAGATTTTCATGAGCGTGTTGGGCGTCTTTCTGGTCGTCGCCTTGGGAGCCTCGTGTCGCCGTGCCGGCTGGTTGACGCCCAACGCGGACCGCTCGTTGGCCAATTTGACGGCCAAGGTGTTGCTGCCGGCTTTGTTTTTCGACCGCATTTTGAGTGGCGACCGGATCGCATCTTTGTTGGATGCGTGGACACCGCCGCTGTTCGGATTCACGATCACCGTCATCGGATTCTTGTTGGGCTTGGGGCTGGCACGTCTGTTGGGCGGATGGATGGGGCTGAAAGACGCGTCCAGCCGCAGCGCGTTCGCACTGGGCGTAGGCATCTGTAATTACGGCTACATCCCGCTGCCGCTGGCCGAACGCTTTTATCCCGACGCCATGGTCGATCTGATCCTGCACAACGTCGGCGTGGATTTGGCCCTGTGGAGCGTCGGGGTGGCGATCATCAGCGGTGGCCGCGGGCAGCAACGCCAATGGTGGCGATCGCTGATCAGCCCGCCGCTTGTCGCGGTGGTGATCGCGATGACATTGAAGCGGACCGGTTGGGTCGACTTTGTGCCTCAGCCGATCTTGTTGGCGACTGAAAAGCTGGGCAGTTGTTCGGTGCCGCTGGGGCTGATGCTTTCGGGGGCCCTGATCATCGACTTTTTGAAAGACGCCGACTGGGGCGGAGCGATCCGCACGATCGTTTGTGCGGTCGGTTTTCGACAGCTGGTCATGCCGGTGGCGATTCTTGCCGTGGCCACGTTTCTGGCCCGGACGGTTCAAATGCAGCAGGTCTTGATGCTGCAAGCGGCGATGCCGGCGGCCATTTTCCCGATCGTCCTCGTCCGGCTTTATGATCGTGACACGGTGACGTCGATGCGGGTCATCCTGTCGACGTCGATCTTCGGCATCGTCATGGTGCCGTTTTGGCTGGCCGTCGGGAAATGGTGGTTAGGGGTCTGAACGAAGGTAAGGGAAAAGGTGTCAGGCGGATGGGGGACGAGCGTTGATGCGAATCAGTTTGCGTGAGTTGATCGGCCTGGTGACGATCGTGGCCTTATTGATCGGCGTCACCGGCTACGCGACGCGGCTATCGCAGTTGCGGGCAGAGCTCGAGGAACTGCGACAGGAGGTCGGCTACCTGCCGCGTCGATTCGATAACGAGCTGGCCGCCATCACCATTCCCACGTACCGACCGTTGACCTATCGGTTGCGCGTGCGGATCCCAAATTCCACGCCAGACGATCGTGCCTATCGGCTGGCCTATAGCACGGTGTGGCCCGAAGGGACGGCGGGACCGCGGTGGTATGCCGCGATGCCGGTTTCGCCGGGCGAGTCGGTGATCAATGTGGAAATCGCTCCCGATCCGAAAGACCAGCAGTGGAAAATCGCGGTGATCGTCCGTTCCGGTGACCGGACGAACCGTTTAGCGACGTCCTTGCCACAGGAGCACGTTGATGTGTTCCAGGGCGCGCACAAAGTGCTCAGCCAAGGCGTCGGTCGCCAGGCCAGTTCTCATGACGTGGACCGGCCGCTGCGTTTAATCGACCGACGCTGGCTCGCTGGGGAAGGTGGTCTGATGCTGTACGAGGACCGGCCGCCGCCGGGCGACCAGATCGGTGTGTTTGTGGAGCTGCAGCCAGACACCGGGCCTCTGTAGACGCCAACGTGGTGCAAATTAGGCCAGCGAAATCTAGGTGCAACGGACGGTGTTTTCGATCGTGCCGCCCGATGTCGCGTGTGCCCGGTAGAGGTCGCGCGTGGCCGGAGGAAGTCGCATTCCCCATTTGAATCGTGATGGCGGCTGATTGGCGGCGGGCCTCTCAGAATCGCTTTGCTTCCCCCACGATTAAGATTGTTGCACCCCCAATCGGGCTGTGTTAGGTTTGCTGTAACCACCCCGGTGGGGTGTGCGAATGAAGTCGCATTCCCCCCACGTTGTCGGCCTTGACCCGCCCGTCGCCGCAGGCCGCGGCCGATCCACCATCATCTGTCCGAGCAAGGAGTGACGATGTCCCGCTTCCAACGCAGTAACCGCCGTTCATCTTGGTTTTCAGCATCGCAGCAAAAGCCATCACGGCAGCGACGACGCACCGCAGCCACCAGAAGGCGTCGAATGCTGGTGGAGTCACTGGAAAGTCGCCGGTTGCTCGCGGTTTTCAGTGTCACGAACACGGCGGACGTTGGAGCCGGAAGCCTTCGTCAAGCGGTTCTCGACTCGAACTCGTCAGCCGGGCCGGACATCATCGAATTCGACTCGTCCCTCAGCGGTCAGTCGATCGGACTGAGCGGACCCGAGATTCAAATCGCGGACGATCTTGAAGTTCGCGGGCTCGGCGCCGACCGACTCACGGTATCCGGCCTTGGAAACTCGGCCGTATTCAACATCTCGAGCATCGGCATCAGCGTTGACATCGACGGTCTTCACATCACTGGTAGCGCGTCAGGGTCCCTGGGAGCAATCAATGCGGACGCTGACGGGATCGATCTGAAAATCAGCGACAGCCTTTTTACGAATAACCAGGGCGTCAATGGCGGTGCGGTGCGTGTTGTGGGTCAATCGTCGACCATTGAGATTATTGGGAGCACCTTTACAGAAAATGCGACCAG
Source organism: Crateriforma conspicua (assembly GCF_007752935.1). Classification (NCBI taxonomy): domain Bacteria; kingdom Pseudomonadati; phylum Planctomycetota; class Planctomycetia; order Pirellulales; family Pirellulaceae; genus Crateriforma; species Crateriforma conspicua. The sequence continues at coordinate 4,685,657 of NZ_CP036319.1, read as the reverse complement.
TTCACAGGGCGCAGCCATTCACGTTTGCTGCAACACAAATGATGTTCAGATTCTCAATTCAACGATTCATTCAAACACGGCTGCCGGCTCGGGCGGAGGAATTTTCAGCAACGCACCCACAACCGTCATCAACTCGACCATCACTGAAAACGTCGCGAATTTTGGTGGCGGCGGTGCGAGTAACTCGACAGGAAATTTTCTACTTCACAACACGATTGTCGCGAATAACACGGACCCATCCGGTGCGCCGAGCGATCTAGGAACGTCTTTCGGGAACACTTCTTTCGATCCGTCGAGCAGCCACAACATTATCGGCGATCCGGCTTCGTCGGGCGGGCTTTCAAACGGTGTCAACGGAAATCAGGTGGGCATCGATCCGTTGCTCGGACCACTGCAGGATAACGGCGGTCCAACGCCGACGCGGCTTCCACAGGTTGGAAGTTCCGCTATCGATGCTGGGGCTAACTTGGAAGCCATCAATGTCGGATTGTCGACCGACCAACGTGGCATCAGATCGAGGATTGTCAATGGAATCGTCGATGTCGGTGCCGTTGAAATAGGGGCCGATGTCGTTGAGGCCGACGCCAATGGTCCTTACACGATTGATGAAGGCGATTCGCTGACGCTGGACGTAAGTGGTTCCATAGCTGGGCCCAATGCTACGTATGAATGGGACGTCGACGGTGACGGCGATTTCGACGAGAACGTAAGCGGCGAAAACGTAACGCTGAGCTGGTCTCAACTTGTCGCTCTCGGCATCAATGACGGTCCTTTCTCCGGCAACGTCACCGTCCGTGTCACCGATCCGGGTGGCGGCAACGCCGACCCGTTGGATGTCGCCTTACTCTACGCCGACGTCCCAAGTTGGGCGGCGGAGGTCGAGTCGAAACTCAACAACCTGGGTGTCTTCGATTCAATCATGACGTTTGATGTTCGGTCGACCACACCGAGTCTGTCGACGCTACAAAACTTTGACAGTGTTCTCGTTTGGAGCAACTACGCATTTAGCGACTCGGTCGCGTTAGGGAACACATTGGCCGACTATGTGGACAGCGGCGGCGGTGTCGTGGTGCAAACATTCGCGACGTCTAGTGGTAGCGGCTTAGTCCCCCAGGGCCGATGGCAGTCCGGCGGATATCACCCAATAACGCAGAGCGGAAATGTTTCGGGAGGATCGTTGACGCTCGGCAACATAGCCGATCCCGGCCATCCGATTATGGCGGGAGTGTCGACATTCTCCGGTGGTTCTAGCAGCTATCGCGGCACGGGTTCGTTGACCTCTGGAACCAGCCTGATCGCAAGTTGGAGTAACGGTCAGCCTTTGGTTGCAGAGAAAACAACGCAGGCCGGGCAGATCGCATTGCTCAACTTTTTCCCACCGTCGTCGGACTCGCTCTCCGGCGCTTGGAATCCCTCAACCGATGGCGATCTGCTGATGGCTAATGCGCTTCGCTACGTCGCCGGTGGTGCGGGTGGCGGGGCTGGCTCGGGTGGTGTTCAGTCCGTTAATTGGACAAATCCGGTCAACGTTTCGATATCGAGCAACACGATTACCAAGACGGGCGGAGACAACAGCTGGAATGCGGATGCAGCTTCAACTTTGTCGATCCCAGCCGGAACTGATGGGTATGTGCAGGCAACAGCCCTTGAAACAAATACCTATCGTATGTTTGGGCTCTCGGATGCGAATACTGATCGCGATTTCACGTCACTCGACTATGCCGTTTACCTCAGGAACAACGGTTCGTTCGCAGTCTACGACAATGGGGTCGACCGCGGAACTTTCGGCGGCTACGCGGTCGGTGACGTATTCCGGGTCGAGCGCACGGGAACGATCATCAGGTACTTCAGGAATGGATCGCCTTTTTACACGTCGGGTGTTCCGTCGAGCAGCAGTCTGGCAATGGACGTCTCCATCTACACGCCCGGCGGCACGGTTGGGAATGCACTCATTTTCTCAACGCAGAACTCAACCGCTGGCGCCGATGCCGCTACCACCACGTTGACGATTGACAACGTTGCTCCTAGCGGTTTGACCCTGTCGCTTAGCGATGACAACATCCTAGAAAACGGCAGCACCGAGTTGTCGGGCAGTTTTACCGATCCCGGCACGGCGGACATCTACGATGTGGTGATCGATTGGGGTGACGGTTCACCGTTGCAAGTGGTCAATCTCGCCGCCGGAGTGACCAGCTTCAGTGGCATCAGTCACACGTACACCGATGACGGTCCGAATCCGGGCGGAGGCGTCCCGACGCACGATTATGACATTGTCGTGACCGTCGCCGATGATGATCAGCCGAGTTTGATCGACTCGTCGGTCGCTACGGTAACGGTCAATAACTTGCCGCCGAGCGTCGCCGCTGTTGCTGTCACTCCCGGTTCCATCGATGAGAACGGAACGGTCGTGCTCAGCGGCACAATCTCCGACGACGGTCCCAACGACATCTTCACCATCGGTGTCAACTGGGGCGACGGCAACACCGATTCGATCGAGCTCACCACGCCGCTGCCTTCCGGCGTCACGTACAATGCCGTAACCGGCCAGTTCACTATCGAGCATCAATACCTGGATGATGGAGATTCGCCCGGCAACGGAACAGCTTCGGATAGTTACATCTTGAACGTCATCGTTCAGGATGATGATGGCGGTTTAGTCAACGGGAGTTCTACCAGCTTGCTACCGCAGATTTTCACGACCCATCAAGGCTCCCGACTTGGTGCTATCAATCCTGACAATGGCACTGGAAACGACATTGGAGCATTTGGCATCGGTGGCACATTTGGAAATGCCTTCGATCTCGATGGAACGCTGTACGCGACTCTGAATTCGAATATGCTCGGGGCCGTCGACATCAACAGTGGGACGGCTACAGCTATCGGCTCGCTTCCGGAAAACATGTACGCGATCGAGATCGACAGCAATGGAGCCATGTACGGATTGGCGTTGTCCGGTAGGCTCTATGGCATCAACAAGTCGACCGGGGCAGGAACGCTAATTGGTGATACCGGAATCACAAGTACGATGGATATCGCGTTCGATTCATCTGACAATCTGTACGCGACCGTTAACAACCAAATTTGGTTGGTTGACACTTCTAACGCAGTTGCCACGAGTCTAGGTGCTTATTCTGGAGTCCAATCTGGATCTGTGATGGGACTGATGTTCGACGCAACTGATAGGCTTTTCGCTACGAACTATATTCCAGGGGCTGAACTGTACGAAGTCGATTTAGGTACTCTGAATACAACAATCGTCGGTGAAACGGGGCTCAATCAGCCGCATGGTGGAGATATTCCATTTTCTAGCTTGGTTGCGTTAGTGAATAATGTCAGTCCAACGTTTGACGCCCCCATTTCCGACGCAACGCTGTTGCCATCGGAAGCAGGTGGGTACGGGGTGACGGTAGACTTCACCGACCCAGGTACGCTTGATGTGCATACGGTGACCGTGAATTGGGGCGATGGTTCCTTCGGTCCGACGTTTGAACAGGTATTCGAGGTCTCGCCGAACGGCCAGCGTTCGTTCGAACTCAATCATACTTACACGAGCGAAGGCATTTTCATCGTCACCGTCGTCCTTGAGGACGACGATTTAGGAACAGCCACGGAGACGTTCGAAGTTAGCGTCAACCTGAACGATCCACCCACCGCCGGGGACGGACATGTCACGACTCTCGAAGACACGACGTACACGTTCGCGGCAGGTGACTTTAACTTTGACGACCCCGATGCGGGCGATACGTTGCAGGCGGTCAAATTCACTTCGCTGCCCGCGTTGGGCTCCTTGTACTTGGATTTAAACGACAACAATGTCAACGATGGTGAATCGTTGGCTTCCGGCGACACCGTCAGCATTTCCGACATCGATGCTGGAAGACTGGGATTCGAGCCTTTTAGCCATGAAAGCGGCAGTCCCTACGCCACGTTCGACTTTCAAGTCAATGATGGTGAAGAGTTTTCGGTGCTCGATTACACCATGACCGTCAATGTCACCCCCGTTGTCGATGCACCGACACTGAATGTCGACGACTCTGTCGGCAATGAAGACACGGCGATTCCCCTGACGATTGATCCGCAACTGATTGATACCGATGGTTCCGAGATGCTCACAGTCACCGTCAGCGGAATTCCTGACGGCGCAGTGCTAAGCGATGGTGTGAATTTATTCACCGCAACCGCATCGAGTGATTCCGTAGAGATCTCTGCCTGGTCACGCTCCAACTTGACCATCACCCCACCACTGCACAGCGACGGTGAAATTCAACTTCAGGTGGCGGCCACGGCAACCGAATCAGCTTCAACTTCTTCGAATAATGTGACCATCTTCCCGACTGATCCGCTGGGCGGAAACTGCATTCCACTCGGCGAAAGCGTTGCGTTCGGACCGTTTAGCGGTTGGGTTTACCAAAACATTCCCGCGTTCAATGCTAGTCCAGGCGACATCTTGGCCTTCGACATGCACGTCCCGAATGACGTTCCGGTTCAGTATGACATTGAACTCGTTCCGACGACCGTCAATGGCGGGGATGCGCCGGATGGCCCCTACACAAAGGTCATCAGCAACACGCAAACGGCCACCAGTCCCCTGGGGGACTCGATTGAAGGCAACTTCGAACTGGAGTTCACGTTCGAGTCTGCATTCAGCTTCGCCGGTGGCGGATTGATCATTCGCTTCTCGAACCCGGGTGGCGCGTTTGCTTCGGATTCAAGCTGCAATGGAACAGCCGTATACGGAAACTCAAGCGACCCGAGCGGCTACTTTGTGAAGCAGTTTTTTAGTGACGACGACGGGCTTCCGACCTATACGAGGGAAAGAAACAGGGTTATCGGAGCCTTTGAAGTGAGGTCGAGCGGTGATTCGGCAACCACGATCGCCATGATTGACGTTCAAGTCGACGCCGTGGCCGACGCTCCCACGCTGTCGGTCAACAACAGCGTGGTCACCAACGAAGACACCGCGGTGAACCTCGGCATCAGCAGTGCTCTGGTCGATACCGACGGCAGTGAATCGCTGACGGTCTCGGTCAGTGGTGCACCCGCCGGTGTGACGCTCAGCGATGGCTCCAACACAGTCGTTTCGACTGGTTCCGCGATCGACGTGACCGGCTGGTCACTCGGCGACATTACTATTTTGCCGCCGCTTCACGACGACGGTGAATTCCAATTGAGTGTGACAGCCACGTCGACCGAAACCGCTCCAACCAGCACCGACACGACGGTTGCCTCGCTCAGCGCCAACACGATCGCGACGATCGCCGTTCAAGTCGATGCCGTGGCCGACGCTCCCACGCTGTCGGTCAACAACAGCGTGGTCACCAACGAAGACACCGCGGTGAACCTCGGCATCAGCAGTGCTCTGGTCGATACCGACGGCAGTGAATCGCTGACGGTCTCGGTCAGTGGTGCACCCGCCGGTGTGACGCTCAGCGATGGCTCCAACACAGTCGTTTCGACTGGTTCCGCGATCGACGTGACCGGCTGGTCACTCGGCGACATTACTATTTTGCCGCCGCTTCACGACGACGGTGAATTCCAATTGAGTGTGACAGCCACGTCGACCGAAACCGCTCCAACCAGCACCGACACGACGGTTGCCTCGCTCAGCGCCAACACGATCGCGACGATCGCCGTTCAAGTCGATGCCGTGGCCGACGCTCCCACGCTGTCGGTCAACAACAGCGTGGTCACCAACGAAGACACCGCGGTGAACCTCGGCATCAGCAGTGCGCTGGTCGATACCGACGGCAGTGAATCGCTGACGGTCTCGGTCAGTGGTGCACCCGCCGGTGCGACGCTCAGCGATGGCTCCAACACAGTCGTTTCGACTGGTTCCGCGATCGACGTGACCGGCTGGTCACTCGGCGACATTACTATTTTGCCGCCGCTTCACGACGACGGTGAATTCCAATTGAGTGTGACAGCCACGTCGACCGAAACCGCTCCAACCAGCACCGACACGACGGTTGCCTCGCTCAGCGCCAACACGATCGCGACGATCGCCGTTCAAGTCGATGCCGTGGCCGACGCTCCCACGCTGTCGGTCAACAACAGCGTGGTCACCAACGAAGACACCGCGGTGAACCTCGGCATCAGCAGTGCTCTGGTCGATACCGACGGCAGTGAATCGCTGACGGTCTCGGTCAGTGGTGCACCCGCCGGTGTGACGCTCAGCGATGGCTCCAACACAGTCGTTTCGACTGGTTCCGCGATCGACGTGACCGGCTGGTCACTCGGCGACATTACTATTTTGCCGCCGCTTCACGACGACGGTGAATTCCAATTGAGTGTGACAGCCACGTCGACCGAAACCGCTCCAACCAGCACCGACACGACGGTTGCCTCGCTCAGCGCCAACACGATCGCGACGATCGCCGTTCAAGTCGATGCCGTGGCCGACGCTCCCACGCTGTCGGTCAACAACAGCGTGGTCACCAACGAAGACACCGCGGTGAACCTCGGCATCAGCAGTGCTCTGGTCGATACCGACGGCAGTGAATCGCTGACGGTCTCGGTCAGTGGTGCACCCGCCGGTGCGACGCTCAGCGATGGCTCCAACACAGTCGTTTCGACTGGTTCCGCGATCGACGTGACCGGCTGGTCACTCGGCGACATTACTATTTTGCCGCCGCTTCACGACGACGGTGAATTCCAATTGAGTGTGACAGCCACGTCGACCGAAACCGCTCCAACCAGCACCGACACGACGGTTGCCTCGCTCAGCGCCAACACGATCGCGACGATTGACGTTCAAGTCGACGCCGTGGCCGACGGGCCGAGTCTTTCGGTGGTTCCCACGGCAAGCGGAACAGAAAATGTTCCCATCCCGCTGACCATCGCGTCGAGCCTTGTCGACACCGACGGATCGGAGAGCCTGCTCATTTATGTCTCGGGAGTTTTGGTCGGTAGCTTGTTGAACAACGGCACGGATAACGGTGGTGGGAATTGGACGTTGACGCCCGCGGAGCTCAGTGGACTTTCCATTCTGGTTCCGGATGACGCATCCTTCACGTTGACCGTGACGGCAATGTCCACCGAGAGTGCCCCCACGAGCTCTGACCCCACGGTGGCGGTCTTGACTGCCGACACGGTCTCGACGATTGACGTTTCCGTAGCCAATTCTGATCCCATTTTGACGGTGGATCCGATCACGTTCGGGACTCAGTCGAATAAGGCGACGCCGGATGATGCGCTTACGATCAGTGGATCATTTACGGATCCCAGTCCGGTCGATTCTCATACGGTCATCATCGACTGGGGTGAGATTGCGGATGACGCGTCTAATTCTGCAGATGATCGATCGGTCATCGAGATCGCCGCTGGAGATCCTCGCGAATTCGCTGCGGATCACGTGTACGCGACCGGTGGAATCTTTACGGTTACCGTGACCGTCGTTGATGACGATGGAGGTTCGGACTCTGACTCGTCTACCGAAATGTGGGTCAGCGGTGTCCGTGTTGATCCGAATACGGACCAGCTTCAGATCATCGGCTCATCGGGCAAAGACATCGTCAGTGCCCGGCTGATCGGAGGCGGCAGCGATGGCGGGTCCGATGGGGGCAGCGATGGCGGTGATGACGGACCGGGTAATGAACCCCGCGTCAAAGTCATTGCCAACCTGAATCTTCAAGGTAGCGACGGTGGCTCCGATGGCGGAAGCGACGGTGGTTCCGACGGCGGGGCCGATATCTTCTACTTTGACCCGGCCGACATCCAAACCGTTCACATCGTCCTTTGCGAAGGAAACGACCACGCATCGTTGAATGGCGGGTCCGATGGTGGATCAGACGGCGGTTCGGATGGTGGTGGAGATGCCTGGTATGAGTCGTCCCTCATCGAAGGGAACGGCGGCAATGATAAGCTCACCGGAGGAGCCGGACGGGATATCATTCTCGGTGGTTCAGGGAAAGACAAACTGGATGGCGGTGACGGCAACGACGTGCTTTCCGGGGGCACCGGACGCGATAGCCTCTACGGCCGCGACGGGCTCGACATCCTGATCGGAGGAGATGACAAAGACAAGCTCAAGGGCGGTCGCGACAATGACTTGCTGATCGGCGGTTTGGCGAGCAACTCCGAGGACATCGCCGCACTGGATGCAGCGCTGACGGATTGGGCGGCTGACCAAAGCACCGCACCCTCCTCGCTGGGCCTTCTATCGGACGACGGCGATAAGGATGACATGAAAGGGGAGAAGGGAGTCGACCTCTTGATCGGATTTGGAAATGACAAGTTGAAGCAATGAGAGAGATGGATTGAGCCATTCCCCAACGCCAGCGAGTGACTCTTCGGACGATCCAGGTGATCGCTCGCGCATCGTTTACCTGATGCGCGGGTTACCGGGTTGCGGAAAGAGTCACCGGGCGTGGCGTTTGGCGGGAGATGGTGGCGTCGTCCTGGAAACGGATCAGTACTTTTACACCCAAGTTGGTGACGATCCTGGACACTACGACTATGACGCGGAGTTTATGCAAACGGCTCGAGACTGGAATTTTGATCGCTTTCGTTCAGCAATCCGCCAGCGGGCTTCACCCATCGTGGTGGATCGCGGCAACGGATTGAATGCGGAAACTCAGCGGTACGCTATCCTGGCCGCTGAAAGTGGTTACCAGATCAAGTTGGCCGAGCCTGATTCACCGTGGTGGCAAGAATTGCGTGTCCTCTTGAAGTACAAGCAATACGTCGATGAAACGCTGTTCGACCAATGGGCGGAAAAGCTCTCCGAGGCGACGCGAAGGACGCATCGGGTACCGGCATCAACGATCCGGCGATGGATGCGGGCGTGGCGAGCCGAGTTGACGATCGAAGAGATCTTGCAACTTGAGTGAGTTCTTCTCCAGCGTGACTGCGTCATACGCAGCTTGATCACGGCTGCATTCGACCATTGGTCTACGGGCGGCTATGGGGCGTGACGCGTTGCCACCAAGTTTCGATCGGTCTTGTTGAATGCGCCCGGCGTGCTGCCGGGCGGGTGGGCCGGTCGATCACGTGGGTGTGTGCCGACCAATTTCCAATGACCGCCGCTGGTCATTTCGCTGTACACCCCCGGGACAATTGGGGTGGTCGTTGATTTATGCTACCTTGCCAGACCGATCGAGAGACGAGCACTTCCAACCACTAGCCACTTCCAGCAGCCTTGCCAAAAGACTTCCTAAAAAACGCCGCGGAGCAGTATGACGTCATCGTGATCGGCAGTGGATTGGCCGGAATGACCAGCGCCAATATCTTGGGGCGGGCCGGTCATCGTGTCTTGCTGCTGGAACAGCACTACAAATTGGGCGGGCTGGCGACGTGGTTTCTGCGCCCCGGTGGCCACGTGTTTGACATCTCGCTGCACGGGTTCCCGCACGGGATGATCAAGTCGTGTCGCCGGTACTGGAACCGCGACATCGCCGATCGCATCGTCCAGCTGAAGAACATTCGTTTCGACAATCCTCAGTTTTCACTGACGACGACCTTTAATCGCGAAGACTTCACGCGGTTATTGACGACCCGGTTCGGCATCGAACACCAAACCGTGGTCGACTTTTTCGATACCGCCCGTGGGATGAACTTCTACGACGACCAAACGACCACGACCAAGCAACTGTTCGATCGTTTCTTTCCCGGCCGCAGTGATGTGGTCCGTCTGCTGATGGAACCGATCACCTATGCCAACGGTTCGACGCTGGAGGATCCCGCGATCACCTACGGCATCGTGTTCAGCAATTTCATGTCCAAGGGCGTCTTCATTTACGAAGGCGGCACCGACGATTTGGTCGGCCGCATGAAGAAGGAGCTGATCAAAAACGGTGTGGACATTGCGATCAACTGTGGCGTCGATCGGGTGGTGGTCGATGGCGGACGCGTCACCGGCGTGGAAGTCAACGGACGCCGGATCGGTTGCCGCGCCGTGGTCAGCAACGCCAACCTGAAGACCACCGTGCTGAAGATGGTGGGCGAAGACCATTTGGATCCGCAGTTCGTCCAGGACGCTCGCGATGTGCGGCTGAACAACAGCAGCACCCAGGTCTACATGGCGCTGAAGGAGGGCGAAACGATCGACGAATCCTCCGGTGATCTGTTCTTCACCAGCACGGCCGAGGAATTTCGAACCGACCTGTTGCTGTCGCGTGACATCACCAGCCGCACGTTCAGTTTTTACTATCCAAAGACTCGGCCGCAAAAAGAAAAGAAACGTTTCGCGGTCGTCAGCAGCACTAACGCCAATTGGTCAGACTGGGCGAACCTGGATGAAGCTGAATACGAGGCCAGCAAGAAAGACTTGGTGGAAACCACCATCGACGCGCTGGACCGTTACTTGCCCGGCATCCGTGAAAAGATCGACCACGCCGAAGCCGCCACGCCGCGGACGTTCCAACATTACACCCGCCACGAGACGGGCGCCAGTTTCGGGACCAAGTTCGAAGGCCTGGGGGTCAGCCGCGCACTGCCGCAACAGGTCCGCGGTATGTTCCACGCCGGCAGCGTTGGAATCATCATGAGCGGTTGGTTGGGCGCGATCAACTACGGCGTCATTGTCAGCAACGAAGTCGATCAGTTGCTGGTCCAGCCGTCGCCGGCGACCGTCTGACACGTTGCCGCCGAGTTAACGTCATTAAGCCTTGTGCGATCACCAGCGATCCAGTGGACTTGTTTGACGACGCTGGCCCTGCCCGGTCTGGTCGTTGCCGGTCGAACCGGGGGCCAGGTGCACCGTCCAAGCCAGCGTACCGTCATCCCCGGCGGCCGATTCAAACGCGACCATCGACGTGCCACGGTTGGGCGAATCAAATTCGCTTCGTGGTGTCGCGGTGTCGATGACCTGCCACGGCGCATCGTCGGGCCCGTCGACCGTTAAACGTAGCGATTGGCCGTCTTGTCGAAGCAGCATTTCACGGCCGGTTGAATCGGCATCGGCCTTTTCGGCTTTTGTGATCATGCCCCACCGGACGGTGTCGCCGGGTTTCAGGCCCGACAGTTCATCGCGAATGATCACGCTGCCGTCGTCCAGCATGCGAAAGCCTCGGCGGACGGATTCAGCTTGCCCGGCATAAACGTCGCTCATGTCGACGATGGTCGTCGCCGACTTGGCATCGAATTTGGCAATCGTTCCGAATCCTTTCGCACGTTGCAGTTGCCCGTTGATCACCAGCGTGTTGTGCCCCGCGTTGGACTGGCGAAAGATCGTCCATCGGTCGCTGTTTTGGCTGCGGTCCCACAGATTCATGCCGCGAGATTCGATGCCGTGATAGCCTTCGGCACCCAAATCAACGGCCCAGCGGATGGTATCGGCATCCAGCACGAACGAACCGACGTCCATGTTGCCGTGGTTGGCCGATGGTGAACCGGCTTTGATGCCCAGGAAGGTTTGTCGCTGTGGATCCCAAGAACTGCGGTGAACAGTGATGGGCACATCACCACCCGGATTCCAATTCAACGGCAGCGAATCCGCCGGGTTACCGGGACTGGTATCGTCCTGCCAAATCAGTGCCAGCGGCAGCAATCGGTTGGAACTGCTTGCGGCCGACCGTGGGGTGACGGATTCGGCGTAACTTTGGATGCGCTGCGTTTCGCCCATCAGCCAAGCGGGCTGGTCGAACCGGCTGGCGAACCAAAACAGACACGACTGTGGCGACCGACCCGAACCGCCGTCGGCATAGTTGAAGGTTTCGCCGCTGGGGCCGGTGACCATGGTCAGGTAGCCGCCCGTTTTGTCGAAGCCCGGGCAATGGCTGAGACCAAAGTCGGTGCCCAGGGCGGTTTCCAGTGCATCGATCAAGACGACGTTGAATCCGGTGCCGTAGGCCCAGTATCCGGGACCTTCGGGATAGCAACCCTCCGGTGCAAAGACATGCATCGACCGGGTGACATTGTCGATCGCATTCTTGACCGTCTTGGCCGCCAGTTCCGGATGATCTTCGGCGACCGCCAGTGCACCCGCGGTCAGTCCGGCGTGACAGACTTGTCCCCAGTTGTTGCTGGCGCGGACCCAGCCTTTGTGATTGGTCTCAAACGGCAAACTGACGCCTTTTTCGACGATGGCGTTACGGATTTGTTGACGTTGATCGTCCGTCATCGCATCGAAACACCAGTCATAGCCGATCGCCAGTGCCAGTGTCATTTCACCGACGTCCAGAAAGTGCGACGGATTCCAATCGGTAAATCGGGCGGCGGCCAACATCTCGACGACGCATCGGTCGGCATACGCGGCGTTGTCGGTGATCTGATAGGCCGTGGCCAAGACCAACACTCGTTTGAGCGCCGTACGCGAGACGTCCAGCAAACGCCGGCCTTCCAGTTGACGCCGGACCGGCGGTGTATCGGCCAGCCAGTCGGCTTGACGGATGACCGCGTCGGCTAGTGTTTTGCGAAGCGGATCATCGGCGATCGAACGCTTCAGCGTCGAAAACGCTTCCGCGTCCGCAAACAAACGCGGATGAACCGGATCGATGGAATCGACCAGCTGGCGAACTTGATCGATCGATGCATCCGGCGGGTACGCTGTGTCGACATCGCCGGGACCGGCCGCCCATGTCAGATGTGAACCGGGAAGCAGCAACAGCCAGGCGAACATGGCGACCGCAAGCGGGCGGCATCGCCGAAAAATCCTGGCGTCGATGGAGGTATCAAAGATCCCAGTGGGACGATTCGAGGTGGGAAGCAGTGACATCGCGATGGTGTGGGATGGCGGGTAGGATGGTGGGGCATTGCCGATGCAGTGTCTTGCCAAGTTGTTTGGGTCGATATGGCTTGGTCCGTTCGGGAAAACGAGCGGGCCCGTTCAAGGCAAACTTTGGGCAAGGCCGCTCACGTGCAGGCCAAACCATCGTAGCCGTATTTCAGGGATGGAGTGCCCCCAAGTCGATGACCACGTTCCGACCGAATCGTCGCACCAAAGACGCCGACGGCCTGGCTCGTCCCAGTGCCGGCGTTGCCAAGGCGTCAGCAAGCGTCATTCCCCCACGTGACCCGGATCGGTTGGCCAAGCTGGCCGAATTGGTCAGCCGGCAACGGTTTGAAACCAAGGATATTCTGTTCAACCAAGCCGAAATTCATCGCTTGACGTTGTCGCTAAGCCGGACCATCGATCGTCCGAATTTTCGCCGGGTCGACGTCGATGACCTGAGGCGAATGATCCGGATGTATGACGAGCGGTTTTTCGGCGGGCGATTGCTGCCGCACGCCGAAGCGGAAGGTTTGACCTTTGGACTGTCCAAGCGGATGACGCGGATCGCCGGAAAGATGGTGACGCACTACTCCACCGATCGCATTCGCGGGCCTCGCAAGTTTGAAATGGTGCTTTCATCGACCCTGTTGTTCCAAACCTTTCGGGACGTCGACCGGCCCGTCGAAGTCACCGGCCGCCGGTGTCGCGACCGCTTGGAAGCGATGCAGCGAATCGCCGAACATGAGCTGGTGCATTTGACCGAGATGCTGATTTGGAACGACGGCAATTGTGACCAGGCCCGGTTTCAATCGATCGCACGACGCTATTTCGCTCACACCGATTACCAGCACGATTTGATCACCCAACAGGAACGTGCGGCACGGAAGTTCAATTTGCGGGTGGGGGATGCGGTCCGATTCCGTTTTCAGGACCGCTGGTTGGTCGGGCGGATCAATCGAATCACACGGCGGGCGACGGTTTTGGTGGAAGACCCCAAGGGCGAAGCTTTCTCCGACGGCGGGCGATACCTGCGGTACTACGTGCCGCTGGAACATTTAAAGCGAGCTTGATCGACGTGCGATTCGGCTTGACGGTTTGTGCCGTCGTGCGGTAATCCACTTGGCTGATTTATCCCCACCCCCGACTTGTTTGCATGCGGAGTGTTTTCGCCATGTTTCGATTGGTTCTTTTGGCCGCTGTTCTTGCTCTCAGTCCGCTGACGGCGACCGCCGCGGAAATCGTTCGTTATCGCTGCGTCGAGTGGAAGGCGAAGCACATCCACGAAAAAAAGAAGGCCGACACGATCGCCGAAACGCTGAAAAAGCTGAAGTGCGAAGTCAAACGGCACGCCCACGGCGACCATGAAGACGTCAAATACCGATGCCCCAAATGGCAGGCGTTGAACTTGAAAACGCACGACGAAGCCCACAAGTGGGAAAAGTGGCTGAAGGAATACGGTTTCCAAACCGAACACAAGCATTGATCGACGTGATGAATCCTCTTTCCGCCGTCGGTGCGGCTCGGTCCGCGGTCCAGGCCGCCGGCGATGTGATTTCGCAGGTCTCCCGGTCCGGTCTGGAAACGTTCGACTCGATCCTGCACGGCGAATCTACGGAAACGCCCGCGGGCGCTTCGGATTCCGGGGATGTCGGTGCGGCGGAACAACTGAAATCCTTGCTGACCGAGCGATTGGTCGGTGCCGGCATTTCCGTCGATCCACCCGTTTCCCTTCGCGTCGCGACTGACGGCCGCCTGGAAACCGATCCCGATGACCCCAGATCACCGGCGATCGAGGCGTTGATCCGAGACGATGTTCGGGTCCGATCCGCTGCGGCACAGGCCTCCGTCCCTTCGACGGCGTTGACCTTGACGATCGGTCCGGCTGAGTGAGCGAAAACCGTGCCGTGATCGGGATCCAAGGCCGATTGCGGCTTGACGATTCTGTCGGGTCCGTGGACATTGGTGGCACCCCCGGAGGATATGCGAATTGGCTAGCAGACTGATTCGAAATCAGTTGCCCCTTATGGGGTTGCGGGTTCGAGTCCCGTGTCCTCCGCTTGGCCTGCCCAACGCCCTGTCGTGTCTTCGTGCACGCGGGGCGTTTTTTTATTGCGTCGGTGCATCACTGGTCGGCGGGGCGATCGTTTCGGCCACTGACTTTGTGTGTGCGTTTTGCCCGTGGATTGCAACGCGTCACCGCAGGTCGGCAGGCTGCCACGGTGCGATTCCTGCCGACAATTCCCATGGCTGAATCGCCGCTTTTTTCGCTCCGCTGCCAATCCTTCAAAGCGTTCGGCCACCCTTCACCTATCGGGGGGTGGCAGTTACTATTGAACGCAACAGAGGAGACACGTTCGGATGAATTTGACTGAATTGGCACAGCGGCTCAAACGCGTCCGACTGCAACGCGGGCTGACCCTGGAACAGGTGGCCACGCAAGCCGGTTTGTCCCGGGGGTGGTTGTCCAAAGTCGAAAACTTTCGTCTGACACCTTCGCTGCCGGCGCTGTCTGAAATCGCATCCGTTTTGGACGTGTCGCTGTCGGAACTGTTTGAAGGCTTGGAAGCGGAACCCGGTTTGGTGGTCGTGCGAAGCGACCAGCGGGTGGAGTATCGACGCGACGAACCGGTCAGCAAGATTCGATACGCCAGTCTGGCTCACGCTCGACCCAAACGCAGCATGGATCCGTTCCTGTTGAAAGTGCCGGTCGAAGATGATCGTGAAAAGCTGCCGCACAAGGGCGAAGAATTTCTGTACGTCTTGTCAGGGCAAGCTCGTTTGGATTACGGCGATGATTCGCACGAACTGAATCCGGGCGACAGCGTTTACTTCGATGGCGAAGTCCCCCATCGCGTCGTTTGCCGCGACGGCGAAGAGTGCGAAGTCTTGGTCGTCTTTCATGACGTTGGTGGCGAAGCGTCCGATCACATCGTTGCCGACGAAGAGGCCGAAGAAGCCTGAGTTGGCACCAAAAAGATTCCCGCGGGCGACTCAAGCCGTGTATGCACGAAGCAGTAGCTCGTGAAGCTCCGCGGTGTCCAAACGCCGTGGGTTGTTCCCAAGTCGAACTGGGTCCACCGAGGCGGCGATCTCGGCCAAGCGGTTTTCACCGATTCCGGCCTCCGACAGGGAATTTGGCAGACCGATTTGACGCAACAGGTCCGACATCACACTGGGCATCTGCGCCGGCGTGGCGTTCAGCACCGATGCAGCCTGCTGGACATGTCCGCAAACGACTTCCGCACCCCGCGGGTCGTTGCAGTTCGTTGCATCGGTGGTCGCATTGGCCGCAGCCAATGGTCCCAGGGTTAACGCGACGGCGTGTCCGTGCGCGATCCCAAACCGTTGGGTCAATTGGTACGACAGAGCATGGGAAGCGGTTGTTTTGCTGATGTTGATCGCTTGGCCGGCCAGGTGCGCGCCCCACATCATCTTGAATCGGCTGCCTTCATCTGCATCACAAACACTGGAGACGAGGCTTTCGGCGATCAGGCGTCCGCCGGCCTGAGCATACCGCGCCGATGCTTCGGTACGGCCCACCGCCCATAGCGATTCGATCGCCTGGGACAACGCGTCCATCCCGGTGCATGCGGCGATCGATGCCGGCATCGCCGCATGCAGTCGTGGGTCCATGATCACCACCGCGGGACGCATGCGTTTGTCGGAGATCGATTGCTTTCGCCCGTCGACGTAGATCGCGGCAAACTGCGTCGCTTCGCTGCCGGTTCCCGACGTGCTGGGGGCGGCCATCAAGGGCAAAGGTGAAAGTGATTCCGTTGATCCGCCGCGGCAGACGTCGCTTTGTCGATCGGCGTTTTCCGATCCGGCCAGCGCCGCCATCTTGGCAACGTCCAAGCAGGTCCCACCGCCGATCGCGATGACCGAGTCGGCCCGGTGTTCGGCCGCAGCATTGGCCGCCCGCAACGCTTCTTCGCTGGTCGGGTTGGGGGTGAATTCGTCAAACCACAGGCAATCAACGTCGGCCAACGCTGCTTCCACGGTCGCCGACAGGTTCGACGCGGTGACCGCACGACGATCGATCACGACCAAAGGGCGGTTGCAATGCATCTGCTTCAAGACGCTGCCCATGCGATCAATGGAATCCAAATATGTTTGTCCGGTGTCGTCCAGACAACGAAGGACTTCGGCGGGCAATCGATCAGCCAGGGTGTCGGATGTTGGTATTGGCATGGACGCGACAGTCTCCGGTGCATCGGTGTGTTTGTTTGGTGTCTTGGAAGTCACGCGTTTGCACAAGGTGATGATGGATCAAAGTGCGGCAGGATCTCTTGCAATGATTCAATGGTGTGAACGGTTCGATAGTCCGGATCCACTGGTTCTTCGAACAGCGGTCGGGTCCGCTCGCTCAGCACCGCTGCCACCCATCCACAGTCCGCCGCCAAGCCTTGTCGGACATCACTGACACTGTCGCCAACTTTGGCAACACGTCGCGGATCGCTTTCACCCAATTGTCTCATCAAGTGATGGATCATGCCGGGATCGGGGCGGCCGGCGGCCTGGTCACTGCTGACCGTCGCATCGACTTGATCGTGCCAAGACAATCGGTCCAAGATGGTGTCCAGGGTCGGCCTGTCAAAACCGGTATCCAGTGCGACCTTGATGCCGCGATCCCGCAGCGTTTGAAAGACCTCCACCGCGCCGTCGGTCGGAACGACCCCGGGCGAATGTCGGTAGTAGTCGATCATGCGGTTTTGAAAGTCCTGGTGAGTTTCGTTCACCAAGGCGTCGGTGATTTTCAGCGATGGATCTCTTGCGAGCAGTGTTCGGATCGCATCGGGTTTGGGGGTGCCCATCAATGGATTGACCGCCTGGGCATCGGTCGGGACCCCAGCGGCGGTCACCGCTTCGCTGACACATCGGGCGACGGCGTTTTCCTTGTCGGAAACCGTGGTTCCAGCGACGTCGAAGACGATCATGCTGATCTTTGGTCCGCTCATCGGCGGTCACCCTGTCATGAAAGAGTGAAAATTGTTGTGTGATGCAAAACTGATCGCCCGCGAATGGTGGCACCCGCGATCGACACGGCCGACCATGAAAACTATCGATGCGTTGACCAGCGATCAACTTGCCGATGGTGTGAATTGTTCATGAACCGTGACCGTCGTGGACGCGTTGCACCGCACGACAGATCCGCAAAGCGGCTTCGTCCAGTTCGGCATCGGTGATCGTCAGCGGCGGCGCCAAGACGACGGTGTTGCCGCCACCCGTTTTGAAGCTGACGCCTTCGTCAAGCGCGGCGTACAGCACGGCTTCGGCACGCTGTGGACAAGCCCGCTGCGGCGACTGTGGTTCGACAACGTCAAAGCCGACCAGCAAGCCTTCGCCTCGAACGTCCCCGATGATCGGGCACGATTTTCGAAAGTCGATCAACTGTCGTCGAAGACGTTTGCCCAGTTGCACCGCCCGATCGATCAAGTTCCCAGGTGCTTCCGCGGAATGTTCGCCGGATCGATCGTCATGTGGGTTTGGGGCGTCTAGTGGCCCTAACAAACAATCCAAGGTGGCCAGCGCTGCGGCGGCGCCCAGTGGTGATTTTTCGTGCGTGTAGTGTCCGATCGCCTTGTTGCCCGCGACGTCCAGGTCACGGCGGGCGATCAAAGCCGCCATCGGCATGACGCCGCCACCCAATCCCTTGCCCAGCACAATCATGTCCGGGGTGACTCCGGTGCAAGCGCTTGCGAACAGGTGTCCGGTCCGGCCCAGGCCCGTGGGGATTTCGTCGAAGATCAACAGCGTGCCATTTCGCCGGCAGGCATCGGCGACACGTTTCCAAAACTCCGGCGATCCCGCCGTGACATTTGACGCGCGGATCGGTTCGGCGATCAAAGCCGCAACGTCGCCCTCCTGCTGCAACACGTATTCGATGTAATCGGCACACCGGGCGTCGCAATCGCCTCCGCACCCGAAGACGCATTGTCGGTGCCCCGGCGGCGGGACTTGGATGGTGCCGGGCAGCAGCGGTCCGATGTCGCTGCGAAACAAAGCTTCTCCACCAACCGATGACGCTTCCAAAGTCGCGCCATGGAACGATTCCCACATCGAAATCGTTTTGTGACGCCCGGTCGCCAATCGCGCGAGCTTCAACGCCATGCCCACGGCGACCGCACCGCTGGGGGCGAAAAGGCATTTGCTCAAGTCGCCCGGTGCCAGTTCACCCAATCGGCCGGCCAAACGAATCGCCGGTTCGTTGGTGTATCGTCGCGTACAAAACGGCAACACATCCAATTGGTCTTTCACCGCCGCGACCACGCGGGGATTCCGAAAGCCGACTTGATGCACATAGTTGCCGTGAAAGTCCATGAATCGGCGGCCATCGACGTCTTCCAGATAGATCCCATCGCAGGCCGAAAGGGCATTCAGGCAAGGACTGGACAGGCACTGGTGCAGAAAAGCATCGCTGTCTTGGTCAAGCATTCGTCGAATGTCTGCGCCAATCGTTCTTGCTTGCCATTGATCTCTTCTTGGCGAAAGATTCACATCGCCTTCGGATCGGTCCACCGGTGGAGGGGGTGTGGTATCCGTCACTGCATGGTTTTGTGAGGGCGTGGACATGGCGAAGTGACAGTCGGGTTGGATCAGGGGACGCACCGAACGATGTCGACCCAAAGTAAACAGCTGGACCGACCTGGCGGCAACGCACCTGGACGGCGAGGGATTGTTTTATCGGAATTTCACGGAAAATGCTTCGTAAAATGCATTGATGCCAGCGGCGGCACCGAATTTGTTTGATCCAGCGGAGAAACTTTGTTGACTGATAGTTGAATTCAGGTCGCCAGTTCGCCTATCCTGGATCCCACGCAGCCCGACGAGCCCCGATTGTTGGTTGGGGGATTCACGGTCGGACATTTTCAACCCTCTGCTGGAAAGTGCACCGATGGAAGATTGCATCGAACGATCGCTGAAGGTGTTTCCAGGCGGTTCCAACGGCGAATTCAATCTGCCGGAAGAACTGGCCACGGTCATCGTGCGTGGGAAAGGCTGTGAGTTGGAAGACTGTGCCGGTCGTCGCTTCATCGACTTTTCCATGGGCTGGGGGTCGGTGCTGGTCGGGCATTCCCACCCCGATGTCGTTGCCGCAGTGTCACGGCGAATTAGCCAAGGGTCCAATTTCGCGTACGTGACCGAGGAATCGATCGAAGTCGCCGAGGAGATTGTTCGCATCAGTCCGGCGTGTGACACGGTTCGATTTGCCGCATCCGGAAGCGAGGCGACGCACTACTGTGTGCGGATGGCGCGTGGCTTCACCGGAAGACCCAAGGTGATGAAATTCGAAGGTGCCTATCACGGTGCCCACGACTTTGGCGTGGCCAGTGTTTTTCCCCAGCAACCGCCACCGCATCCCAAGGTGGATTGGAGCGGAACGGGAACCATTCCGGGATCGGATCCGTTGTTGCTTTCGGCTCCGTTCAACGACGCGGCAACCACAGCGACATTGATCGCCGAACATGCCGAAGACTTGGCCGCGGTCATTGTCGAACCGTTGCAGCGATGCACACCACCGGAAGAAGGCTTCTTGGAAAAGCTGCGTCAGGTCACCCGCCAGCACGGAATCTTGCTGATCTTTGACGAAGTGGTGACGGGTTTTCGTTTGGCTTATGGCGGCGCACAAGAATATTACGGCGTGACGCCGGACTTGGTCGCGTACGGCAAGGCGTTGGGCGGCGGGTATCCCATCGGTGTCTATGGGGGACGTGCGGATGTGATGAACTGCACCCGCGAGGACCGATCGGATAAACCCAGTTATGTTTGGTCGGCATCGACATTGGGCGGTAACCCCATTTCCGCCGCCGCCAGTCGCGCAGCACTGGCCGTGTACCGTCAAGAATCCACTTATGATCGTTTGCACGCCCTGGGACGTTATTTGCGTGACGGCATGCGGCGGGCTCTGATGAATACCGGGGCGCCGGGACAAGTGATCGGCGACGGTCCGCTGGCACAAGTGGTCTTTACGACCGAACCGATTCGCAATTATCGATCGATGCTGACCGCCAATCGCGATCGTGGTCGTGCGGTCATGTTGGGGCTATTTGAAAAGGGCGTGTTTTTAAATCCGATGGGAACCAAACTGTATCTTTCCTTGGCGCACGACGAAGCCGTCTGTGATGAGTTCCTTGAACGGTTCACTGCGACGCTTCGTGAAACCGGCTACGGCCGCGCGCCGAAGACACGCTACGCATTCACCGAATCGGCATGCGTTTCCGTGGGACGATCGGCGATATAGCATTCATTGAATTTTGGCAGGAAACCGATTCTGGTCAGAATCAAAACATTAGGTCGGCATGTTTCAGCTTCCCAAAAGCACCGCTTTGGAAGCCTTCTTGCGAAGGTCATCCACCCAACGGGTCGTTCCCTATGCGATGGCAATGGCGTTTGCGACCTACTTTTGCATGTATGCGTTTCGCAAGCCTTTTGCGGCCGGGACCTATGACGGATTGCGGTTATGGGGATTGGAACTGAAAACCGCGTTGGTGATCAGCCAGATATTGGGCTACACCCTATCCAAGTACTTGGGCATTAAATATTGCTCCGAAGCGGTTCGGCGATACCGGGCGGCGATGATTCTTGGGCTGATCGGATTGGCCGAACTGGCGTTGTTATTATTTGCGGTGTTGCCTTTGGGGCTGAAGCCCGTGGCGATGTTTTTCAACGGTTTGCCGTTGGGAATGATCTGGGGGCTGATTGTCTGGTACCTGGAAGGCCGGCGGACATCGGAAATCCTGCTGGCCGGGCTCAGTTGTTCGTTCATTGTTTCCAGTGGCGTGGTGAAAGACGTCGGATTGTCGTTGATGGATTCCGGCGTATCGGAGTGGTTCATGCCGTTTGCCACCGGTATGTGCTTTTTCCCCTTATTGATTGTGTGTGTGTGGCTGTTGGATCATTTGCCCGAACCATCGCCCGAAGACATCGCCCAGCGGGTCCGCCGCGAACCCATGTCGGGAACGCAGCGGATGAATTTCGTTCGATCGTTCGCTGCGGGGTTGGGGCTGTTATTGGCGGTCTACTTCTTTCAAACGGCCTATCGAGATTACCGCGATAACTATCAAGTCGATATTCTTCAGCGACTTGGGTATGGCGACGATGACACCGCGCTGTTGTCGCGGATGGAGATTCCCGTGGCCTTTGGCGTCATGATTTGCATGGGGGCGTTGACGCTCGTCCGAGACAACCGCAGGGGGCTGGCCGGCGCATTGGGAATCATGATCGCTGGTGCCGCTTTGACGGGTGTCAGCACGCTGTTGATGCAGCAGGGGGTTATCAACGGATTTTGGTGGATGACTCTGGTCGGTTTGGGCTCTTATCTGACCTACGTCCCGTTCAATTCGGTTTTGTTTGATCGTTTGATTGCCGCAACCGGATTCGTGGGCACGGCGGTCTTTTGCATCTACGTCGCGGATTCGCTGGGCTACAGCGGTTCGGTGGCCATTCAGATTTTCGGCGACGTCTTTGCGACCGATTCGAATCGTCTGGAATATTTCGTCAATCTTAGTTACTGCACTTCGGCAATCGGCGTCATCCTGTCGTCGGTCGCGGGGTTCTATTTTTGGATTAAATCTGCACCATCCACGACTCCATTTGTGGACGGGGCGGAACAGCAAAGTGAAACGTTTTGATGTCGAATCACCTTATCAAGTTGGTTGTTTTTGACTGGGCGGGAACCACCGTCGATTTTGGTTGCTTTTCACCGGTGCAGCCGTTTCGTCTCGCCTTGGCGGCCGAGGGTATTGATGTGTCCATCGACGAAGCTCGGCTGCCGATGGGCTTGTCCAAGTTGGATCACTTGCACGCCATTTTTGAAATGTCCAATGTGCGACGGCAATGGCGTGAGAAGTTCCAGCGGGAATGGACCGAGGACGACGTCCGGCGTGTGTATGAAGATGGCTTCGTGCCACAGCAACTGCAGTGTGCCAAAGATCACAGCGATCTTGTTCCCGGCTTGTTGCAATGCATTCAACGGCTGCGAAAACGAAACATCAAAATCGCCAGCACGACGGGATACTTTCGCGATGCCGCCGAAATCGTTTTCGCCCGCGCGGCCGAGCAGGGCTATGAACCGGACTTCTGCATCTGTGGGACCGATGTACCGGCAGGTCGTCCCGCACCTTGGATGATCTTTCGCGCGATGGAGGCGTTGAATGTTTGTCCGCCCGCTGCGGTGTTGAAAATCGGTGATACCGTTCCCGATGTTCTGGCGGGGATCAACGCCGGCGCTTGGTCGGTCGGCGTCACCGACACCAGCAGTTCCATGGGGTTGAGCCAAGCCGAATTTGAGGCCCTCTCGGATGCCGAGAAAGAAAATCGGCGTGACGCGTGTGCGGCAACCCTTACCGACGCGGGCGCGCACGCGGTGATTCCGTCGATTGCGAGTTTGCCGGAACTGATCGAGCGGATCGAAGCAGGCGAGTTTGAATTGCAACGGCCGAGTTCCGCATCGGAGTTACAAGTCGAATCCTTCTAGGGAAGCCAGGCATAACGTGGACGATGACATTCCATACCTGTTGTTAACTCCCGGGCCGCTGACGACATCGCGCGGCGTGCGTCAATCAATGCTGCGTGATTACTGCACCTGGGACGCGGACTACAACCAACTGGTTGCCGACTTACGTAATCGTTTGGTGACGTTGGCCGGCGGCGGCGACCGCTATACCGCGGTCTTGATGCAGGGCAGCGGGACTTTTTCGGTCGAAGCAACGATCGGATCGGTGATTCCCCCAGGCGGGAAACTGCTGGTGATCAGCAACGGTGCGTACGGTCGGCGTATGGAGCAGATTGCCCGGCGTCTGTCGATCGACCACAGCGAATGCTGGTTGGGGGAGACCCAAGTCGCCGATCCGGCGGACGTCCGGCAGGCTCTGCAAGACGATCCCGCGATCACTCATGTCGCCATTGTTCATTGTGAAACCAGCACCGGCATGTTGAACCCGATCGAATCGATCGGCGCGGTATGCCGTCAGATGGGCAAGGTCTACATCGTCGATGCCATGTCATCGTTCGGCGGTATTCCGATGTCGATGGAATCTGTCGGTGCCGACTTCATGATTTCATCGGCCAACAAGTGCATTCAGGGCGTGCCCGGATTCGGGTTTGTGATTGCCGATCGTGATCGATTATCTGAAACAAAGGGTTGGGCACGGTCGCTTAGTTTGGACCTGTACGACCAGTGGTCGGAAATGGAATCCAAAGGCGGCAAATGGCGCTACACGTCACCCACGCACGTGGTCCGCGCATTCGTTCAGGCGATGGATGAATTGGACGCCGAAGGTGGTGTCGCCGCGCGTCACCAACGGTACAGCGAAAATCATCGTCGACTGGTTGATGGCGTTGCCGCACTTGGCATTACGGCGCTGTTGCCGGCGGCGATTCAATCACCCATCATCACCTCGTTCTTGTACCCGGATGTGGATGGCTTTGCATTTGATGACTTCTATCAGGCATTGAAGCAACGTCGCTTTGTCATCTATCCGGGCAAAGTCAGCGACGCACAGACGTTTCGAATCGGCAACATCGGTCATGTCTTTCCCGAAGACATCGATCAGTTGGTTGCCGCAATCGCCGAAGTCATCGGTGAACTGACGGTTGCATCATCGCGATAGTCCATTGTTCTTGGATGGTTCGCGATGGATGGTTGCTGCCGTCATTGATCGTTTGAGTGCATGTGAGCGACTGCGGTCCGACGATGAGATTCGATTTTGTCTCCAAGGCTGAAGCTTGGCCGAAGGTGCCGGCGCATGAAAAAGGTCGACCGTCACGAGAGACGATCGACCGATGAAATCAATTCAGCAGTCTACAGAACGGAGCCCGATCAGGCTTTGTTTTGCTTTTGCTTGCGGCGGCGAATGCGGTATCCGCTGTAAGCACTGCCGACGACACCCAGGACGGCGAACGTACCGGGTTCTGGGACGGCGCTGACATTGACCGTGGCACTGTTGAATGCCCATCCGGCCTCGCTGCCTGGCGGTGTGATGCCGATTCCGGCACCACCGATCTCGACACCCAGATTTCCGCTGCCACCGGCAAGGGCTTGGATATCGATTCGTGCCAATTGAAAGAACTCGTTGCCCGGGGACGATTCAAATCCACCCAAGAAATTGAATGCGCCGCCGTTGTTGACCAGCAAGTTTCCGGTATTCAACGATTCTTGGCCAAAGCTGGCCCAAGGTGCCGGTGCAGTAACGGCGTAGTCGACTGCGGTGATCAGGTCCGGAGTGTCGGTCGTCACGTTGAACGAAATCGAACTGAACGACTGACCCGAATCGGTGTCCGCCCAAACGTAGATGGACTGGATGTCACCCAACGTCAGGTTAATGACATTGTCAGTGGCCAACGTTTCGCTGCCGCTGATGAACATGTCGGCTTGTGCGCCGGTTGCCATTGCGATGGTCGCAATGAGGGAAAGCAGAATCTTTTTCATGATGATCTCTTTGAGAACAGTGGTGCAAATAACTCTTGGGAAGAACTACGGAAGCGGCGGAGCAAAAGCTTCCGCGACGAAGCCGTTAAAATCCGCCAGACTGGTCATGCCATCGGCGTTGAAATCGAAGATGCCTTGCGGGTCCGGGGCGCCGAATGCGGCGGAAACGAATCCGTTGAAATCGGCCAGACTGCACACACCGTCGCCAGTGATGTCGCCCATGACGTATGACTGGGTTGCCGCCAGGACTTCGATGTTGTCCACGGCGAACCACCAGTCGTTTCCGGTATTGATGCAGCCGATACGCAGCGTCATTCGGTTGCTCTTGGAGGCCGGCAACTCGCTGCCGAATCCGCCAAAGACGTAGCTGTCTTCGATGCCCGTCACGGTGTCTTCGCCGTTTTCGTCGACAAATCCGTTAGCGTTGTTGTCGTTGAACAGATAGGGATTCAGCGAAGCTTCGTACGCTGGATCGGCGGGCGTTTCGGAGCCCTCTTCGCCGACCAAACCCAGGCGTGCCGAGTCAACGTCGACCAGCGTGGTCCAGTTCGCACCATCGTCGAACGAAACTTGGATCAGGCCACGTTGGGCCGCGTACAAGCGGGTGTCCCAGTCCAACGTGATTTCGACCGTCGTGTTGTCGTATCCCGACATGTTGTAGGTGCGTTGGACGAACGAGTTGAACTGTTTCTCGGTCGGATTGCCTTCACCATCAACCGGGATCGCCGGAAGGGTTTCTTCTTCCGCGATCACCATGTTGTCTTGGTGGGCATCACCATCGGCACACAGAATCATGCTGCGGAATGCACCGAAGAAATCTTCCCGTTGCTGACCATCTTGTTGATCGGTCCAGGAGATGGAGTCCATGACCGTAAAGCCTTGGAAAGCTCCGTCCAAGCTGGTGCGGTACATGCGCTTGGTCGGCATGTCCGCCGGGCCATCGTTGATGATTTCCCAGTTCGGAATGTTGTTGGTGTAATCGGTTCCGTCAGACGGGTCGAACGGTTCATCGGGGCCATCGTTGGCGTCGCTGAAAGGCTGGTCGGCCAACGGCATTTCGGGGGTCGGGCCTTCGAAGTCGTCGAACGCAATTTGGCCGCCCGCGTTCATCAATTCGATGTTGTCGACGGCGAACCACCAGTCATTGCTGGAGCGAATGCAGCCGAAACGAACTTCCATCGACGTGGCGGATGCGGGTGCGGTGAAGTCGATCCCGGCCACAAAAGTGCCCTGGTCGTTCTCTTCCGGCACTTCCGACTTGTTCGTGCTGAAGACGCCACTGTCGATCGTCGAATCGATCTCCAGAATGGTTTCCCAGGCACCACCATCGAATGAGACTTCGACAACACCGGTTTGGGTGTCTTCGGTGACAAAGTCGTAATCGAACGAAAGCATCAGTGTCGAAAGGTCAACGCCGGTCACGTCGTACGCACGAGTGATATACGAGTTGTACGCCGGGTTTTCCGGGCTACCCATGTCGGCGTTGCCACCGTCGTCGGCTTCATCGGGGTCGGCTACCAAGCAGGTGTTACGGTTATCGCCACCGAAGAAGCACCGTTGTCGACCGGCTTGTTCGCCCGCGTGACCGATCCAGGATCCGACGTCCATCATCGACCAGCCGTCAAACTCCGGCGGCATGGTCGAGTTGTCATAGGTGTTCCCGCTGTTGTCCAACGTGAAGCCGGCGGGGAACGCCTTGGACCAATCGGTTCCGTCCAAGAAGTAGGGGCTGCTGTAATCCAGGTCGAACGGAACCATGTCCGTCGCGTTGTCCAGGTTTTCGAAGTCGTCGAAAGCGACTTCGACTTTCTGGGCTGACAGGGGGCCGACGCAGAAACCTGCGAAGGCGACGAAGCCGGCAAGTGCCACCGTGGCACGACCGAACGATCGTCGATCTCTCGAAAATCTCATGGCTGAAACTCCTCAGGGTTTGAGACTAGGTGGATCGCGGTGACTTTAACCCAGGCGAAACTTTTGTCTCTTTAGATCCAGTTAACTCGGGATTTATTCATGCAGTGTTTCGTGTGAAGAAACGTGCGTGAATTGCGTTTTGCGCCCCAGAGGTTTCGGGATACGCATCTGGATATGAAGTTCTTATTGCTCGATCTCGTTTGCCTCGACCTCACGGCCGTCACGAGTACCCAGCGCGCTGTAGACCACTTGGTCCACCGATTCAGTGATGAAGCGGACCGAGCCATCGCCCAGGCAGAACTGTGCACCGCCGGGGTGATTGCTGCCGAAGCTGACCTCGTAGGCGGCCCAGGTTTCCGAGCGATCGGAGAATCGATCGTCGACGGGCTTTTGGTAATTGATGGCGACAGCGGTTGATCCGCCCATCTCCGACCAATCGGTGCCTTCCCAGTTGTCAAAGTCGTCACCGCCGATGGCCCAGTGGTCTTTACGTCCGGCATTCTGGTTTTCTTGGCGGGTGTAATCGGTGGGCGGGAATAGATCCGGTTCGGCTTCACCGATCATCAACGTGTTGGACAGTCCATCGATGACGTCGCGGAAACGATTGCCGACCATTCCGCCTTGGCTGATGCGTGCCTTGTCGGGTTCACGCGTGATGATCATGCCGTCCAGTTCGCTGTGGTGGAGCGTGGTTTGGCCATCGCCCCAGGTGCCACGGTTGGTTCGCCCCCATCCGAATGATGGCTTCCAGTCATTGGGTTGCCGGCCCGTTACAACGGCCAAGTAGTTGGCTGGCTGCCGGGCAGCCACAAACCATGGCGGCGAATAGCAAGACGCGTCGAAGATCGGTTCCAACGCGGTCGATGAAGGGCACTGAAATCCAGTCACGCTCAGCTCGCACGCGGCAATCTGGCGAAACACTTCGTTCGGTGAATCCAGCGAAGCGTCGTTGATCGCCGCGCTGGATGCCCAGTTCACACTGCCGAACGACAGTTTTTCGTACAAACCTTGCTGTTCCATGAACGGCAGAATGAATGCTGACCAGTGGCCGCCTTCCTGGGCCTCGCCCAGCATGGGCAGTCCCTTGTAGGCGCTTTCAAAGTTGTGGATCGCCAACCCGAGTTGTTTCAGACGGTTGGTGCATTGCATGCGTCGTGCGGCGCCACGGGCACTTTGCACTGCCGGCAAAAGCAACCCCACCAGAATGCCAATGATGGCGATAACGACGAGCAATTCGACCAAGGTGAATCCCTTCGGCTTTGCCGGGTGATCCACGGGGACGCGGTTCTTTTCCATGGTTATGAACCCTTAATGTGGGATGAAATGAGATGGTCCGGACTATTTGCCGGGAATATCGAAGATGAATTCGTTGGTGCTGACGGGTTTGACCTCGAACGTCGCGGTGGATTCGGTGTCGCTGCAAAACGGTTCGGGGACGATGTCCTCGGTCACCAACGTTCGGTCGTCGTCGTGCTTTTCATTGCCGTCAAGGACCTCGCCTCCTTTGGCCACCATGCAACTGAAGCTGACGCGGTAGGTGCCTGCCTTCAGTCCGTTACCCGCGGTGCTGCGAAGTGACAGCTTTCCGCTGACGTCGGTTTCGCCGACGCCCAGTGAGTACTTGTCAGGCGTTTCATCAATCGGACGCATGTAAACCAGCAACCGGTTGTAGGCCTTGCCGTCCAGCGTGACTTTCCCGGTGACGGGATACAGTTCTGGTTCAAAGCTGCATCCGGTCAGCAGCAAGCAAAGGCTTGCAGCGATGAACAGGCAGGTGGAGACGCCGAAGCTGTTTCGGTCACGTGTTTGATTCGGTTTCATTGCATCAACAGGCGTCTTCAGCTACCTGTTCTGTTGGGGGTACATGGCGTTGCATCGGAGTACGGTTTCTCGTGAGCTCCGGTGCAGTGCTGTGTGTTGTTTCAGTGGGTTTTGAAACAAAACCCGCCCAGGCCCGTCTGCCCCGAGGCGGATTCGAAACTCTGGCGCGGCGATCATTCGGTCAAGCGTTGACGTCCGCAGGCGGAGGTTGCCCGCCAAGTGATCGGGCATTCAGTGACGACATGGCCATCAAACGATGGCGTCGAATTGCCGCACACGCTTTGTCAAACGTGGTCGCGATCTTAGCGTCCGAGAATGCCGGGAAAACCGAAATCGAGTTGATTCACGGTAAATTCAAAGTTGCGGCGTGCTCGCTGGAGATCAAGGGCGTTTGATTTCACCAAGCGGGCGTGCGTTCATCAAAAACAAATAAAAGACTCGGTTAATCCCGCGTTTTCGCTGAGGCCTGATCGCGGCTTCATGAAAAAGGGCGAGCAAGCACACGGGTTGTTCATGAAGGTGGTTGTTTCCGCATGGTGGAGGGCCAAGGTGGTTGTGTTTCGCCCCACTGGAAGGGTTGGTGAGCGTTGTGATGTGAGGATCCGGTGATGGTCAGGGTGCGTTGCGTGTGTTGCCACCGCGGGGGGCCACCGAGAGGTGTCGCTTAGCGACGAAGCGGTGGAAGCGATCGGAACGCGACCGGCGTGAGAATCCGCTGGTCGAAGAAGGGCTGCCGGCGCGTCGGTTTCGTGGACGAGTCGAGATGAGTCAACGAACCGAGGCGACGCCCCGAGGTTAAATGACGGTGAAGACGAGACGGCGCGACAAGACTTTCAAAATGTCCAGGGTATAACCTCTCGCTTGAAAGTCTTTACCATTGATCGAGCATCTCAATCGATCTGACGACTTCGATCGGATGGCGTGTGCGTGAACTCCGGAACGACGAGCTGCAAGCAGTTGAGGCCCGGGAAGTTTTGTCCGCACGAACGGTCGATGTCTTGCATCAAGTCATGTGTCGGCTTCGTCGCCCGAGACATGAATGGAGGCAACGACTTCGGCCAAACGATCGGTCTTTGAAGGATCGACACGCAACTAAAAGAGGCAATTGGAATGATATCCGTTATCGCTCGCCCGTCACGTCACTGGATCTGGTGGGTGATCATCGGCGTCATCGGAACGCAGTCTGCCCAGGGGGCTTGGCCGACCTTTCGACGTTCGCCGACCCGCAATGCCGTTAGTGATGAAAGTGGTTTCGATTCTCCGCCCCGTTTGGCTTGGCGGCATCGGCCGGCTTTTGGACCACAGACCGCTTGGCATGGTCCCGCCAAGTGGGATGCGTATGCAAACTTGAGTGGTCTGCATTCGATGCGCGGATACGACCAAGCGTTTTATGTCATCGCGGCTGTCGTTTCGGAATCCGATGATGGCGGTGAGCCCAGTTTGTTTTACGCTTCATCGGCGGAACATTGCGTTCGGCGTTTGGACGCGGCAACCGGTGAAGTGCTGTGGACGTACTTTGTGGATGCACCGGTTCGTATCACGCCGACGTTGGATGGCAATCGTCTGTTCTTTGCCGCGGACGACGGTTGTGTTTATTGCCTGGCTGCGCGTTCGGGCGAACTTGTGTGGAAGTTCACGGCGCAGTCGGGCGGTCGGCAAATCGTCAACAATGGAAACTTGATCCCCGAATGGCCGATCCGCACGGGCGTCACGGTGCTGGACGGCATCGCCTACTTTGCCGCGTCGCTTTTGCCTTGGAATCAGTCGTATTTCTATGCGGTCGATGCAGCCACGGGGCAACAGATCTATTGCGTGGAACAAGCCGATGCGACCTTCGAAGGCCCCTTGGTGGCATCGCCCAAGCATCTGATCGCTCCGCAAGGACGTGTCGCGCCGCTATTGTTGGATCGCGATAACGGTCAGCTTTTGGGCCAGCTTTCTGGTGGCGGTGGTTCGTTCTGTGTCTTGGTGGACGAATCGACCATGATCCATGGACCGGGGAACAAGGCCGGATGGATGACGGTCAGCAGCACGGAATCACGTGAAAAGATCGCGACGCATGAATCGGCGCGCCGTGTGGTGCACGTGGATGACGTGACGTATTTCTGCACCGCCAAAGACATCGTCGCTTATGACACGTCGCAGGAGCAGTTGTGGGCAACGACGTTGGGCGAAACGTTGGATCTGATCGCTGCCGATGATGTGTTGTTGGCGGCGGGGGTGGGCCAGATTGCGGCGCTAGAACCTGAAAACGGCGACTTGCTTTGGTCGTTACCGGTCAACGGGCGTGTCAAAGGATTGGCCATCGACCAAGGGCGTTTGTTCGCCAGCTTGGATGATGGCACCATCATTGCGTACCAACGTGCGGAGAATGGCCAGCCGATCACGGCGAACGTCGAACCGATCGAAGTCGACGAGGAGTTCTCAGATTCGCCAAACACAAAGTTTGCAAAGTCGGCGGCGGATGTTTCAGGGCATCGCGTCGCCGTCGGACCATGGTTGCGTTTCGCAGCCGATGGAACGGCCGAGGTGAACTGGATCAGCAGCCAGCCGTGTGCGTCCAAATTGGTCTTCCGCAGCGGTGGACATACCCGTGAGATGGAAGATGCCCAGGCAACGACGGAGCATCGCGTTGTCATTGACGATCTGCAACCCAGACACATCTATCACTACAAGATCGTCGATCAAGTCGATGGTCGCTCGGTGCCCACAGCGTGGTACGAATGCGACACGTTCTTCAACTACCATCGGGATCGTTCAAGTATCGCGGGGGTGGCCGGAGCGGGCGGCGAAACGGACACCCACTACGATTCGGTTGCCGGTGAATTGGCCGGGCTGTTTGAGAATCCCAAAGGACTGTGCTTGGTATTGGGGACCAGCGATGGGGCACGTTTTGCCGAAGCGTTGGCGCGTGCGACGGAAATGCGAGTCCACGTGTTGGATCCGGACGCCCAGCGGGTCGAAGCGGCAAGGCGTCGCCTGGTCGACGCGGGTGTCTACGGCGTGATGGTCAGCGTGCGGGCAATGAGTGACGACCAGATGCAAACGGTGACCGATCGGATTGCCACGGTGGTCACGTCGGGGGCGATGATTGACGGACGCGACTGTCCCTATGAAAGAAGCGAAATGGATCGCTTGGTCAGCCCCAACGGTCTGGTGGCGATTCCCAACCGATCCATGGAAAAGCAGGACGGTCAGGATTTGACTTGGCAAATTCGTCAAGGAAAACGACTGCAAGGCAGCGGTGATTGGAGCCACGTGTATGGCCGGCCCGACAACGCGGCCTATGCGGGCGAAGAATTGGATCACTGTACCAGTGCGGACGATTTGGCGGTTCAGTGGATCGGTCGCCCGGGGCCTCGCTATCAGTCAGATCGCAGCGGTCGAAAGACGCCGCCGTTGTCGGTTGCCGGCAGGCTTTTCCTGCAAGGGTTGGATCGAATCGTATGTGTTGATGCCTACAACGGATCGGTCTTGTGGTCGCTGGAAACACCGTACTTCAGTCGATTCAACCTGCCTCGTGATTGCGGCAATTGGTGTGCGGACGAACGTTTTGTCTATGCGTTGATTCGCGATCACTGCTGGAAGATCGATGCGGTCACAGGCGATGTCCGCGCGACTTGGCGGATCCCTGATGAATCTTTGCCAAAGGTCGATGGCGGTTATGCGTGGGGATACATCGGCCGTTCCGACGACGTGTTGGTGGGAAGTGTGAATCGAGCCGACGCGAACTGGACCGACTACTTCGGCGGTCCCGGCTGGTATGACGCAACGACGGGCGAAGAGACGCGAAAGATCGTCAGCGATCGTTTGTTCGTCATGGACGCGGGCACCGGCAAGCAGCGATGGGCGACCGATCGGTTGATTTTGAACACCACGATCACGATCGATGACGGCTTGTTGTACTTTGCCGAAGTCGCCGGAGATTCGATGGGTGATCGTGACACGCGGCGTCTGGAGGGCGAACCCTTTTGGGACGCCGTCCGTTTGGTGGCGTTGGACTTGAAAGACGGACGTCAAGTTTGGACACGCCCGGTTCAGGGCCGACGCGGTGACGTCGCATTTTGGATGGCCGTGTCGCAGGGACGGCTGATCACGGTCGCATCGGCGGATGTGAAGTTCGATGTTCGCGCGTATGACAGCCGGACGGGCGAACCCATTTGGGACAACGAAGCGGCGTGGGGAAAAGGAAAAGCGGATCACGGGACGCACTTGTCACGACCGGCCATTGTCAACGACCAAGTCATCGTTCGGCCGGCGGTGTTCAGTCTTTCCAGCGGCCAGCGGTCCCCCGATGACATGCCGGTCAGCGGGTGCGGGACGTATGCCTGCAGCAGTGACGCCATGTTCTTTCGCGCGTGGTCCGGCCAGCAGTTTGCAATGTGGAGTCCCAAGACGAACGAGTACACGCGTTGGAGCCGACTGCGACCGGATTGTTGGCTCAGCACGATCCCCGCTTCGGGGTTGTTGCTGTCGCCCGAGGGTGGTGGCGGGTGCAGTTGCGGGAACTGGCTGGAGACATCGTTGGCCTTCATTCCCAAGTCGCAGTTGTCCCAATTTCCCGACGCGGACTCAGCGGATGCGCAGGATGCAGCAGCAGTCACAGATCCGGCGGTGTCGACCGCCGCCGGGGTGCTGCCATGACCGAACCTGTTGACGCCGGGGGCGGTCCAGGCAGCCAGCACATCCGGTCACAGAATCCGGGATCGGCGGCCGGACGCGGGGTGACATGGTGTCCGGTCCGGCGTGGCGGTCGATGATCGGGTGAGTTGACCGTTAGCGTACAGTCAGGCGGCGAGACCGGTTGTCTGTCGCTTCAGTTTGCGGGTCGAAACGATGAACCGGCGGAACGCCCACTGGCTGGGCGAATTCGTGAAGATTCATCGAACGATTGCCGAAATTGGCGTATCGACAGGTCGCGACCGTGTTCCTACACTAGCCGCCTTATCGCTGCGACCGGGTCGTCACGGCCCGGACGTCATGCGACGAGAGTGTAGCTCAGTCGGTAGAGCAACGGACTTTTAATCCGTTGGTCCAGGGTTCGAGTCCCTGCACTCTCACTTCATGCGAAACGGCGTTTTCAGATTGATCTGAAGACGCCGTTTTCTATTGCGCCCGGCTGTGGTACGCGAACGTTGTTGTCGCGACGGCGCGTTTTGTCGTCGCACCGACGGGGGTTCCACGCGATCTTGGCCCGACCGGGCGGTTCCCACCGGCAACGAATTTTAGGACATTGTGCGGCGTGAGAGGATTTCGTGAGCTGCTGAAAAGATTCGAACTGCACGCCCTGGGAAAGTGGATTCTGTTGTCTCTGTTGGTCGGCATTGTGGCCGGCTTGGGGGCAATCATCTTTGATTTCTTGGGCCAAGCGGTCGTGCGCTTTTCGCTGGCCCAGTTTGCGGGCTATTCGCCGCCGGAAGCGGCCGGCGAACACGCTCGTTTCCATCACGAAACCGAAGTGGTTGTGCCGTGGATGATCGTCGTCGTGATGGGCGTCGGCGGTTTGGTTTCCGGTTGGCTGGTGTACACGTTCGCGCCGGAGGCGGAAGGCCACGGGACGGACGCGGCGATTGATTCTTTCCACAACAAACGTGGTCGGATTCGAACGCGGATTCCTTTCGTCAAAACGATTGCTTCGGCGATCACGTTGGGGACCGGTGGATCCGGCGGGCGTGAAGGCCCGATCGCTCAAATCGGCGCGGGCTTCGGGTCCTGGCTGGCGACACGGCTACATCTGTCCGATCGCGAGCGTCGAATCATGCTGGCCGCCGGCATGGGGGCGGGTGTCGGCGCTATCTTTCGCGCTCCGTTGGCCGGTGCGGTGTTCGCTGGCGAAATTCTGTACAGCGACGCCGATATGGAAGCCGACGCCGTGGTCCCCGCCGCGTCGGCGTCGATCATCGCCTACAGCGTTTACGTCCAATCGTTGCCTCGCGAAACCCGCTTTGTGCCCTTGTTCGGTGGCGGGCTGGATCACGTCAGCAGTTCGCCGATGGAATTGATCGCATATGCCGCACTGGCGTTGGTGCTGGTCTTGGTGGGCGCATTGTACGTGACGTTCTTTTACCGAACCCACGATCTGTTCAAACGGGTTCCGATCATTCCACACCTTCGGCCGGCGATCGGCGCGGTTTTGGCCGGCGTTCTGGGAATCGCTTTATTGCCGTTGTTCGGAAACGACACGCGGATCCTGGGGGTCTTGGGCACCGGTTATGGGACGCTGCAAATTGCGTTGACCGCGGCGCAGGATCTTGGCGTCGCATTCTTGGTGACCGTGGCTCTGGTCAAGATCGTTACAACGGCGTTGACGATCGGTTCGGGAGGCAGCGGTGGTGTGTTCGGGCCGTCGATGGTGATCGGCGGTTGCACCGGCGGCGCCGTCGGCTTGGTGATGCATCGATGGTTTCCCGACGTGGTGACCGAACCCGAAGCCTTTGCGGTGGTCGGCATGGCGGGATTCTTTTCCGGAATCGCGCGAGCACCGATTTCCACGATCATCATGGTGCGTGCGTTGACGGGAGACTATGGATTGTTGTTGCCGACGATGTTGGTGACGACGTTGACCTTTGTCATCAGCCATCGTTTCCGGCTGTATCAAAAACAGGCCGCCACACGGATGGATTCGATGGCCCACCGTGGTGACTTCATCGTCGACGTGTTGGAAGGTCTGAAGGTCGGGGATGTTTACCAGCCCAATCGCGAAATCACGCTGATCCCCGAGGGCATGACGGTCGACGACATCGTTCACCGTTTGGCGTACTGTCACCAGCATTATTTTCCCGTCGTCGATGACCAGGGAAAAATGGTCGGCATCTTCAGCGACGATGACGTTCGGGCCTACCTGTACGACCAGACGTTGTGGAAACTGGCGGTGGCACGTGACGTCATGGTGGATCAATTCATCAGTGTTTCGCCGGATGATGATTTGAACACGGCCGTCCGCCGATTCACGTCGCACAACATTGATGAATTGCCCGTGCTGGATCCCCAGCGACCAGGCACGTTCTTGGGAATGCTGCGTCGTAAAGAATCCATCGCCGCCTACAACCGGCGTTTGATGGAATTGAAAAACGCATCGGCCGACGACGCGTCTTAGGATGGCGTCATTCCCGCGTGTCGCATCGTCGCATCGTCTGGCGGTCCGACCGTTCCATGCAACAGGCTGTTTATCATCCGTGGTGTTGTCATTGGATGATTCACCCACCCTGCCCCACCCCACCGACCGGAAACTGTGATGACCGATCAAGTGAAATAC
Organism: Crateriforma conspicua; assembly: GCF_007752935.1. Taxonomy (NCBI): domain Bacteria; kingdom Pseudomonadati; phylum Planctomycetota; class Planctomycetia; order Pirellulales; family Pirellulaceae; genus Crateriforma; species Crateriforma conspicua. The sequence continues at coordinate 4,649,591 of NZ_CP036319.1, read as the reverse complement.
GTTCTGGATGAAAAGGATATTCCCGAGACTTGGTACAACGTCATTGCCGATCTGCCCGAACCGCCGCACGGTGTGTTGCATCCGGCCACGGGACAACCGATCACTCCCGATGATTTGGCGACGATCTTTCCGCCGGCTTTGATCGAACAAGAGGTTTCCGATCAGCGTGAGATCGAAATTCCCGGGCCGGTCCGCGAACTGTATCGTCAGTGGCGGCCATCGCCTTTGTTCCGTGCCAGACGATGGGAAAAGGCGCTGAATACCCCAGCGCGGATCTATTACAAGTACGAAGGCGTCAGTCCCGCGGGTTCTCATAAACCCAACACGGCCATCCCCCAGGCTTATTACAACAAGACAGCGGGAATCAAAAAGCTGGCGACCGAAACCGGGGCCGGTCAATGGGGATCTTCGTTGGCGATCGCTTGTTCGGCGTTTGATCTGGAATGCCTGGTCTTCATGGTCAAGGTCAGCAGCGAACAGAAACCGTATCGCAAGGCGTTGATGCAATCGTTTGGTGCGGAAGTGGTGCCCAGTCCCAGTCAGCGGACTCAATCGGGGCGGGACATCTTGGCCAAAGACCCTGATTGCACCGGTTCGCTGGGCATCGCCATTTCCGAAGCGGTCGAGGTGGCCGCTGCGTCACCGGATACGAACTATGCATTGGGCAGCGTGCTGAATCATGTCTGTCTGCATCAAACCGTGATCGGCCTGGAATGCATGAAGCAATTCGAGATGGCGGGTGATTCACCCGATGTCATCTGTGCGTGCACCGGCGGCGGATCGAATTTTGCCGGTATGGCATTTCCCTATCTGGGACAGAACTTGCGTGGCGAATCAAACACTCGGGTGGTCGCCGTGGAACCGGCTGCCTGTCCGACGCTGACCAAAGGTGCGTTCGCGTACGACTATGGCGACACGGCGCATCTGACACCGATGGTGAAGATGCACACGTTGGGCAGTTCATTCATTCCGCCCGGGTTTCATTCCGGCGGTCTGCGGTATCACGGCATGGGACCGTTGGTCAGCCAGCTGTTGGATCTTCAAGCGTTCGAAGCCACGTCGGTGCACCAGTTAGAGATCTTTGAATCCGGGGTCGAATTCGCCAAGGCCGAACTGATCTTGCCCGCACCCGAAGCCAACCACGCCGTCGCCGCGGCACGACGTGAAGCGATCCGCTGCCGCGAAGAAGGGGTGGGCCAAACGATTTTGTTCAACCTGTGCGGGCACGGTCATTTCGACATGCAGGCTTACACGGACTACTTTGCCGGCAAGTTGAAAGACTATGAGTACCCGGCCGAGGAGATCGCGATGGCGTTGTCCGGGTTGCCTTCGGTCGGCTGAGCGATGCCAGTCAGTTGCGACGCCGCCATGTTTCGCCGCCGATCAAAAGCTGAATTGAACTTGTGATCGGAACAGCCAACCGGCGTTGCCGGGGGCCAGATCCAAAGACGCCGAATCGATCGGCGCGCCGTCGACATACGTAGCGTCGGTGACCCATTTGCAGTGTTGCTGACGTAGGTACCAAACCATCGCGGCGGCGATTTCTTCGGCGCTTTGGTTCTGTCGGCCGAGGGTTCCCGAGTCGCCCGTGATGTGCGACCACCGTGTCACCAGTTCCATCCGATGGGGGATGACGAACTTTCCGATTTGCAGCCACAACCCATGGTCAAACAGATCCTCCGATTGGCTGCCGCTGAAATTTCCGATGGTTCGGAAATAGTATTCCAGGGTCGTCGACCAGCCACGGAACTTGGTGGACACATCGGTGGCGAACAAGGCGACGCTGTAATCATCGACGTCGGCCGGTAGCAGATCGGACAAACGCAATCCGGAATCGATCACCCGCAGCCGAGTGAATTCGGTGCTGCCCGATCGGTTGATCCGCGTCGTGGCAACGCCGAAACCGATTCGGGTGGCCAGATCGTCGTGATGTTCAAGGTCGGCAAGGGTTGTCGATCCCCAATCGCCGGTTGGGAACGCATGCAGTCGCAGGCTGAACGCAAAATTGTCGTCCAGGTTGCCGCTGCTTCCGGTTTCCGCACCACCGGTCACCAGACCGTTGAAGATTGCAACGTCCCAATGGAAAGGACGTCCCAGTGGATGCAGTTTTCCGTGCACGCCCCAGGCGAAGCTTCGGTTGACGTCAAAAAAGGTGCTAGCCACGCTGCGGTCGGCGAATTGAAATTCGCGTCCCGACATCCAACGGGCCATCGAGAACGGAACTTTGTATTTCCCGGCACGCAGGACCAGTGCACCCCGTGGGCGATTCCACTGGGCATGTCCGACATCGTAGTCCAGGTAGTAATCCAACAGGCGGACGTCGTCACCGCTGCTGCTGCGTCCGTCAAGCTGGACGAAATAGTTCAGGTCGGGTTCGAACGCGTTGCCGGCGAAAATCAGCCGCCCACGTTTCAGCTGAAATTGGTTCAGGTCATTGGTACCGCTGTGAAAATTGGTTGCCGTATGCCGAAGTTGCCCCCAGCCGTTGATTCGCAAAACGTAGTCGGAATCTTCGGTGGCCAATTCGATCGGATGATCACTGGCGATCACAAACCCGTTGTCGTAGCCGACCTGGACGTCGTCTAGCCAATCCAAGCGGGCGTCGGATTGGATTTCATTGGTCGACATCGGTTGGATCACCGATGTTTGCGTTTGTACCGCTTCGCCAGGACTTTCGGCGGGAGCACCGACCAGCGGGGGCAGGACAAAGTCGATCGGATCGTTTGATTCGGCCAGTTGCGGCAGAGCCAGTCGTACGGTGGCCTCGTCATCACCGGTACCTTGACCACGAAGGTCGACGGCCCAGTGACAAAGGATCGCGAGGAGAATGACCAGACGACGCATCACAGAATCAGCTTTGGATCCAACGGAAACGCCAACCAGATCATTTTAAAGCACTCACCTGTGCATCTCAGGCGGAACAACGGCAAGCGCCCTTCAGTGCGTTGCGGGGAAGTCCTTGAGGTCGACCTCTTTGAACAGAGTCAGCATGCCGGCGACTTCGTCGATTCGCTTCAGGTCGCTGCTGTTCAAGGCATGGCGTGTGTGGGTGGCGGTCAGCGTTTGGCTGTCGGACCCGCGCCGGACCGTCATGGTGGTTCGCAGCGGCAAGCGGTTGTTGCCTTGCAGTTGCTGATGCACCGACATCCGTGCGAAGGGAAGCGATCCCGTTTTCCGTGCGATGTCCAGTCGTCCGAACCAATCGATGAATTGGCCGTATGCGATCGGCATCAAACGATCCTTGGCCGCCTCGGTTTCCACCTGATAGGTGACTTGACCGACGACGTCGTCGCCATAGTTGGTGGTGAAAATAGCTTGGTCGTCACTGACGTTGACCGGGACGTTGACGCCCAAGCGTGCGGCCTTGCCCTGTTCGGCGGCCAATGATTGGGCCTGTGCGGCGACCTGCAACAGGGTTTCCGTTGCGATCGACGCTTTGACTTTGGTTTGGGTATCCAACAGAACGACTCGGCTGCCGGCGATGTCGATCAGCGTGATGAAGCGTGGTTGCTGATTCGAAAAATCATAGATTTTGCCCGACTGAAACAGCACGTCGTGATCGGCCAAGGTTCGGCCCTGGTGATCGCTGACCACGTTGTTGACCCGAAAACTGGCCATGCGTCCGGCGGGGGTGTAGCTGGCCGGACGGACATTGGATTGGGCCGATGCGGTTTGGATCATGGCAAACATCATCACCGCCCCGATTGCGACAACGGTGGTCCAGGTTGACCGGGTTGAAAACACGATGGCGGTTTGGGTCAGGGATCGCCGCTGCGAAACGTGGGGACGGGGGGGGTCGTGTTGGGCGGGGCGTTGCGGTGGGCTGTGAAACGTCATCGCGGGCACGGGGTCAGTCGGCGTGAACAAAAGAAACCACTGGACGTTGGGCGCGTTGTCGGCGTAGAAACAGAATCGTTTCCCCGCCGGACGTTAGGTCATCGGACGACACGCCGTCCAGATCAATCCGTCAGCGGTCCGTCGCCCCCACCGGTGAAGACGCATCATCGGTCACGTCCCCAAGAATCGCATGCGAAGAACGCTGTTTCTGATCCCTCACGAACTGGGCGGATTGCCCATCGCCGGTTGGGGATGGGCGCTGATCGTGCTTGCGATCGCGTTCGCGCTGCGGATGATCCTGGCGTCACGGAAAGGCAGCATTTCGGCCACCCTGCAACAGGAAGGCTGGTTGTGGGCCGCCGCCGGCGTGTTGGTCACCTTCATTTTGCCCCAAGTCGAAGTCCGCAACGTCGACGGCGATCCGATCGGCATCGCGGTCCGTGGATACGGATTTTTTCTGTTGCTGGGGGTCGGAACCGCTGTGATGGCCGCGGCTTATCGTGCGTCCAAGTTTGGCTTGAATCCGGACCTGATTTTCGGGTTGGCACCGTGGACGTTCATCGGCGGAATCGTCGGGGCCCGATTGTTTTACGTCATCCAGTATCGCCATGAGTACATGGCCGATTCGATGACCGAAACTTTGCGGAACATGCTGGCATTCACCGGCGGTGGGTTGGTGGTTTACGGCGGCTTCATCGGCGGATTTGCCGCTTCGGCCTATTACCTGATGCGACACCGGATGCCGCTGTTGAAATTGGGCGACGCGATCGTCCCGTGCATCTTTATCGGATTGATGTTCGGACGTCTGGGGTGCCTGATGAACGGTTGCTGTTACGGCGGACGGTGCGAACCGGGATCGTGGGCGGTGCAGTTTCCACAAGCCAGTCCCGTCTTTCACGAACAATTGATCAATGGCGAATTGATCGGTATCCAGATCGACGATGACACGCGTCAGATCGTCGCGGTTCAACCGGGCAGCATCGCCGATGACGCGGGGCTGGAAGCGGGACAGACCGTCGACCAGATCTCTTTGGACCCGTCGTTTTTGGATGACGCACCGCGAGACGTTCCTGCGGACCAGGCGGCCGTGGGCGTCGCCTTGTCCGTTGACGACCAGATTTATCGCTTTTCCCCGCAGCAATTGCCGCCTCGATCGTTATCGGTGCACGCCACTCAAATCATCAGCAGCATTTCAGCGGCTGTGATGGTTGTCGTCTTGTGGTTGCTCGGATGGTGGTGGACTCGACGTCCGGGCTATCGCGACGGTGCGTTGATGCTGATCGGCTTTGTCGGTTATGCGATAATTCGATTTGGGTTGGAATGGGTTCGCGTCGATGAAGCGGGACAGTTCGGAACCGGGTTGTCCATTTCACAGTGGGTCAGCATCGCGGTTCTGTTGGTTTCGCTGGCCAGCATGGTTTGGTTGTATCGTCGTGGGCCTGCGGTCGAAACTTCGCCCGCGACCGCCGGGATGCCACAAACCACACCGCGTCAATCATGAAAGTTGCTTGCTTTAGTACCAAGTCGTACGACCGTCAGTTTATTGACGAAGCTTTGGAGTCGCGTGATGCGGATTTGCCCCAGCACGAGTTTCGATTTCTTAAGCCAGATTTGAACCGCGATACCGTGGTGTTGGCCGATGAATCGGATGCGATTTGCGCGTTCGTCAACGATCGGCTGGATCGCGAAGTCTTGGAAGCGTTGAAAGTCGCCGGCATTCGTTTTTTGGTGATGCGATGTGCGGGGTTCAACAACATCGATTTGAAAGCGGCGGCAGATTTCGGAATCCGCGCCGCTCGCGTGCCCAAGTACAGTCCCTACGCGGTGGCCGAACACGCGATTGGGTTGCTGTTGACGTTGAATCGCAAAATTCATCGCGCGTACCATCGCGTTCGCGACAACAATTTTTCGCTCGAAGGGCTAATCGGTTTCGACCTGCACGGACGCACCGTGGGAATCGTCGGTACCGGTGAAATCGGCAAGGTGTTCACACGGATTGCCAGCGGGTTTGGATGTCGGTGTCTGATGTACGACGTGCACACCGATCCGGCGATGGAATCGCTGGGGGAATACGTTTCGATGGAACGTCTGCTGGCTGAATCGGACATTGTGTCACTGCATTGCCCGTTGAATCCCCACACGTACCATTTGATCGACGCGGATGCTTTACAGACAATGAAACCGGGCGCGATTGTGGTCAACACATCGCGGGGAGGTTTGGTGGATGCGGCCGCCGCGATCAAGTGTTTGAAATCGGGGCACTTGGGCGGACTTGCCCTTGATGTGTACGAAGAAGAATCCGGATTGTTCTTCAATGATCTGTCCAGCCAAATCATCCAAGACGACGTGCTGACACGTTTGATGACGTTTCCCAACGTGTTGATCACGGCACACCAGGCGTTTTTCACAAGCGATGCGATGCGGTCGATCGCGATGACGACGTTGACCAATCTGGATTGTTTTGAATCTGGCCAAGCGGTCGAAAACGAAATCGTCGACCGCAGCGAATGATGATGCCCGCATGAGCCTACCGCGACGACCTTTTCCCGCCGTGGACGATCGAGCGGGCGCTGACGATGCGGATCGGGACGCCGTCATGCGAGGCCATTGCCGCATCGCCGCAGTGGCCGGGATCTCCGGTGCATTGTTTGGTCATCTTGTGCGGTTTGCGCGTCGGCGACCAGGCCGCCCGCTGCGCGTGTTGTATTTGTCCGCGGGTAATGATGACTTAGCCGTGCGATTGGTCGACACTGCCGATCGTCGCGGTCTGCCCCTGCAGATGACGGTGTTGGTTCCTGATGCTTGGTCGCTGAATCAACAACAGCAATGGATGGAACGTCGGAAGCTGAACGCGGAAGTTGTATGTCGCGACGTGTTCCGCCAAGGATTGCCCGACGGGTTTGACGTCATCCTGTGTGCGTTGTGGATGCATCGGATGGATGAAGCCCGAGCGATCCGGTTGATTCAGTCCATGCAGACCGCGGCAACCGGTCTGTTGCTGTGTGATTGGGAACGATCGCGGACCAATCTGGCGGCCGCCTGGGCCGCGTCGCATCTGATGTCACGGTCACCGGCATTGCGGAAAGACGCAATCGATTCGGTTTGCGCGGCCTTTACGCGAGAGGAGTTTCGCGGGATCGTACACCGGGCGCTTGCTAGACCCGTTGATGTGGAACGGCTGGTACCCGGCTGTTGGGTGGTTAGGATTGACGAAATTGCGGTTCCCGCGATCGTTCCTGCATTCGCCTGACCGTCGCAATGGCGTCGGATGGGGCGGATTCGAAGCGAAAATTAAGCGAAGGGACCTGAGTGAATGTGACGCTTGATGGGATCGGTTTTACCGTCCCCCCGGTCAGTATTTGTCGACAGAAATCCAGCGAAGTCGCCAAACAGTTGTCCTGTTCCAGCGATCAGCAACGCCGGCGTTTGGAGGCTCTGTATCGCCGCAGCGGCGTGCAGTCGCGAGGCAGCGTGTTGTTGAGCGAGGCCGCGTGTGGCGCGGTCGAACAAGATTTCTTTCCACCCGCGGTCGATCACGACGACCGTGGACCGACGACCGCCGTCCGCAGCCAGCAATTCGCCGATCACGCACCGCAATTGGCCGCCGATGCGTCACGGTCCGCGCTGGATGAATCGGGACTTGATCCCGGTCAGGTCACCCACTTGGTGGTCGTGACTTGCACCGGGTTCGCCGCACCCGGCGTGGATATTGAATTGATCCAGCGTTTGGGATTGCCCGCGCAAACGCAACGCGTCCAAGTGGGATTCATGGGATGTCACGGTGCGATCAATGGATTGCGAGCCGCTCAAGGACTGTTGGCCGCCAACGAAAACGCCAACGTGTTGCTGTGCTGTGTCGAACTTTGCAGTTTGCATTACCAGTACGGATATGATGCCAACCGAATCGTTTCCGGTGCGTTGTTCGCCGATGGTGCGGCGGCGATGGTGTTGCGACGTGATTCCCAAAAGCCTTCGCTGGCAACGTTGGTGGAAACCGGGTCGTGTTTGGTGCCCGACAGCCGCGATGCGATGACATGGAAAGTCGGCGACCATGGATTTGAGATGACATTGTCGGCCACCGTTCCGTCGTTGATCGAAGCCGGGCTGGTGGATTTCTTGACCCCATGGCTTGCCAAGCGGGGCCATACGATCGAATCGATCCAAGGCTGGGCGGTGCATCCCGGCGGGACCCGGATTTTGTCCGCCGTCGAATCTTCCCTTGGATTGCAACCCGAACAGTTGGCCACATCCCGAAGCGTTTTGTCGGAGCACGGCAACATGTCGTCGGCAACCATGCCCGCGGTGCTGCGTCAGTTCGCCGATCGTGATTTGCCGCGACCCTGGTTGATGTTAGGATTCGGGCCCGGTTTGGAAATCGAAGTCGCCTTGTTGGAATAACAGCGATCCGCGAATCGATGAGGCCGATGATGCGCGGCGTCTGAAAAGAGGCGTTGGTTGCCAAGACGTTTGGCGAAGATCACTCGGCGGAGCGGACTTGTAAGCCGGGTTCTGTATCCGACGGGTTTGCCCCGCCGGCGACGGCCATTTATCTGTGCACGGCGATTGCTCGCCGCCTCCATCGCGACCTACCCGGGTGTGGTCAAGGCGGGCCGCCTTGCATCGGTCGAGCCGACGTCACCCTGTTTGGTCTAGCACCGGATGGGGTTTACCCAGCCGGCCGAGTCGCCTCAGCCGCTGGTGCGCTCTTACCGCACCGTTTCACCCTTACCACGCATGCCCCCAGTGGGACACCGTTCGGCGGTTTGCTTTCTGTTGCACTTGCCCTGGTCTCGCGACCGGTCGACGTTATCGACCATCCTGCCCTGTGGTGCCCGGACTTTCCTCCAGCAGCCGTACCAAAGGCACAACCGCCAGCGACCGTCCCATCCGCTCCACCAAGCGATCGGGTCCCAAGATGACTGGCGCGTTCGTCGTCGGCAAGTGCGGCGATCGCCGGTGTGGCGCGGCTGGGGTTTCATCGGCCGCAGTAATGCAGCCAGGCGATGCCAGCATCTGCGTTAAACGACCGGGGCTGTGTAATCGTTTCTTCCGCCCACGCCGGCGGGTGTGGTTTGCAAATCCGGGGTGCCTGATCGCCCGATGCAGCTTGGCATATCACCGGACCAGGGTGATAATTCGGGCATGGATGACATCGATCACAGCGACGACGAACCGATCGATCCGATGGATCAGGACCAAAATGCTGCGCCCGCGTTGACTCAAACACCGGGGATGATTGACGGCATTCGGATCGCTTTGGCCGGGCGATTGGGCAGCATGAACCGCCGCGAAGCGACCAATTTACTCCGGTCGTTTGGTGCGACCATCGTCGACGCCCATCAGGACGCGATTCATTGGGTCGTGATCGGCGCCGATGAATCACCGTTGACGCAGCATGAATTGTTACCCGCGTCGCTGCGTGACGCGGTCGGCAAGGGCGACACCGAACTGATCGCCGAAGCCGATTTGTGGCAACGTTTGGGGTTGGTGGAAACCGACACGGTCGGTCGACAATACTACACGCCGATGATGTTGGCGGATCTGTTGGATATCCCGCTGCACGTCATCCGGCGGTGGCAGCGCCGCGGGCTGATTCGCCCGGTTCGCACCATGCATCGGTTGCCCTATTTTGATTTCCAAGAAGTGGCGACTGCCAAGCGATTGGCCCAGTGGATCGATGCGGGGGCCAGTCCGAAAGCGATCGAACAGCGTTTGGTCGATTTGATCGAAGTCCTGCCCGACATTCAACGGCCATTGGATCAGTTGTCGATCCTGGTCGAAGGCAAGCAAGTCTTGTTGCGCGGCGGCGAAGGCTTGATCGAAACCGGCGGTCAAATGCGTTTCGATTTCGATGCGTGTGAGCCCAGTGAATCCGAAACGGTTGATGACGACGTCGTCTTTCCGATCGAATCGTGGGAAGGACCGCTGGCACACGCTGATGCACTGGCCAGTGATGATGAATTGTTGGTCGCGGCGTTCGAAGCCGATGATCGCGATGATTTGGAAACCGCCATCGATTGTTGCCACGCCATTTTGGCTCGCGACGGCCCCCGCGCCGACATTTGTTTCCAGCTGGGCGAATGGCTGTACCGGATGAATGAACCGGTGGCCGCCCGAGAACGCTTCTACATGGCGATCGAACTGGACCCGGAATTGGTCGAAGCCCGCGCCTGTTTGGGAATGGTGCTGGCGGAATTGGGGCAGGACGAATTGGCGATTGCGGCATTTCGCGGCGTCTTGTCATTGCACCCGGACTATCCCGATGCGCACTATCACGTTGCAAACTTGTTGGCCGATTCGGGACGCGACATCGAAGCGGAACAGCACTGGAAACGTTTTCTGCACTTGTCGCCCGAAAGCCCTTGGGCGGGCGAGGCGCGTCGTCGCTTGAAAGAATCCCAGCCGGAGTTCGACGTCGACATTGAATCAGGGGCCGAACAGGACGAACCCGCGATCAGCGTTGTTCGTCATGACGATCCGTAGGCCGAATTGAAAAACAGTGCTTCGGCCTATGCCATGACAAGGCGGTGAAGGCGGGCACGTCAATTGGAAAACGTTTCCAACAGCCGCGCGTCGATCGAATCGTCCGCGACGTAGCCGGCGAAGTCATCCAAGATGTCTTGCAAGCCGGGGCGATCGTCCGCCGGGCCTTGACGCATCAACAGTTGGGCTTTGGCCGACGGCATGGTCCGATCGGTATTCAATCGCACGTCGGTCACCACCGGTGATGCCGGGTACAGTCCCATCATCACGAACCGGTCAAAACGCACGCCGGCACGAATCGACGTGGTCGGGTCGGTCAGCAGGTTGCTGGACCGCACCAATTGATGAATCTGTTGTCGGCCTTCGGTCGTGGCAAACACGTCGAAGCTGGGATTGTCGGGTGTTGCATCGGGCCGCAGGTGCAAAATCAAACACTCCGTGGTCTTCTTTGCGGCATCCAACCCGGTCAACGTCGGGTCGCTTTGGGCGTATCGAAACGACATGATCAACGTGCGTCCGTCACATTCACCCTGGTCCTGGAACAAACCCAGGGCCAGAAAGTTGCCGACCGATTGGTCGATCATGGCTTCCGACTTGACGGTCACCAACGGCCGGTCTTTTTCGAAAAATGCGGCACGGCAATCGGTGCCGAAATAAACCGTTCCGCGTCGGTCGTGATACAGAATCGGCTCGATGACCAACCGGTGTTTCGCCAGGTAGTTTTCCGTTTGGACCTGAGTGATTCGTGGCATTTTGTCTTTCGCCGATTCATCCAATTCCAACGAAATGGAAATGGCGGGGATGCGACCGATCGTGGTCAGCCTGCCTTCGCGATGCTGCAGCCCCGAACGCACGGGCAATCCCGGGATCAACATGCCGCACCGACGTGAACGCGCATTGGAATACAACCGGTTTGCCAACGCATCACGCCACGGAAACGCGTCCACTTTGGGGATCGTTTCCAGTGTCGGGACATCACCGATGATGCCGGCGGCCAGCGCGGGAATGTTTGCCGCCGCACCGTCGCCCAGCTTGGACAGTTCGTCCGCCGTGGTATTTTCGTCGATGTTTTGGCTGTCAGTTAAGGCGGCTTCACGCTGTTGCAAATCGGTGCGGATCTGCTTTTCGCGATAGACGCCAAACGCGATCATCGCGGCGACCGCAATCAACAAGATTCCACTGGCGACTTTCAATAACGTATTGGACATCGGTCTGCTTTCGACGTTCGCTGGGTCTGTGCCTGATGGATGGATTCGGGGATTAGCGGCCGGATGGCAACATGAGTTCGCTGAAATGATTCACCCAACGCTGCAATCCATCTTGCGTTTCGGTCAATGACAATGCGGTCGGATCTGATCGTGCCGTCAAACAAAGCCGGCCCAGCGAGTCGTTCAGTGACAGTGCTAACGATGATCCGGCCGGTCGAGGGGGGACAATGCGTATGGATCGCAGCGTGTTGTCACCGAACTGCCAGCCCTGGTCGCTGGGCTGGGCTCCGTGTCGTCGGCCGATTCGAACGCTGGACAGACACGTCATCGACGCCGTCGCATCGAACCAGCGACGCCGCTGGATATACCGCAGTGCCGATGGATGGGGATCCACCGCTTCCAGGCCTCGCAAGAATTCCGCAGCCACGCACCGCTGGCGGACGTAGTTCATTTCACGATGCAGGCCCGACAGCAGATCGTGCCGTCGCACTTGCTGGCCATGCCGCCGCAGGAATGCCAACCCCGTGTAGTTGCACGCCGAAAAGCGACGCTGCCGGACCGTTCGCAAATTGACCGGGTTGTTGATCATCAAACGTCCGTGCTGATGCCGCAGCGCTGGATCGTCCGCCAACATCCGAAAAGTGGCTGCGACGGCGACATCGTTCAGAGGGATCTTGGATTCCGCGACAAACTCGCGGCTGCGTTGTGACAAATGAGGTGGCAAGTTCAGCGACACCACATGATCATCTTCGCGGTGGGCATCCGCCGGTTCAGCCGTTTGTTCCGCAGGATCGCTCTGCCGCGCCGTCAAAGGTGCAAACCGAATCGACTTGCCGCGGATCGTGGACCAAAGATTGCGAAGACCTTCCACCAATCCGATTGGTGGTCCATTGTCGGGAACCGGCATTTTGTGGCGTTGTCGTAGCTGACCGTGGACGATGTCTTCCTTGGCACGGTGTTCCCTGCCGCCATCGATAGGATTTTCGTCGTGATAGCAACGCAGGACGCCGGCGGTCCATTTGGCCGCCGCGATGCCATCGACCGATGCATGATGAAAGTCGAACGCGAGGCGTTGGACGTCACCGTCACCCCGTCCTTGGCTGAATCGAAAGCCGGCCGATGTCATGGGGTCAATCGCCGGCAAGACGTCTAGACTGTCAGAGTCACCGAACCATTCGTTGGGGTTCATCGGACACGGTTCCCAGATCCAATGATGCTGGTTCTGGGTCAGCCGGCAAAACAGGATGGGGTGATGCGCCGCGGTTTGTGCAATGGCATTTTGCATCCGTTCCGGGCACACCGGGTGATCGAAGCCGACTTCGATGCGGAACGTCATCGAAGGCCCGCCGGGATCACAGCGGTATAAGAATCTTTCGAATGCGGTGGTCGCGCGCCAGTCAAACACGGACGGTGATCCCGCCGTCGACAATGATGGTTTGTCCTTGAATCATGTCGGCTTGCCGGCTGGCCAAGAACGCGACCACGCCGGAAACGTCGTCGGGCGACAAGTCGCGTTTGCTGACCAGCAACCGTTCCTTGGCTGCGGCCAACACGTCTTCAACACCCGGCATCGTTGACACGGCTTCGGTACGGACGATCCCCGGCATGACACAATTGAAATTGATGCCTTGGGGGCCATATTCCAATGCCATGTGACGGACCAAGCTTTCCAAAGCCGCCTTGGATGCACCGATGGCGGCGTAGTGATCGACCGCACGGATCGAACCGTGGCTGCTGATCGCGATCACTTTGCCAAAATCGTTTTCGTCGGCCAAGTGCTCCGCCGCCGCTTGGCAAAGCCATGCGACCGGCGCGGCATTGGTGCGAATCGCTGCTTCCAAATTGGGTGCGGTTAGCTGAGCGACGCCGCGGAAACCGCCCGCCGCAGCATTGCTGATCACGATGTCCAGTCCGCCAAAATGTTCTGCGACGGCGGACACCAACGCATGGCAATCGTCTTGTCGACTGACGTCGGCGCGGACGGCGATCGACCCGACGCCACGCTGATTGATCTGTTTGGCGACGTCGGTGGCCGCGTCGCGTGACGACAAGAAGTTCACCGCAACGTTCGCGCCGCAATCGGCCAGACGCAGCGCGCATGCACGTCCAATTCCACGGCTTCCGCCGGTCACCAAGGCCGTCTTTCCCGATAGATCGATCAACTGTCGTTCGTCTTTTCTTAGCGATGCAAAAATTAGGAGCCTGAATCATGGATGGCGTGTGGACGCTAATTCACTGGTTGATGATGCCCGGCCGATACTGGCAAACCGCGATTGCCAATCACGGTGAAATGCGTCCAAACGTTCTTCGCAGCGACCAAAAACACCCGGGCGTTTCGCCGACGGCGAAGGTGATTGCGCGGTTGCGGGTTGATCGTCGGGCAACGTGTCGTCGCACAATGCGGTCATGCCACGCTGTACCAAGGGAAAGATGGCTGCGTCTTCGTTCAGTACCTTCAGCGCCATCTTTGCGCTGGCACGGCGCATCGCCCTCGATCCCATCTTAGCGAACCAACCGCCTCGTGAGGCGGCACGTCCGAACCCCCACAAGTTCATTCGGCTGGTCGTCGGGCCTGTCGGAACGATTTGGTAAACCAACGACAACGAATCGTTCAGGGATGCCATCAAGTTTGGAAAGGTGTGCAGATGTCGATAACTGCCATCGAACCCGCCGGTCATCCAGCGAATGCACCGTTCTTCGATTCGTTCGACCAGGGAATCGGTGCGATAGCGGGTTTGAAAAGTCGTTCCCAGTGGACTCATCACGTGTTCGGAATGCTCTTCTCCGGGGTCATGCCCAAAGGTGGCCGCGTGGACTTCATCCAAGTGGTAACTTTCCAAGGAACCTTCGATCGGGATCTTCCAGTTCACATGAAAATCGAGGTGTGTTCCCAGGTTTTGGGTCCAATGTTCCGGTCGGGTAGCCTGTTGCAACTGATCAAACGTGTCGCCCATCCAGGCTTGCAAGCTGCCATGTCCCACATCATCGGGGGCACACAAACGTGTGAATACCAATTCACCACAGAACTGGACGGCATACGTCTGCAAGCGGTGGGCTTCGCGGTCAAAGTTTGGAAAGTTCTTTGCACCCGGGATCTTTCGCGTCCGGCCGTCGGCCCCGTAGTGCCATCCGTGATAGGGACATTTCAGGGAGGCACTGTGACTGGCCCCGTCGGCGGCGATCGTGCATTGCCGGTGGGCGCATACGTTTCGAAACGCGGACACGCCGTCACCGAAATTTCTTAGAACGACCGGCAAGCCCAGCACCGTGGCGGCAAGCGTGTCGCCGGGCTTAGCCAAATCACGCCGCGTGCCCACCAATTGCCATGTAGAACGACGAAGCTCGGCCACGTCGCGTTGATGCGCCGCACCGCTGACATAGTCATTCGCCGGAATCAGCGGCTGCATCGTCCGTTTGCTGTGATAGGGCATCCGTTCAGCTCATGGACCTAGCGAAGCCAACCAATGTCGTAACCGTCGAATCGTGCGATCGTGTCGCCGTTTTGACCTGAAAGACTGCCTTGCAAACGCAGGCCATGTTGCAAGCTTTGTTCGACAGACCAGTGAATCATCAGCGGTTCGCCGGCCAGCGGCAGCCGTCCCAAAGCGATTTGTTCAAAACCGACCGGAAGCGACGGGCGATCGTGCAGCCGATATGCCAGCACCGCGGCGGCGTATAAGCAAGCGTCCATCGCGGCACAGGGAATTTGCCAACCCGCCAGCGGTCGATCTTCCCCGCCCAGGTGCGCGGGGGATGGTGATGCGATGCGGCCCCACAGTCGGGTTTGTTCCGTATCAACCATGACCTTACGTAAGCACTGGAGCGATTCACCGTGGTACACCGGCGCGTCATTGCCCAGGTATTGGATGTCGTCCCAAACGCCGTGTTGCACCGGAGCCGGTGGCGGACCTGAAGGGGCCAGACCGTTGTCGATCAGAAATTCACCGGAAAAATGGGTTCGGCACTCTTCGACCATTCGGCCGTCGCCTCTCCGCAGATCGGCGCACAGACGCCACCGCTGGGAATGGCCGTTAATACCATCCGCATCGGCTTCCGATGGCGACGTGTCGCGGATGACCTCGCACGCCATCGCATCGTCATGGTGGAATTTCAACGCGGCGATCGCGCGGACGTTCCGGCATGCCGTGATGCGTCGCTGGCCGGCCTGCAGTGCGGCCGCTTCGGCCATCATTTCGATGGCCATGACCATCGGTAACGTCGGTTTTCCGCCGACGGTGTGCTGATTCAGAAAACGGTCGACCGTCGGGTCCAATGTGATTTTGTAAGCCTGGGCCGGGGCGATCCCACGCGACGATGGATCCAGCATCGGATACTGAAGCCTGCCGGTTTCCCGCATCGCGGGGCCTGGAAAGAACTTTCGGATGTAACGTCGATCGGTGATCAAAACCTCGGGAAGATCCCCACCGTATTCGAGTTCATTCATGAAGTGGGCCAGCCCTTCATCGGCCGGCATGAATTGCATCCCGATCATTTCCAACGCCAGCTTCGCTTCCGGTTTGGCCGCCATGCCGATGTCGCCCCAGGCATGCCAGTGGAACGTGACACAGCGGACGTCCGGACGCTGTTGCCGCAAACGGTCGATGCACTTGGCCAGCATGTCGTTGGCCAGGGAATAATCGGTGTGACCGTTGGCACCAAATCGACCGCTGATCGACCCAAAACCGATGAACCATTCCAACGGATCGTCGTTGGTGGCGGTTGCCAGTTGCAGACATCCGTCGACTTTGGCCCCAATGCATTTGGCAACCTTGTCGGGACGCTTGCGATCGAACCGTGCGTCTTGACCGGCACCCGCACCGTGCAGCACCCCGCGAATCGGACCGTCGCTGGTGCGAATTCGTTGCAAGACTTGATGTATCGCTGGGCCGTCGGACACGTCGACGCTGTGATACACCGCTCGGATTCCGCGCTGGCGGCACAGTGAAAGCGTTTGGTCGATCTCGATCGCCTTTTCCAGGTCCCGCCAAGTTTCGATCGGATTTTGTCCTTCGCGTTGGGCTCGCTGCATCACGTCGCGGCGCAACTGAGTTCGATCGGCGGATGCGGCGTTACGCGTTACATCGTCGATCGACGGATTCGGCGCGGTGCCCAGCAAGTGCAGGGACAGATCGTAACGCTGGGCAAGCGACATTGCGGTCATCGCAGTGATCCCGCGGCCACCTCCGCTGACGACCCAGACGCCGCCGCGGCTGGGTGGGCCCGCCGGACCGCGTGCTTCGTTCAGCGGTTGATAGCGTGCATCAATGGTCCAGCGTTCAGCTTCGTCCACCACCACTTCTTCGTCGTGTGACGGTTGAGCGAGTTCACGCCATGCGCCGTCGACGACATCCGATGCGGTTGCACCGGGCGCACCGTCGACGATCAGCATCGGCGTTTCCCGATGGCCACGCATCCAGGATTCGATTCGCATGGCTTTGGTCAGACCCGCAATACCGCCCGATTCGGCCGAGGGCATGCATTGACCGTCGAAGCCAAAATTGCCGCCCGCGTCGACGACCGACAACAGGCTGGCGTGATCCATTTGGTCATCGTCAATCATCCGCTGCATCCATCGCTGACAGACACGAAACGGTGTCATCAGCGCGGCGTCACGGCGTTTCCCCCACGCTTTGGCGTCCAGTGTGTCCAGCGCAGCGTCGTCGCGGGGTGTCGTGATGAATAGGTGCGGCGTGGCGTGCTGGTCCCACAGATGGTTCAGCCAGTGGTCCACATCGCGGCTGGATAAATGATCGGGAAAACGATGGCACCGAAATGTGGTTTGCCCAAAGCGTCGTTCGATTTCATCGGCAATCGGGTTGTGACCGACGACAATGGCATCACCCGAGAAAGCGGGTTGCGCCGGCATGCCGGTCAAACGTGCCGCGGGGACGGTCCGCAACGCGAATCGGCACGTCCCGCGGGCCGGCGCTTCGATCTCTGGCGTCGTCGAAATACTATTGTCCGATGGGAACGCCGTGCCGACCGGACGCGTGATATCGGAAACGCCCACCGCGACGCCATTGCCTTGTCCGTGGGCCGGTTCGACAGACGTGCTACCCATCGGACTCGGTGGCGTTTCGGTCACGGCACCCGTATCGGAATCATTTGGGTGCGGTCGATGGTTTGAAAACGCTCGCGGATTGATCGACTGGGGCGTCAGCGCCGCGCTACCTTGGTCGGTTGGCTTTTTTTTTTCAGTGGCGGTCGCGACGTCTTCGCCCAACTGTTGCAAGACGAAATCACGAATGCTGCCCAGCGTTGGAAAATCCGCGAGCTTTAACTGACCCAGATCCAGACCCGACAGATCGTATTGTTCCTGCAATTCGCCCAACAATTGTGCCTTCTTGATGCTGTCCAGGCCCAGTTCGGCTTCCAAATCGGCTTGCATGTCGACAATGTCCGGCGAGTAGCCGGTTTGATCGACAACGAAATCCACCATCAGCGATGAAACCGATTGTGATAACGATCCACAGCCGGATGCGTTTTCCGCGGACGCTGACGCGATTGCCACCGCATCCGATACCGACACAGGATGTTCGGCCGGGGCCACCGATGCTGTTTCGGCAGGTTGGCCGAAGTGCTGGGAATAAAGATCCAGGATGTCGCCCAGCGTTGTGTAGTCACTTAACTTCATCTGGGCCAGATCCAGCGTCATGCCAGACCAGTCGGCCAATTCGCCGATGATCTGAGCCTTTTTGATGCTGTCGACTCCCAGTTCCGCTTCCAAGTCGGCATCGAATTCGACAATGTCGGGCGAGTATCCCGTTAGTTCAACGACCAGGTTGACCAACAAATCGGACGCCTGTTTCGCGGTCGTGTTGGTGGGAGCATGGCCGGTGGTTGGATGGCCAGTCGAAACCGCGTCGGTCGGTGGAACCATGCGATTGGATCTGACGTCACGGATCGAATGATTCACTTGTGTGTGTGAATCCGCGGTGCCATTGCCGATGTGACCGTTGGCGATTCGTCCATTGGTAACGCCGTTGACGTGATGACCGTTTGAATCACTGGCGGCAGGTGAAGCTGTGGCTCCGCCAGACGACTCCGGTCTTAAGTTCTGGCTTGCTTTGCGTCGCTTGTCCGTCACGTCGACAATCGTGATCGCCGCCTCGGTTGCCGCGGTATCAATCCGTTCGTCCACATCGGGCTGGCGGGCATCATTGGTGGCGGCAGGTGATAGTGGCCGCGACGTACGACTCACGTCCGATGGCCCGCCAGTGACAACAGCGGTCGCCAAGCGAATCAGTGATAGCTGCCGCTCGGTATCGTCGCCGGCATCCAAGGACAACGCGATCGAGCGGTCATCGTTCCGTGATCGGGACAAGCGTGTGAGGACGTCCGATGGGCCGACCTCCACCATCAATCCGACGCCGTCATCGCACAACCGATCCATGGTCGCCGCGAACTGGACCGGTCGGGTCAGTTGGCCGATCAGGTTTTCCAGGATCTCGTCGGGATCGGCCAGGTAACGCAGCGACACGGACGACAGCAGCGGACAGGCCGGCGGACGCAACCGATGCGATGCAAAGGTCTGACGCAGCATCTTTTCGGCCGATTCCATCATCGGCGTGTGGAAGGCCGCCGGTACCGGGATCACCACCGCGGCCAATCCAGCATCGGAAAGCACGGCTTTGGCCTGGGCAACCGCGTCGGGCGTTCCCGCGACAACCACCTGCTGTGGGGCATTGTGGTGCGTGATGACGACATCGCATTCGCCTTGTCGCAGGGCGGATGCGATTCGGCTGGCGTCGCCACGGACCGAAAGCAAACAGCCTGATTGCCGGACGTTGGTCAGAACGGCTTCGCTGCGTTGTTTGGCAAAGCGAATCGATTGGGCCAGATTCATTGCCCCGCTGTGTAACGCCGCGCCGCATTCACCAAAACTGTGTCCGGTCGCGACGTGCATCGGGATTCCCGCACGAGCCAGGCAATCGGCCATCACATGGCTGACGCCCAAGACCCACAGTTGCGTCCACCAGACATCTTTCCCAAGGGTTTTGGTTGGATCATGCAATCGGTCCGCAATCGACGCGATGCCTAGCGTCTGAAGTTCTCTGTCGAATTCGTCCAACGAATGTTGGGATTCCGCTTGATGGTCCAAGATCTCGGGACGGCGCGGGTATTGGGAACCCTGGCCGGGAAACAGCCAAGCGACTCGGTCCTGCTGGGGTTGATTCTTCCACAGAAGTCCACTGGCACGTTCATCCACCGCGACACGCGTGCCCTGGTCCCAAAATTTCAACAAGCGTGTGGCTTGTTCGCTAAGTCGCTGGTGATCGGTGACGACCAGGCCTGCTGTGAAACGACTCGTTGAACCGGAGAATGCCGTGGCGGACGATGCAAACGCGTCATCGGGGTTTTGCGCCCAGTCTGTCAGATGCCGACGGATCGCTTCTTGGTCGTTTCCGGTGGCAATCATCCATCGTGGCGAACCGGCACAGGCCGAATCGGTGCGGCAGACCACCGAGCGAATCGATTCGTCTAGCGTGGCTTGTGGCGACATGGCGGATGTACCCAGTTCATCGGAAACTCGGACGGCGGAATTCGTGGATGTCGGTGATGCTGATTCGGAGTGACGGGGCGTTGCACCGGAGAAGGCGGCATTGTTCGTCGGTCGACCTGAGGTAAGTGATGCACGGACACCGAATCCGTCTTCGGCAACGGCGAACAGTTCACACGGTTCATCGGTGGTGGTCGGCCGAGCCCACCGGATGGACTGGGCGACCGTTCGGACGATCGGATGCGCGCCCGACAGATAGCCGAACTGACGAACCAGACCCGCATTCAGTTTGTCGCCGGCCATGGCATCACAGCGAATGTCTTCGCGGTGCTGGGCGGCAATGTGTTCACACCCGATGTGGTCGATCAGTCCGTGGATCGTGTGTCCCGATTTCAAAGCGTCTTCGCGCCGCTGCAGCAACAGCACCGCGACGCCTTCGCCGGGCAAGATTTGGCGGCAATCGTCCGGAACATCGATGGGACGTCCGCTGCGGACCAATTGATCCCTCAGGCTCAACTGTTCAAAAGCCACCAAGTCCAATGAACGCTGTGCGACGCCGCAAATCACCGTGTCCGCTTGGCCGAACCGCAGTTGATCGACCGCCGTCATCAGTGCCAACATGCCAGATGTGTCGTCGGCATCGACGGCACACGCACCGCCCATCAAGTCGAAGGTCTTGGCAATACGCGAAGCCAATGTGCTGGCGGTGAAGCTGCCGGTTTCGTCCAAAATTGCGGGATTGCGATGGATCAGGTGCTGGGCGAACTGATCCATCCAACGGTCGATCGATGTGCCCACGTCGACTTGACCAGAAAGGCACTGGCGGACGTGTCGACAAATTTCCGGCACACGCATGCCGACCTGTAGCTGATTGGAAAACTCGCCCCCGAAAATCGTTCCCACCACCACGGATGTCCGCCGGCGATCGATCACAGCGCGGTCGGCGGGCACATGGAAATCCGCGGGCTCGCCCAATTCGTCCAGTGTCTGCCGTACCGCATCGATCAACATCATTTGGATCGGATTGGCATAAGTGACTTGCTTGGGCGGGATTCGATACGGTTGGCCGTTGAATTGATAGTCGCGGATATAACCGCCCAGGCAATGCGGTGTTCGGAAAGGCTGGCGATCGACGGCGAACACGTTTTCGCCCGTCCATCGGTCTTGGGGAGGCGACGCGATCATCGACCGGCCGTTTGCCAACAACGCGGACATCGCCGCCACGTTGTTTGCACCCGGCAGAACGACGCCGCGCCCGACGATTGCGATCGATTGGCCCGACGCCGGTCGCGATGAACGATCGTCCGGACGAACGCGGACGGCGGATTGGTTGGAAAGGGGATTCGGAACTTTGGGATTGGTCGGCGCTGCTTGGCGGATCACCGCGTGCGCGTTCAATCCGCCGATGCCGAATGCGTTGACCGCGGCGGATTTGTCTTGGCGGTTTGTGTTGGTCGGCCAGGCTCGGTTTTGATCCACCACGCTTAAGCGGCCTTGCGTCCAATCAAAGTGCGGCGTTGGCGATTGGAAGTTCAGGGATGCCGGCAGGGTTTCGTGCTGCATCGCAACGAGCACCTTCGTCAGGCCGACCAGCCCGGCGGCTTCCAAGGTGTGACCGAAATTGCTTTTGGCACTGCCGATCGCCAACGGTCGACCGGGGCCGCGGTTGCTATCGGTTTCCAGCAAGGTCGAAAGCGAGGTCAATTCGGTGGCGTCGCCGACTTGGGTGCTGGTCGCATGACATTCCATGTAGTCGATGGACAACGCGGGCGAACGATCATAGGCACGGCGAATCGCCAATTGCTGGCCTTCAGTCCGCGGGGCCCACAGACTTTTTCCGCGACCGTCCGATGCCAAGCCGACGCCGACCAGTTCGGCAAGTTCGTTCAAGCCATATCGCCGCGCCGTGCTGCGACGCGTTAAGACGACCGCCACGTATCCTTCGCTGCTGATCAGGCCACTGGCGTTTTCGTCGAAGGGGCAACTGTGTTCGTCGCTGCAGGCTTGTGACTGCGAAAACAGAATCAAATTGTCGACGCTGTTGTACGTGGCGCCGCCGACGATCGCCGTGTCAATTCGACCTGCCCGGATCGCGGTGGCCGCATGTTGCAGTGCGACCAAGGACGATGCGCACGCGGCATCGACGACTTCACGAGGGCCACCCAGGTCCAACAGTTGTGCCGCGAGTGAGGCCGCGCTATAGGCGTTGAAATGCGTTTCAGCGTCCAGCTTTCGATGCGGGCGTGTCTCGCGAAGACGCCGGACCAAGGCTGCAGTGACTTCGGCTCGCAATGAATCATTGCTGCGTGGGAAATCTGCGACCTCGCGAATCTGTTCAGACACCACTTCGGCCAACGTCGACATGGCAAGCGGGCCACCCAGTTTGGTCCCGCCACTGTGTCCGACGTAAATGCCACAGCGGGCCGCCAAGTCATCGTTGGCTTCGGCGCCGGCATGTTGCCAGGCGGACAAAGCCACGGTCGCAAATTGCAAGTGACAGGGGTCGAATTGCCCGATCCTTGCCGCACGGTCGGCCACGTCCGGCCCGATCGCTGATTCACCGACGCAACCGCCCAGCGTGGTGTAGGACTTGCCGATTTGGCCGCGTCGGGGATCAAAATAAAGCGAGCGGTCAAAGCGATCATGCGGCACTTCGTCGATCGCTGATCGGTTCCCCAGCAACAAGTCGGCGAAAGCCTGGCGGCCGACCGCGCCGCCGGGCAGGCAAACGTCGAAGCCCGCGATTACCAGCGGATCGCTGTCATCGCTTTCATCGTTCGTCTTGGCATTTTGCGAGGCTGCGACGGGCGGTACGGCCTGCCGTTTGGCGGGCGAAACTGTCTTGTCCGTCGAAAGCAACCCGATCAAATCGGCGGTGGTGACGTCACCGGCGACCGGACGTCCCAAACCGATCAAGGCACCGGACGTCGCGGATCGATCAAACTCCGGATCGTTGTTGAAATAGGGCAGGAAGGTTTGAACGTACGGGGCGGCCATCGTTTGAAAGACCGCAGACGCTTCGGCCGATTCGTTACCGTTTTGTTCGGCCACACCCTCACGACGACATGCTTCGCGGAAAGCCGTTTCCAGCTGTTGAATCGGAGTCCCCGTCGGTGCCGTCAAGTGGTACGTGGATTGGTGATGCGGCGGGCTGTGCATCAAAGCGATGATTGAATCGGCGACCCAGTCGGCTTCGACCAAGTTCTTGCGTTCGTCACCGGTGAAGCCCAGGGTTGAAAACCATCCGCCTTCACGGGGCAGGCCAAAACGGCTGGCCAAAGCACGATACGTTTGAAAGGCGCCGTACACCGTTCGGTCCGCGGTGACGGGGGATCGCCCGGTCGAATCGATCACGATTGACGGACGATAAAAGCTGACTCGGATGCCGGGCGTGTTCCGCAGCATCTGTTCGGCCAACAACTTGCTGCGTTCGTAATCGTTGGCGAATGATTGGCCGTGATCCAGATCGGCTTCCAGCACGCGTCCGCGGCGGGCACCACAGACGTAGGCCGTCGACACATAATGAAAGTCCTTCACACCGATTTGGCGTGCCAACTGGACCAAGTGACGGGTCCCGTCGACGTTGGTGCGGTACGGTTCGCCCTGCACCGATTCGCTGGCGGGGCGAAAACTGAGCGACGCGGCGCAGTGCAGCACGGTGTCCACGCGGGTCGCCAGGTGGTCACGGTGGGTCGGGGACAATCCGACCGCTTCGGCGGAAAGGTCACCGGCCAAGACGTCGATCTGGTCGGCGTGATCATCCAATCGACGCCCGAATCGCTTCAAAACTTCATCGACGCGATGTCGGGCCTGGTCATCGTCTTGCCCACGCACCAGACAAACGACATTTCGTCCGCGGTCGATCAACCGGTCCAGCAGGTGGCATCCGACCATCCCGGTGGCACCGGTCAGCAGGACGGAATTCGGCTTCGACGACGGGGCTGACATGACAAATCGGCGACAGAAAAGTGCTGGCTCGCGAGGGGTGCGACAAGCACGCAGTCTAGTATGAGCGGGGGAAACTCCCAGGCTTTCCTTTAATGGTCAGGCGTTAACCTGCCTTATAGGCGGTAAATGGCGTGATAAGCCGCATTATCCTTGCGAGCTTGATTGGCCGCGTCGTTCGGAGGATCGTGTTAGACGCAGGAGTCTAAAAACCGTTCTTCGGAGCGGTGACCGACGACAGCGGCAAGGGGGGGCACAGGCGGGGGGCATTCATGGGTCCGGCCACCGGGTCGAAGCGAAACCGAAATCCGGTGAATTTACCGGTGACCAGCAACCGAAACGACGGAGACCGCCGATGTCCGATTCCGAAGCACAGCACGATGTGGCCCTGGCCGGCCTGGGCCGATTGCCGGAAAACCCCGACGGGCCGATCCGTTGTCTGTTGGTTCAGCCGTGTTTCGAATCGACCAATTACTGGAATTTCGTCGAAAGTGCCCGGGCGATCGGGGCCAAGGCCACCGCGCCACCCTTGGGGCTGATGACCGTCGCCGCCCTGTTGCCCGATTCGTGGCAGTTTGAACTGTGCGATTTGAATGTCGGGCCGCTGGACGAAGAAGCTTGGCGGAACGCCGATATCATCTGTACCGGCGGTATGCTGCCCCAACAGCCCGGCGTCTTGAAGCTGATCGAAAAGGCCAAGGCCGACGGAAAGTTCATTGCCGTGGGCGGTCCCGATCCGACCAGCCAACCCCACATCTATGAACATGCCGACGCGGTGGTCACCGGCGAAGGCGAAGCAACCATTCCAATTTGGCTGGACAGTTGGCGTGACGGCAATCCGAGAGGATTGTTCCAATCCGAACGCAAACCGGATGTGACGAAGACCCCGACGCCACGATTCGATCTGATTTCATTTGACGACTATTTGCACGTCGGCGTCCAGTCATCGCGTGGCTGCCCTTACAACTGTGAATTCTGTGACATCATCGAATTGTTCGGTCGCGTACCGCGAGTAAAAACGCCACAGCAATTCGTCGCGGAACTGCAAACGCTGTACGACCTGGGCTATCGCGGTTGGGTGGATTTTACCGACGACAACTTCATCGGCAATCGGAAACTGATCCGTCCGTTGCTTGAAGCCATCAAAACCTGGAACGAAGAACACAATTACCCTTTTGTGTTTTCCACCGAGGCCAGCATCAATCTGGCTGACGATACGGATCTGATGAAGCTGATGCGTGAGGTTCAGTTTCGTTATGTCTTCTTGGGGATCGAATCGCCTGATGAAGAGACGTTGATTCATACCCAAAAACGGATCAACACCGTCCAGCCTATCATTCAGCGGGTGCGCACAATTTACGATCACGGCATTTCCATCGCCGCTGGGCTTATCATCGGGTTCGACACGGATAAACCGGGAACCGATGGGCCGATGATTCGCTTCATCCAAGAAAGTGGAATCGCGTTGTCGATGGTCGGGCTGTTGAGTGCCCTGCCAAACACACAGTTGACGCGTCGTTTGGCGCGGGAACGACGGCTGATTGATTCCAATCACCAGTGGCTTTCCGATGGTTCGTCCAATTATGAACTTCGCAGCAATGAATCCAAGGACCAAACGATCAGCGGTTTGAATTTCGTAACGCAGCGTGACCGGCTGGAAATCTATCAAGAATTGCGGACGATCATCGCGACCGTTTACAGCCCCAAAGCATTCATGGATCGTGTTTTGGACACGACCCGCCGAATCAAGATCGTCAATAAACACGTTCCCAATGGCTGGGAATTTCGACGGATGTTTCGTGGGTTTCGCACCATCGCTTGGCGGCTGTTGTCCGATCGTTCGACACGCTGGTTGTACCTGCGGAATTTCTTCCGCGCTGCGCTAATGGGGCCGACCAAGTTCGAATACGCTCATACGTTGATGGGATCGTATCTGCATTTTCATGGCCAGACCGAAAAGATGCTGGACGCGTTGGACGTTTCGATCGACTTTGCCGAAAACCACGCGGCGTATCCACGCAGTGTCCAGGAAATGCACCGGAGACTGGGCACGTTGCCGGTGGTCGAATCGTCGTCCGATGCATTGCCGGTTTCGGTGACCAGCCATGCTGGTTCCCCTTGAAACTATCGGGCGTGGCACGGCGGGACTATCAGACGTTCTCGGTCGCGGGATTGCCAGATTCAGGCGACAAAGGAAGGTCGGGATGCTGGTGCTTTTGAAGTGACGTTATTAGGTCGATCAAATTCTGTGCGGCGCCGTCGATGGTGTGCCTTTCGCTGACGATGCTTTGGCCTTTGCGTCCCAGTGCGATTCGCAATTCGTCATCGCTGCGCAGCCGATCGATCGTGTCTGTCAGTCCGTCAGGATGGTCGCAGGGATACGTCAAACCGCCACCGGTGGACTGGACCAATTCACCGAACGCACCGTGGTCGGGTTGGACGACCGGCACGCCATTGGCCAACGCTTCCAGAACGAACAGGCCCTTGGGGTCTTCGTAATCGGTCGGCACGCTGAGCAGGTCCAAAGACCGCAGGAACCGGATCTTGCCGTTAAGGTCGGGGCTGCCGTGATGGAAAAACTGATCGCCCAGACCCGTTTGTTCGATTCGACGGACCAGCTGGTCAAAGTACGGTCGGTTTTGGTCACCCATCCAGCCGGCGACGTGCAATTCGATGCCGGGTGTTTCGTCGCGTTGGCACAGTTCGATGAAGGCATCGACCAGATGGTGAAGGCCCTTTTCCGGTGCGATTCGTGCCAGGTAGCCCAAACGAAAAATGCTGGCGCTGTCGGATTCGGCGGAGGCGTCGTTGTTCGGGGCGGCCTGCATTTCGGCGACGTCGATCGACAACGGGTGGACCAACCAGCGATCATCGGGAATGCCCAACAAAGCGGACATCTTTTCGCCGTAGAAGCGACTGTTAACGACGAAATGATCCACCGATTCGGCCAGGTCGCTGCACAGCCGGATTGCTTCCGCCCGTTGTTGCTCGGGCAAGTGGTCCAGGAAAATGTCGTCGCCCTGCAGCAAGACGATGATCTTGGTTTCCGGCAGCCGCCGCCGAAGTGTGGGCAGCATGCCACCGATCAGCAAATTGGTCAGCACGACCGCGTCGGGTCGCATGTCGGATTCCAGCCAATCGACCAGACGCCGGACTTCATCCGCTTGGCGGCCATGTTCGCCCCGCAGCATCGAAAGGGCCAGATCGCCAAGGACGGCCGGATCGGTCGATCCGGCGCGGCGAGTCGCCCATCGCAGGATCGCCGGATGGTTCAGCCAAGAACGCAGGGCGGCGGGAATGAATCGCAGCCACGGCATCTGCTGAAGCAGATAAATCTCGATGCCGCCGAAGAAAACCTGAGATCGCGCCACGCTAATTTCGTCGGTGCGGATCGGTGTGTACAGCGGTTGCAGCACACAATCGACGCCTCTGCCCGCCAACGCTCTGGCCAGCGCGTTGTCATGCATGCAACTGCCGCAGTACATCCCGGCGGCTCCGGCGGTCAGGTAGACAAGCTTCATGCGCTGGGGAAACGTTTGAGGGCAGGCGGGGACGAACAGGCTGGACCGGACGCCGATGCCGGGGGTCGGACCCAAATGGCGACTTGACCCGGATCGGGCCTCGGAACTGTGCGGATCAGGTCCGACAGCGGTGGATCGACCAAAGGGGCCGCGTTGTGACGATGTCGGGGCGTTCCTATACTTCCACGTCTTTGACATTTCAGCTTTGCACGCGAACCACCCCACCGTCGTGCCGCGGCCCATCGACGATCCTGTCCAACGTATATGACCAGCACCCCTGCATTGATCGACATCGGCGACGCCAAGCCGCCATTCTACTGGGGCGTGGATATCGGCGGCACGGGCATCAAAATCGGCCTGGTCGACAGCGACGGAGGCACGGTCGCGTATCGGCGGATCCCGACGCGTGAAAGCGAAGGTCCCGAAGCGGCGGTCGGTCGCGTCGCCGAGGTGGCCGCAGAAATCGACCGCCAGTTGGGCATTCAAACACGGGTGGCCGCGGTCGGCGTCGGGGCTCCCGGGCCAATGGATCTGCAGGCCGGGACGCTCGTTCAGCCGCCACAGTTGCCAAGCTGGTGGGGCTATCACCTGGTCGACGCGATCGCCCAGCGATTCGGACGGCCGGTCACGTTTTTGAACGATGCCAATGCGGCCGCCTACGGCGAATTTTGGCTGGGCAGTGGGCGTGCGGACCGTTCGATGGTGTTGCTGACGTTGGGCACCGGCGTCGGCGGCGGGCTGATCGTCGACGGCGAATTGGTCAACGGGGTGAACAGTTTCGGCAGCGAATGCGGGCATCTGATCGTTGATCCATCGCCCACCGCACGGCTGTGTGTCTGGGGGGGCGGACGTGGGCAACTGGAGGCCTATGCGTCGGCCAGTGCCGTGGTCCAGCGAACTTTGGAGCAATTGACCCGTGGTCAAGACAGCTGTTTGAGCGGTTCGATGGGTGGCAGCGATACCGAGCTGACCGCCAAGCGGGTTTGGGAAGCCGCGATCGAAGGTGACCAGTTGGCATTGGAAATCGTCGACGAAACGGCAAAATGGTTGGGCATCGGCGTCACCACGATCGTCCACATCACCGATCCCGGCAGCGTCGTTCTGGGCGGCGCGATGAATTTCGGCGGTGCTGATTGTGACGTCGGCCGCCGATTCCTAAAGGGCGTGGCCGATGAGTTTCGGGCTCGCACGTTCGACAATGTTTTCGAAGGCACGTCGATCCAGTTCGCTTCCCTTGGCGGCGACGCCGGCTACCTGGGCGCCGCCGGATACGCCCGACACGAACATCCGCGTCACGATTGAATCGATTGATCGGTTGAAACACTCACACCGTCCATGACCCAAGGGCGGCTTCGCATAGCGATCTTTATGTCCACACAAATACGCAACTTCTGCATCATCGCGCACATCGACCACGGCAAAAGCACGCTGGCCGATCGTCTGTTGGAAGTCACCGGCACCGTCAGCACACGCGAGATGAAATCGCAGCTGTTGGACGACTTGGAACTGGAACGCCAACGCGGGATCACGATCAAAGCGCGCAGCGTGACGATGCGTTTCAAACGAAACGGCCAAGATTATGAACTGAACTTGATCGACACGCCCGGCCACGTCGACTTTCAATACGAAGTGTCACGATCGCTGGCGTGTTGCGAAGGCGCGCTGTTGCTGGTCGATGCGTTTCAAGGTGTCGAGGCTCAAACCGTGGCCAACGCTTTTGCCGCCATGGAACACGATCTGACCATCATTCCGGTGATTAACAAGATCGACCTGACCCACGCGCGGCCGGATGAAGTCGCCGAAGAAATGATGAACAGCTTGGGTACCGATCCGGACGATTGCGTTCGCGTCAGTGCCAAGACCGGGCAAGGCGTCGACGGGCTGATCGACACGATCATCGAACACGTTCCCGATCCCGGCGGCGATCCGAAAGCCAAGCTACAGGCGATGGTGTTCGATTCGAACTACGATGATTTTCGCGGCGCGATCACCTACGTGCGGATCCGGCAGGGCGCGGTTCGCAAAGGCCAGAAGATTCGGTTTCTGCGTGCCGGCACCGAGCACGAAGTGGTCGAACTGGGACAGTTCACGCCTCAGCGACAGTCGCGTGATTCGCTGTCGGCCGGCCAAGTCGGCTATTTGATTTGCAACATCAAAAGCCTTTCCGATGTTCACATCGGCGACACCGTCAGCGTTCCCGGCGACAACCCGGCCGAGCCGTTGCCCGGCTACGACCGGCCCAAGCGAATGGTCTATTGCGGCTTGTTCCCCAGCGACGGCCAGGACTTCAGCGAATTACGTGACGCGCTGGAACGATTGTCGATCAACGACCCCAGCTTTGAATTCGAACCGGAAACCAGTGACGCATTGGGCTTCGGGTTTCGATGCGGCTTCCTGGGGCTGTTGCACATGGAAATCATCCAGCAACGGTTGGAAAACGAAGCCGACATCGACTTGGTGCAAACGGCCCCCAACGTCACCTACGAGATCACCGACAAACGTGGCGAGGTCCACGAGATCCACAAGCCACAAGACGTTCCGGATCCCGGCGACATCGAAGAATTTCGCCAGCCGATCGTGCGGTGCAACGTCATCGTTCCGGATGATTTCATCGGTCCCGTGATGAAGCTGTGCCAGGAAAGACGTGGCATTCAGAAAAGCCAGGAATACTTGGCCGCCGGACGCGCGATGTTGACTTATGACATCCCACTGGCCGAGGTCGTTTATGACTTGCACGACAAGATCAAGAGTTGCACCCGCGGTTACGGCACCCTGGATTATGAAATGGTCGGCTATGAACCGGCGGATCTGGTGCGGATGGACATTTTGGTCAACGGCAAACGTGTCGACGCTCTCAGCATCGTTTGTAACCGCGCCGATGCCGACCGTCGTGGCCGTGCGGTGGCGAAGCGTTTGAAGAAAGAAATCGAGCGTCACATGTTCGAGGTCGCGGTCCAAGCGGCGATCGGCAGCCGTGTGATCGCGCGAGAAACCGTGCCGGCGATGCGAAAGAACGTGACGGCCAAGTGTTACGGTGGCGATATCACGCGGAAGCGAAAACTGCTGCAAAAGCAGAAGGAAGGCAAGAAGCGAATGAAGGCGATCGGCAATGTCGAAATCAGCCAGAAAGCTTTCATGGCCGTGCTTAGCGATTCCGAACAGGCTTAGTCGATCTAGAAAAAGCCACGCGGCAACACTTCGCGTCCATAATCAGCCGACCGCATCGACAGCAACGCCGGGTGCCGGGCCAACAGGAACGGCAGCGACGGCGACTGGGCTTTGGACCACAGGTGGAACTGTTCGTAACTGGAAAGTTCCGTGGTGCCAAAGCGTTGCCAGAACAAAATCTGGTTGCTGACTTTGCCGAACGGTCCGTACGGGATGGCCGACAGCCGTTGTTCGCGTCGCTTCTGATACGTCGATCGATTCCATCCGCCGCCGGTGGGTGATCCGAATTCCGGGTCGACGGCCGCTGCGGCGGTGAAGTCTTCGATTTGTTCGTGCAGATCGATCAACAGGCCGCGGGCATAGACGTCAGTGGGCCGTTCTTCCAATTCGAACTGCGCGTCCTGGGTGGCTCGGCTGCGTTGACCACGCAACCACTGGGCACGGGCCACATCGGCTTTGGCGGATTGCAACCGCGGCGCCAAACGAACGGCCATTCGCAATTGTTGCAACGCGATCGCGTTTTGTGACATCGTCAGCGACAACAGCCCCCATTGATGATACACCTGCCAGGCGTTGGGATATTGGGGCGCCAGTTCTTCCAGGACTTTGTAGGCCGGTTCATAGTTGAAATCGATTTGCCAATCGATCATCGCCCGGGCCAGCTTTGCTTTCATGTTGTCGGGGTCAAACGTCAAAGCCAGGCGGATATGATCGCGAGCTTTGTTGACCAACGAAACGCATTCGTCTCCGTCGACACGGCCGGCCAACGAAACCGACATCAACGCCACCCCGGCGTGGCTTTCGGCGTATTCCGGATCGCCTTCCAATGCGTGTTGGAAGCAAGCCAGCGATTTACGCATCGCGCCGACGTTGTCCGGATCGTTGCTGACTTCGCCCTTGTTCAGGCAACAAAGCACCTCGGGATCTTTCGGACGCCGGAGACCGTCGATGGATTGACGCGTGGATGACAAGCCGCGGCCGATCGCTTTGACCAAGGCCGACGCCATCGTCTTACGCTCCAACAAATTATCGCCGCCGGCGACCAGGACGGTATCGCCCCACAGTTGTTTGCCGTCGTCGCCGGAAATGATCTGCAGATTGATCTCCAGTGCTTTGGACTGGCCGGTATCATCGCTGATGCGTCGAAACTGGCCGTCGACCAACGCGTCAACATCCAGTTCTCTTGCGGCGGCTTGGTATTGTTTTGGATTTTGGGCGTAAAGCGGAAAGAACTTGGCGACGGTCAAGTCTTTGACTTTGCTCAGTTCGTTGACCAACGCTTGTGACAACTGTTCGCCTTCGCTGGCGATTCGTTCGCCCAGATCTTCACGGCGCAGTGATTGCGTTTCTTGCAACTTTCCACGTTCGACAAACGTCAGCACCCCGAGTGATCGGATGTCGTACATCGCTGCGGTCAGCTGTTGGTGCCAAAGACCGCCGATGATCAGGCCGGCGGCGCCGCCCATCAGCGATTCGACAAATCGTCGACGGCCAAAGGTGGCGTCGGAGACCGGTGGTGGACCCAATCCGCTGATCGACGAACCCGATGGATCGGCGATCGGTTCGATTCGCAACGCTTCGGCGACCTCGGCGGCCGAACTGGGACGGTCGTCAACAGACTTGGCCAAACAGCGTTCGATGATCTCGGCCAGTTCCGGATCATCACGGCGTCGCATCGGATCGTATAGCGGTTCCTTGTGCAGCGACGCGGCGAACCGATCCGCCGACGTTTGGCCTTCGAACGCACGACGCCCATAGAACGCTTCGTACAAGACGCAACCCAAGCCGAACAGGTCGGCCGCCGGTGTGACCGCTTCGCCGCGGGCCTGTTCGGGCGACATGTAACCCGGCGTTCCCAAGATCAGACCGGCTCGAGTTTGGTCATCCAGTCCGCCCTGGGTGCTGGCATCATGGGCGGCCGGCGAATCCGCGTCGGCGGGCAACGCATCGTTGACCTCCAGTCCGCCACGGGGCACTCGCGACAGGCCAAAGTCGAACAGTTTGACGGTCAGATTGCTGCGAGAGGAAACCGATACGCCCGAACCGGACGTCGGTGCGTCATCGGGTTGGATGATTTGCGTGGCTTCATCGGCGACGCTCGAGGCACTGATCGATTTCATCCGCGAATCGACGCCACCACTGCGGTGCATCAGCATGACGTTGTGGGGCTTCAAGTCCCGGTGGATCACACCGGAAGCGTGGCATGTGGCCAGCGCGCTAGCGATTTGAACACCGATTTGGCGGACTTGGTCGGTCGACAACCGTGCCTGTTTGAATCGATCGACCAGCGTTTCACCGTGCAGGAACTCCATCACGGCATAGGGCAGGCCGTTGTGTTGGCCCACGTCGAACAATTCGACGATGTTGGGGTGCACGATCTTGGCGACCGCCTTGGCTTCGCGTTGGAAACGTTCGACCAATTCCGCGTGATGTTTTCCGCCGACCGACAGCATCTTGATCGCCACGACGCGATCCAATCGTGTGTCGGTTGCGCGGAACACGATTCCCATCCCGCCGCGTCCCAGTTCGCCGTCGATGATGTACGGGCCGATCGTGTCACCGATGTGGGGCAAGCCGTCGTCAACAACCGCTTGGTGTTTGTGACCGGTGGGGGAAATGCCGGCCGATCCGCTCTGCGGGGCGCCGTTAGCGGGTGGAGAGGTCGCGGTACCGGCGGACCCTGTCGAAGCGCCGGGGGTATCGTCGACCGGAGGCAGACCGAATGCACCTCGCGTCGCGTCCATCACCGGCCGAGGTGAATCGTCGCCGGCGTATTCACGGGCGACCAACTCCAATTCCTGTTTCAGCAGGATCGGGTCGGGGGACAGTTCGCTGGAGGATCCATCGAAACGGTCCAGGAAGGATGCGATCAGGTCATCAACGTTGTTGACGCCCTTGCGTAGTCTGTCTTCGAATTCCAGGCAGATCGCGTCCAGGCGGGCTAATTCGCTTGCCGTCAGGTCGCTTAGTTGTTTGGTCATCCCGTGGATCCGTTGTCCGTGAAGGTCGCATTCCTACCTAGTTTGGTACCGTGACGTCGCCGCACCCACTGGACAATCGTTAATCCTGGGTGTCGTCCGTCGCCGCTGATTCAGCTTGTTCGCTCCAGATACGACGAATCAACTGCAATCTTCGTTCAACGGCCCGCTTGCTTAGTTGCAAACGTTGGGCAATCTCGTCAACCAGAAACCCGTCCATTCGCATCACCGCGATCTGGCGCAGCTGGTCATCATCCAGCTGATCCAGTAGCGTGTCGCAGGCTTCGGCCAATTCGACCTGCAAATCGGGGGGGCCCAAGTCATCGGACACTCCGCCGATTCCATTGTTACGTTTTTCGCCCGCCGGATCGATGAAAACCGATTCGCCGCGGACGCTGCCGCCGCCCCGTTTTTGCCGTGTGTGGTGCCGCAAATGGGCGTGGACCTTGCGGCTGGTCAGGGTGATCAGCAGGCCCCACAAGTTGTCCGGGCCGCTGAGATCTGGAAATTGATCGCGGCGGATTCCGGCGATGAAACTGTTGAAGGCTGACAATGCGATGTCTTCTTCGTCGCCGGTTCGGCGCAAGCTGGTCGGCAGACGGCCGGCGGCCAAACGCACCAGCGGGGCAAAGTAGCGATGCCACAGTTGTGCCGTCGCTTCATCATCGCCTTGGCGGACCCGTTCCAGTTGAGCCAAAAATTCTTCGGACGATTCCGTTTGCGGATCATTCATGGGGCACGGCCAATACTTCACCCTGGATCGGTAGACCGGCGGCATCGGATCCTTCGGCACGGGCGCCGGGGTCGAAGTGGCTTCGCCGGGCGAAACCCATCGCCACGGCGGCGACGGGAAACGAGATGGATTGCGTCATTGATCGGAATTTTTCGACCGCCGATTCGGCGACGCCCTCCGGTGGCCGCAGCGTTGCCAAGCTGGTCAGCCGGGCGACCTTCTTTTCACCCGCCTGCAGCGTGGTGCCGGACGTCACGGTGACCGCCAATGGTTCCGAACCATCGGAAGTCGGCGTCGGTGAATCGTCCGCAGGTCCGATCGCCCAGTGCACCAGTTTGCGTTGGACTTGTCCCAACGCGTCCAGGCGGGCCACGGTTTCCTGGCCCAGATAACAGCCCTTGGTGAAGCTGATCGTCTGGGAATCGCGGTCAGCCTCCTGAGGCAGATTCGAATCGTCCAAGTCGATGCCGTACCAGGGAAAGCCGGCGATGACACGGTGCCAATGAAACGCGGCTTGGTCACCGACAGGTCCAACCAGTGAAACGGACGCGTCGTCAGTGGACCAGCACATCCGACTGCCCGGTCCCAGCCACGAACAATCGTGCCAGGAATCGTTCAAACCGGCGGCGGATTCCGGGTCGGCGACCCACAGTCGCCAATCGCCTTCGACGATCGTCGGGGTGGCGTCTTCGCGGATGATGTAACGGTCGCAGTGGTCCACCAAACGTTGGGAAAACGATGCTTGGGGATCCTTGGCCGATTCGCCACCGGGGCCGACCAAACGAAATCCCTGGTCCGTTCGATACACCATGACATGATGCAGCGTCTTTCCGCGGACGTCGGTGATGAACGATTCACAGCCCTGGCCGACGGCAAGCGCACGCACGTCCGCCGTGGTCAGATTGTGCAAAATCTGGTCCGCGTCGGCGCCACAAAGGTCAACGATGGTGGGTTGGTTCAGAACGTAAATCATGGCTGTGATCGCTGCAGCAGGGCAGGATACCAGTGCAGTGGAACGGTCAACAGTGTCGCTGTGTCGGCGTCGCGTCGGCCGGATCGGGCGGTGATTCGGTGGGGCCGGACGCTGATTCCGATGGCGACCAACAGCGGCACGCCAGGATGCCCACCCCCACCATGTCGTGACAGACACGATGGGCCACGCTCAAGTGCGGGGCGATCGCGGTGGCATCACCGCCGGTGATCAGCACCCGATCGGTGCCGTATCGGGTCGCCAGCCGGTCGATCGCTCCGGCAACGCCCGACAAGATGCCCAGCCGGATCGCCGCGACGGTGTCCTTGCCGGGCGACTGCAATGACGTTTCGCTGATCCAGTCGATTTGGGGCAATAGGTCTGTTCCGGTCGCCAAAGAACGGGCCTGCAGATTCAACCCCGGCAAAATGGCTCCGCCCCGAAAGATTCCCTGGTCGTCCAGAAAATCGACCGTGACCGCTGAACCTGCATCGACCAAGGTCGTGGCACGTCGCGAGGCGCCGGGGTCGGCCAGACCGGCCGCAAACGCGCACAACAGACGATCGATTCCGATTCGCTGGGGGGCCGCCAGATCGCTGGTGACCGGCACACGGTCGTGAACCACCCGCACCACGTCGGCACTCGGGAATCGCTTCAAAATATCCGACTGCAGTCGTGACTCGGCACCGCGATTGACGCTGGCAAGACGCCACTGATGCACGGCCGAAGCGTGCTGCCGCACCCAATCAATTGCCTGGTCGGTCCAAGGCCCGGCGTCGATGGCAAACGACCGGGACAGCGGTGAAGCGTGATCGGAACCAAAAGGGCGAATGCCTGCCAACGCGTCGGAGATCAATACCTTGGCGGCCGTGTTGCCCAAGTCCACCGCCACAATTCCTCCGGGCGGCTGCCAGGATGCGGCCGACGGATGAGATGCCTGGACGCTCAAGACGACTCCTTTGGATCCGAGCCGTCCGAATCCGATTCGTTTACGTCCTGGTAATCCTTGGCCTGCAAATCGTTGCTCAACTCCGCAGTGGGTCCGGCCAAATGAGGCGGTACCCGACGTCGACGCTTGGCGACCTTTTCGCCTTTGGTGGGCTTGGCGTCTTCGGGCCGCAGCATCACGACATCTTCGCCCGCGTCAATCAGTGCTTGGCGGCGTTGCTGGACCCGTTGC
This sequence comes from Crateriforma conspicua, assembly GCF_007752935.1. Lineage (NCBI taxonomy): Bacteria > Pseudomonadati > Planctomycetota > Planctomycetia > Pirellulales > Pirellulaceae > Crateriforma > Crateriforma conspicua. Next base: position 4,613,068 of record NZ_CP036319.1, on the reverse strand, counting down.
ATGATCGCATCGGTCAGCGTGTCCAGCCCTTCGCCGGTCATCGCGCTGATCAGATGAACCTGTCGGCCCGTTTGTTCGGACAGTTCCCGGGCCACGTCGTCGGCGCCGTCCAATTCGGCTTTGGTGACGACCAGCAATTCGTCGCGTTCGCCCAGCGAAGCATCGTATTCACAGATTTCTTCGCGAATGGCCTGGTAGTTCTGCAACGGTTCGGTGCCGTCGATCGGTGCCGGTTCGACCAAGTGAACCAGCAAGCCGGCGCGTTCAACGTGCTTCAGAAATTCGTGTCCCAATCCGACGCCTTCGCTGGCCCCTTCGATCAGACCGGGGATGTCCGCCAGCACAAACGACCGTTCCATGTCCACGTCGACGATTCCCAAGTTGGGATGCTTCGTCGTGAACGGATAATCGGCGATTTCGGGTCTTGCACTGCTGATGCGTGACAACAACGTGCTTTTGCCCGCATTCGGCTTGCCGACCAAGCCGACGTCGGCGATCGATCGAAGTTCCAGAATCACCGCCCGGCTTTCCGGTTCCTCGCCCAACGTGCGATGCCGCGGTGCCTGATTGGTGCTGGATTTGAAACGCGCGTTGCCGTGACCGCCTTTGCCGCCGTGGGCGATCACGAAGCGTTCGCCTGGCTGGGTCAAGTCTTTGATCACAAAGCCGTGCTGGGCATCGATCACGGTGGTGCCCGGCGGGACGTACAGCGTTTCGTCCTTGCCGTTGCGCCCGTGCCGCATCGAACCTTGCCCGGGTTGGCCTTTGGGGGCGCGATAGAAGTGCCGATTAGCAAACGCGGCCAAGCTGTTGACGCCCAGCTTGGCTTCTAAGATCAGGCTGCCGCCGTTGCCACCGTCGCCGCCGTCCGGACCGCCGCGGGGAACGTACTTTTCACGGCGAAAGCTCATGCAACCATCGCCACCGCGACCGGCCTGCAATTCGATTTGGACACGGTCGACGAACATGGCAGCGGCTGGTCTATCAATGGCCCGGAGGGGGAGACGCACATCGGCATCGTGCGGCGGAAATTCACCAAGGCAAAGCCGACCGTCGCGTGCCCATGGGGCTGACGGTTGGCCTAGCGATGGATGTCAACAGCCGAGACGGATGGCGGGCGATTCCCGGGCGTCGGTCAAATCGTTGCGATCAGGCTTCGGCCAAGTCGACATTGACCCGGCGGCCTTCTTGGTCGAAACGGACGGTGCCGTCGACCAGCGAAAACAGCGTGTAATCGTTGCCGATGCCGACGTTGCGACCGGGCTTGAATTTGGTGCCGACCTGACGAACCAGGATGCTGCCGGCGGTCACCGCTTGGCCACCGAAACGCTTGACGCCACGACGTTGCGCGTTGCTGTCACGGCCGTTTCGGCTACTACCTTGTCCCTTTTTGTGTGCCATCGATGGGTCTTCTTTATTCGGATTGCCAAAGTGCGTATTGCAAAACTGTGTCGAACCGGGGGGCGACCCATCCCGCGATGGCCTGTGCCACCGGACCGTTCAAACCCTTCACGAATCGGACCGGTAAAGGGCCGCCGGATCGGAAGTGGCTGAAGGGTATAGGAGTCGACTGGTTCAAGTCCGTTCGTCGGCACCGCGACGCGGAAATCTGGCACCGCAGTGCAAAAACGCGGCGAGACAAATTTCAGGCCGGACGGACGGCGAATTTCGAATCGAGAAAGCTAGCGAAAGATCCACCGATAATCAAGGCGTTCTTCCAAGCCATACTTGTCCAAGATCACCTGCTGGTCGATCGGGTTGCTGTACGGGGGAACGCCGAAGCGGATCTTGTCCTCGGTCGGATTGACCGCGTCGCCGGGGCGGAAGAAGTTCAGCGACAGTGCCTTGCGGCGATACTGGCTGTCGCTGCCCAAGTCATCGATTTCAAAGGCGTTGGTCAGCCCGAAGACGTCGACCGACAAGAAATCGATGTCCGGATCGACGTCGGTCCAAGTCGCCAGTCCCCAAACGCCGGGGGCTTCGGGGTCACGAGACAACGGAATCTTTTGCCGGCTGATTTCCACGGTGTTGTACAGCGGAACCACGATTTGTTCCCGCCGAGTGATTTGTTCTTTGACCGACGGCAGCAAACGATCGATCACCCTCCGGCCGGTTTCGCGGTTTACCAATTCCAAAATCGGAAAACCACGCTTCGACGGATAACTGACCGCTTCGATCCGTTCGTACAGATCCGCGTCGCCGACGCGTTCGGTGGCCGGACGCAGATCGTTGCCCCGGTAACGCAGACGGAAAACCATGTACGTGACCAGCTTTCGCTGGGTCTGGCCGCCGGGTGCGGGGACGTCGGCAAAGATCTGTCGCAGCGGCTTGAAGGAAAACTCCAAACAATAGATCTCGCGTCGCAGCGTGACGCGTTGAGCCCGTTGGGCCAGCGTCCGGCTGGCCGCCTGGAAATGCGGCTTGCCTTCGGGATAGGCTTCGCCCTGCCAGGCGATTTCCGGGTGAATCTGCTCCAGTTCGCTCATCGGGAACGGGCCCGAATTGGTTTCTTCGGGCTTCGGCGCCGGTGGGATTTCGATCAAAACGCCCGCAGCAAACGGCGTTTGAACCTGCTGCGACGGGTCTTTGACGTTGGCACCATTTTGGGCGATCGCCGATGCGGCCGGGCCGCAAAGGACCAACAGACCGGACAACCACCAACCGGCGGACCGATTCGTGACATGCCCGCGGTGTCCAGGCCGGGCGGCAGCGGTCGACGGCAATGCAATCATGCGGGACGTCCCAGTGAAATGGGCCATAGAAGGGGCAGCGAGAAGTGGACGCGACGCAGCGGGCACGACGAACGGGGCGATCGATTCGACCCCACAGCGGGCGACAGACGACCCGTCGGCCCCGATCGACGGGACTTTCGGATCCAGATTTCACTCCGCAGTCTAATCGACCCCGTTTCGGTTTCCACACCTCGGCCCCAGCGGCCCCCTGGGATCAGCGCAAATCGCTTGCCGACGATAACGAATCTGCGGCCCCCGCATCGGCCACTTTCGTCGCTGGTTCCGGTGCCGCCAGGGTGACATCGCCGGATGGGTCGGCCTTGGCGTCGTCTTCGGCATCCCCGGTGGGGACCGGAGCGACGAATTCCAGGGTGCTGGCCAGCTGGACTTCGCTGCCCGCCATGGCGTCAAAACTGTCCGCATCGGTCGTGAATGTGGCCAGCAGGCGACGTCCGCTGGGGGCGGCATGGTGTTGGACGATCCAGCGGACTTCGACCCCTTCGACGGTTCCCGCGGCGATCAGTTGCATCGTTTCGATGCCGCTGGCGCTGGTCATCCGGTCGTCTCGCAAGAAACGCGTCATCCGATCGCCCAGAGATCGTCGCACGTCTTGTTGCAACTGGGCCAAGGTCCACGTCTTGCCTTCGGGTAATCGGACCAGCGGCTTCAAGTTGCACTGACCCATGCTGGATTCCTGGTCGATCATCCGCATCATTGCCGCACCGGGGCGGTCGCTGATCATCCGCCATCGGCGGTCCATCAACGCCGTCACCGACAAGGCGTCGCTGTGCAGCAACACCAGGGTTTGGTTCCCCGGCACGGGGCGTGTCAGGTCCATCGCCACGGGTTTGGCGGGCAGCCCGGCCGGCCGGGGCATCGGTTGGCGGATCATCCGGATCTTGGCCTGCACGTCGAATCCGGGCTCGGCCTTGCCGATGTCCCGCGTCTCGTGAAGCGCCAACGCCAACCAATTGCAGACGTTCTGTTTGCGGTCAAACGTCATCTTGCCGACCAGCCGCACCAGCGTCGGGACGCCGTCGATGGATCCATCGATCTTCCCGCTCATCGTGATCTTGGCGATCGCGTCGTCGATGTCTTCGATCTTGTTTTCGACCTTCCCGTCATCCACCGACGAAAGGTTCAACAGGTTACCGATCGTGCCGCGATTGACTTCGTATTGATCGCCCTTGGCCACCGCGGTCAGCGGCAACAGGTCGCCCAGCTGAACCGCGGAAACAGGCGTCCGGATCAGCCCCAGTTCCTCGTGGGTCAAGTAATCGTCGCCACAGTAAATGGTTTCCGGCAGCATATCGCGACGGACCAGGGTTTGGCGGACCGCCGGTCGCAAGCCAAAGGAGATGTCGTTCTTGCTCAGCGTGCCGGAACTGACCGCTTCGTGGTAATACCGTTCCAGCCCCATTACCGGCGAACCTGGTTTCGCATCGGTCGGCCACCGGTAGCGTTCTTCGTAATCAAAGACCGCGTCGCTTTGGATCGGCAGCTTCGTCATGCTGCGTTTGGACACCAGCGGGTCGGACGGCAAATTCACGTTCCCCTGAACGTTGATCGCCAAGCGGACGCGGAACAAATCCACGTCGGGGTTTTCGACCAGCGAAATCTGCCCCGCTTGCGGCGACGGTGCCGCATCGGACGTCCGACCGATGCAAGCCGCCGCCATCGCAGCGGTCGCGATGGCGAATCGTCGTCGGTCAATCGACGCGGCGGCTGGACGATCCGCGGCCCGACCAGTGACGGCCCGACCAGTGACGGCCCGGCCAGTGACGGCCCGGCCATCGGTGGAAGCTTGATGCGTGGACGTTTGGGGCAGTGACGGACGTGACGACATGTTCGGCAATCCACGTTTTCAGGGCGACAGGTCTGGACACGCCGCCCACGTGATGAGACGCGGCGGTCCTGCGGTTACTCCAGTTCAATCGTCCAGACCGGTTGATCGGGTTGAATCGATTTTGCCTGCTTGGTCCTGCTTCCCCTGATCGTGGGGAGACCGCTGTGGTGGCTCCACCGCCTTCGTCACACTGTGCGAAATTTGAACAGGATGTCTCGGAATGAGACTGGAAAAAGTTGCAACGACTTGGAAAAGTTTCAAGACATCTGGGCGGTAAACCGGGCCCCACCGATGAACCCGCCGGACGAGTTTTCTGTCCAAAGCGGCATGAAAACGCGATCGACGCGTCGGATGGTGAGGGCAAAGGAAAAATATTTTTTGGTTTTGGCCCCAAATTTTCTACTCATCTCGCCGGACAGTTTTTCAGTCCGATTGGCAGCCATGTCGGGCTTACACCCCCGTTAGTGGTGCAAAGAGTGTGACCAGACGTGTCACAGCCGTGTCAGATACTGGAAAACAGGCCACACCCGACGCTTGACGCGTAGGTTTTAATGAGGCGAGCGACAAGGAGTCGCTCACCCCCGTACCGTCCACAGGATTCGGATGGTCCCCGGGAAACATTTGTGGTTGGAACGAGCGGCCCGCCGGGGTCGCATGGAAATTCGCTTTCGTTACCGATCGCAGCACTGGGAGGATACCGCGATGCATACGACTTATCGCGACGCAAAAGTCAAGGAACTTCGTGACCAACTGATCCGCTTTTCGCCCAAGGCGAACAAGTCGGAATTGGCAGATGCCGCGGAGTCGCTGCATAACGACGTCACCGAAGACCGTCAGTACGCGTACGACTTTGTCTACTTTCGTTTGACCAAGTTTCGGCCGGAAAACCCCAGCCGTCACAATATCGCCGGCGTCGACCTGCGACATGACTTGCGGCAAATGATCGAAGACCTGACCGAAGCGGCCGAAATCCCGGTCGAACAAGTCGCCCAGCCGGTCCACACACTGAAGGACTTGGCACGGATGTTTCGTGTATCCACCAAGACGATCAGTCGCTGGCGAAACGCCGGACTGGTCAGCCGGAAATATGTCGTCGACGGACGCAAACGCGTCGGTTTCCTGCACACCAGCATTGAACACTTCAGCCAACAGAACCGGGAAAAGGTTCGCCGTGGGGAACGTTTCAGTCAGCTGAGTGACGAAGAGAAAAGCGAGATCGTCGAACGAGCACGTCAATTGGTCGAAGGCGGTGCGACGCCGGCCGAAGTGACCCGGCAAATCGCCGAACAGATGGGACGCAGCCCGGAAACGATCCGTTACACGCTGAAGAACTTCGACGCCGATCACAAGTCGCTGGCGATTTTCCCCAGCCATCGCGACACGCTGACCGACGACGACAAGCGGACGCTGTTCCGGATGCACAGCCAAGGCATGACCGTCAGCCAACTTTGCAAGCGGTTCAATCGGTCCCGCGCCAGCATCAACCGTCTACTGTTGGACGTTCGGGTGCAGTGCGTGTTCGAACTGCCGCTGGACTACATCTACAACGAAGACTTTGACCAGCCGGGCCGCGACGCGGAATTCTTGGGCGAAACGCCGGAACCGGCCAAGGCCGCGCGAAAGGTGCGTCCGCCCGCCGATCTTCCCAGCTACTTGGCCGCCCTTTACGACGTGCCACTGCTGACCCGCGAACAGGAATACCACCTGTTCCGCAAGATGAACTATCTGAAGCACCAAGCCAGCCGGTTGCGGGAACAATTGTCCGACAACCGCTGGAACAGCGACGATTCGATGTCCAAGACCGAGCGAATCGATCGCATTAATCAACTGTATGAAGAAGCCGTGAAGGTGAAGAACCTGATCGTGCAAAGCAACCTTCGTTTGGTGGTTTCGATCGCCAAGCGACACGTGGCCAAGGTCGATGACCTGTTCACGTTGATCAGCGACGGCAACATGTCACTGATCCGCGCGGTGGAAAAGTTTGACTACTCGCGTGGAAACAAGTTCAGCACCTATGCGTCGTGGGCGATCATGAAAAACTTCGCCCGCACGATTCCCAGCGAGTTCAAGCATCGGGACCGTTTCCGAACGACCACCGAAGAATTGTTCTTGCTGCGTCAGGACGACCGGATGGATCCGTACGTCGAGGAATCGGCGCACCTGCGACGCAAACGCGAACTGTCGAAAATCCTGAATCGTCTGGACGAAAGGGAACAACAGATCATTTCCGCCCGCTTCGGACTGGGACGCGGCAGCGAACCGCTGACCCTGAAAGAAGTCGGCGAAAAGATGGGTGTGACGAAGGAAAGAATTCGCCAACTGGAAGCCCGAGCGTTGGTGAAACTGCGTGAAGCCGCCGATGAAGAACGGATCGACGTTGAACTGGGAAGCGCCTAACGGCCGATGACGCAAAAGAAACATCGGCGGGCCGACATCGGGGCCGGCCGCCGATTTTCTGTTGTGTTCCACTTGATCTCGCCGATAGCGGTCTGCGAGACTCCCGTTTCACTGCGCGAGTTACACCATGTCGTCCCACCGCAACCTTGGCTCCCTTTCCCAAGAGAAAGACACCATGATGCCAGGAAGGCCAAGCCCTGCCCCGGAAATTTCCTCGTCCGCCCTGTCGTCACCGATGTGGGCCAAGCGGTTTCACGTCGCCGTGGTCGCGACGGCCAGTTTATTGGCGTTCAGCGGTCTGGTCCTAAGCTTGTATTTGGCCTGGTCAGGATTGACCGGTTCGACCGTCGCCGGCTGTGACGGCAGCACGTTTGATTGCAATCACGTGCTAACCAGCCGTTGGTCGAAAGTCTTCGGCTTGCCCGTCGGCTTGTTCGCCGCGGGGGTCTACATCGCCGTTTTGGGTTTGCTAGCCGCCGGCACGTTGTCGCCGCGGGCGTCGCTGCTGCAGCGCAGTGCCCTGGCCTTCTTGCTGATGACGGCAACGGTATCAGCCATCTGGTTCGTGGCCTTGCAGTTCTACATGCAAAAATTTTGCTTCTACTGCTGCACCACTCATGCGTGCAGCGTGCTGACCACCTTGGTGGTGGTACCGGGATTGCGGCTGCCCTGGAAACGGCTGTTGATGGTGACTGCCATGGGGGTCGCCGCGGTTGGAACGTTGACACTGATCCAGTGGCAATCGGAGCCGCCGCAGACGTTCCGCATCGAAACTCATGACGAATTGCCGCCCTTACTGACCGAACCGGGGCAGTCATCCGACGATGTCTTCGGTGCACCGGCGACCTTTGACGCGCCCGGATCCGCAACCGGGGACGACGTCTTTTCGGCACCCGGCGTCTTTGATGCCCCGACCGAATCGACGCCCGGTTTATTTGATGCCCCGGCGGTCGATGACGCGGAACCCACCCAACCGCCGGCCGATGAACTGCCCGTCTTCGAAGCGCCCGCGAACGGCCCGCCGGTCTTCAACGCTCCGGTTCAAGATTCCGCATCAACGCCTGCCGATCATCCGGCCGACAGCGGGCGATTCGCCTGGGCTGCCGCATCACCCTGGCTTTCGTTGATGGGTGTGGTCGCCGCGGATGGTGACGAAGAAGAAAAGGAAGAACCCCGGCTGGTCCCGGTTTCGTCGGGCCGCCGCCAATTGAACATTGCCCAGTGGCCGTTGTACGGTGATCTGGATGCAAAGTACGTCGTCGTCGCCATGTTCGACTACACATGCACCCATTGTCGTTCGACCTGCAAAGCAATCCGCGAAGCGGTAGAGAAAGATGGCTTGGATCTAGCGGTCGTGGCTCTGCCCACACCGTTGCACCGATCTTGCAACGACGCGGCGACCAGCAACGATCCCGCCGGAGCCCACCGCTGTGACGTCGCCAAGATGGCTGTCGCGGTCTGGTTGGCCGACCGAGAAAAGTTTCAACAGTTCCACGACTTTTTGATGTCGCAACAGCGGTCCGCCGGTGAAGCCCGTGCGAAGGCGATTGAATTGATCGGCGCCGAACAATTCAATCAGCGTATGGCCAGCAAGACCCCGTCGGACTACATCGCCAAGACGGTGTTTCTGTACAAAGAATCGGGCGCCGGAACCTTGCCCAAGCTGGTCTTTCCGCGGACGACCGTGGTCGGCGAAATCAGCAGCGGTTCGACGATCACCAACTTGGTCAAGCAAAACCTGCGTTAAACGTCCGCCGGATCGGTCACGCCGGTTCCAGCGTCGTCGCCGGCGGTGTCGCATTCGCTAAGGAACTGCGCCAAGAAGTCTCGCATGAACGTTTCGCGTTCTTCGGCGATCTGTTTCGCGGCTTCGGTGTTCAACAGGCCACGCAGCTTGAACAGCTTTTCGTGAAAGTGGCCGATGCCCGATTTGGAAGGATCATCGCATCCCGGGCGATGAAACGGTTGGCCTTTGACCGCGCCGTATTCGATCGTCCGCACGATTCCGATCGCACCCAGTGCGTCCAATCGATCGGCGTCTTGGACGATTTTTGCTTCGATCGACAGGGTGTTCGGATCGGCGGCTTTGCGAAACGAAATATTGTCGACGATGTGAACCACCTGATCGACGACGTCAGCGGGAACTGAAAACGTCGCCAGGATGTGCTTTGACAGCACGCCGCTGCGTTCGATTCCCTGGTGAAATTTTGCGTCGCCGATGTCGTGCAACAGCGCGGCCAATTCCACCACAAAGGCATCTCCGCCGGTTTGACGTTGGATCCAACGCGCCGTTCGCCAGACTCGCAGTACGTGGTCGGCGTCGTGTCCGGCACCCTGGCCTGACATGCGATCAATGACGATACCGCGTACTTGCCGGATCACCGATGGCCGATCCACGGGCAATGATGCGTCAGTGGGTGTTTGGTTCATCGGGATCCAGAAATCGCAAATGGTGAGCCGCATGAGCGGTGTGGACTTGTAACAGACGCTCGCGTTCCAGTTTGCCGAAAGCGGGGTGGGGTGCGAAAGGTCCGTTGTGGTTTTTCAACCGAACAACGCTGGCGGCAAAACGTTCGACCTCCAACGCATCGTCCAGGTCAGCGCCCGGTTGAAATGGCGGCGACGTCGGAATCCCACGTGGTGAATCGGTGGTCAAGATCTTCGGCAACAGGGTACGTCGCATCACTGGCCGCAGGAAAGCGAACGCCGACATCCACCATGGATACCCGTCAATACTGGGATCTTGGACCAATCGCAGGTGGCGACAAATCTGGCCCAGTGTCCATCGCCCTTTCGCCTGATAACCGGTTTGCAGCAAACGCGTTGCTTCGTCGGTGGCGTCCTCCAGGTCATCGAACTGTAATTTTCTTAGCTCATTCATCTCGGCTGCCTTGTTCATTGCGCGTGCATGACCACCCCGAACGTTAAAAAGAGGGACTGTTGCCATCATCGGCCGGGGCGGTCGACCAAGATCGAGCGTGTTGCGTCGAATCCGGTCGAAAACGATTGGTGTTGGATCAACGCGGTACTATTCGCTGGCAGGTTGGGTTCTTTGCAATGCCGATGCAGTTGTCACGACCAAAGTCGTCACGGAAACAAGGTGCTTCATGAAAGTCGAACGTCGAAAAATAGACTTCAGCGATGGGAATGCGGTCATCGACGACATCCAGCATTTGCACCATCACGGTTACCGGCGTGCGGGGAACTGGAATCTGACCCAGATTTGCCAGCACTTGGAAAAAACGATGACCGGGGGGATGGACGGATTCGGATTCCGGTTGCCATGGATTCTGCGCAAGACGGTGATCCAGTGGGCGTTTGATCGCGCGCTGAAGAAACGCAGTCTCCCGGCCGGCGCCCCCACGCTGAAGATGTTGCGTCCGGTCGAATTGGATGCCGCTGCGGGAGACGCGGATGAAGACGAAGCGGTCATCAACGCCTGCATCGCAGCGGTGCGGCGGGCCCAGGACTTTCCAGGCCCCATGAAAGACTATCCGCTGCTAGAAGACCCGCCGGTCGATCGGTGGAGAGATTTCATGTGGATCCACGCGGCCCACCACCTAAGCTTTTTGGTGCCGCGTGATGCGGACGACTCCGGTGCAAACTCTTGATTGGAAAACGCTATGAAACTGGGTTACGTGATTCTGTACGTCCGGGACGTGGAATCGACCATCGGCTTTTATGAGACGGCTTTCGGTATGGAATGTCGATTTCGTCACAGCGCCGAAGGCAACGACTATGCGGAAATGGAAACCGGTCAAACCGTACTGGCCTTTGCATCGGAGACGTTGGCCGATTCTCACGAGTTCGATTATGCCAAAGTCCGACCGGATCGTTCGCCACCGGCGATCGAAATCGCGCTGGTAACGGACGACGTTGAAGCGGCGTATGAAAAGGCCATCCAAGGCGGCGCGGCGGCGGTTCGACCTCCGGCGGACAAACCCTGGGGCCAAACGATCAGCTACGTCAGAGACGCCAACGGTTTTTTGATCGAGATCTGTTCACCGGTTGGTGGTTGAACGGGGCGAACGCCCCATCGAGATTCTCGGGAATTTGCTTGGCGTTGGATGGCATGGCCTTTGCGACCGTTGGACTGACAAGTCAATCGATCGTTTTAGCCAACCATCGCGTTTCTGAAGGGAGAAACCATATGAGCCAAGCAACCGCAACGATGCAGCAGTGCATTGAAAACTGCCAACATTGTCAAACAACGTGCAGCCAAATGTTGACCGAAACATGTCTGGTCGAAGGCGGGCCGCATGTCCAGCAGGACCACGTCAAAGCCATGCTGGACTGTGTTGCCGCGTGTCAGGCGTGTGTCGATTTCATGAGCCGCCACAGTGCGTTTCATGATCGCTACTGCGGCGCCTGTGCCGAAATCTGTCGCGTTTGTGCCGACAGTTGCCAACAGATCGGCGGCATGGACCAGTGCGTCGATGCCTGCCGTGCATGCCAAGAAAGTTGTTCGGCAATGGCCGCGTGATCGAACAAAGTTTTTGTTTGGATCTTCGGACGGACACCAGGTCTAAAAAAACAAAAGGCCGACACAGATTGCGCTGTGTCGGCCTTTTTTCGTAAGCCATTGCGAAATACCAGGCCGCGATCCGAGTGATCGAACTTCGGGACCGGCGTCAGAATCGACTAGCCTTCGATCTCAAAGCCTTGGCGGTATTGTCGTTTCAGGAACGGGTTTCCGGCGTCCGCATTGTCACCGACAAACCTTTCGGTCTTGGGATCGTGTTCCAATCGGGCACTGAGGACCAAATTGCTGGGCGACACGTCGAACGCCATCAGTTGATCACGCATCTCATTCAAGATCCGTTCCCAAGCGGCTTGATCGGTGGCCTGGTGCAAACGTGCTTCGTCAAAGGATCCCGCGGCGCGGATTGCGACATTGGCCAAGTTGCACCACCCGGTGCTGTAGTGACCGTTTTCGATCGGTGCGTTCAGCTTGGATTCGTCACGCGATTGCACCGCGTCGATGAAAGCTTGGACGTGACGCAGAACATTGTCGCCCTTGACGCCAAATTCTTTGATCACTTTGCCGGTTCCGTCCATCGCCCGACCGCGGCCGCGTTGGCCGAAATAGGTGCCGCCGTCGCAAACGACCGCGTATCCGCTGCCCGGCAGATTGGCGGGCAGACCGGCACGCAGTTTCCAGCCGCCTTTGCCGCCCGGAGTCGCCGCAAGATTGCTGAGCGCGATGTAGGTCGGGAACATTTCCGTTTCCAAAATCGCCACGTGCAAGTTGGGCGTGTTCCCCGCGTCGTCCCAGGCGACGCGACCGCCCGCGGCGGTGACGGCCGTCGGGGTGCTGACCTGGTCTTGATAGGCAACGTTACGGACGTCGTCCAAAATGTGGACGCCCCAGTTGCCCATTTCACCGCTGCCGGTGTTCCAGTCCCAGTGCCAATCGTAGTGCAGCTTGTCGCGATAGATCTTTTCTTTCGAAGCCGGACCGCACCACAGGTCGTAATCCACTTCCTTGTCGATCGTCAGCGGTGTGTCGCGGATTCCGATCGGTGCACGTTGGCCCATGCGTGCGGCGATCACGTACTGGACGTCGCCAAGGGCTTTCTCTTGATGCAGGAATGCTTTGGCTTCCGCCTGCATGGGGTCACTGCGTTGCTGCGTTCCGATCTGCACGATCTGGCCGGACCGTTTGGCGGCTTCGACAACCTTTGCACCTTCCCACTGGCTGTGCGACAGCGGTTTTTCGACATAGACGTCCTTGCCGGCGTTGATCGCCCAGATCGATGCCAGGCAATGCCAATGATTGCACGTCGCCACGACGACCGCGTCGACGTTTTCGTCGTCCATCACATGGCGTAGGTCCTGGTGCGCCGTGGCACCGTGCTTCTCTGCTAGTTCCTCGGCCAACCGGATATCGGGATCGGCCACGGCAACGATTCGGCATCCATTGGCTTTGGAAAAGGAACCGGCCAACTGTCCGCCACGCCATCCGGCTCCGAGAATCGCCAGTCGGACTTCGCTGCCCGCCGCCATCGCCGCGTTGGAGGTGGCAAGAGTCACGGTGGCCGAAGATGCGGCGGCTAGAAACGAACGACGCGAAATGGAGTGATTCAAATTTTTCATGGCGGGGAAATTCAGTTTCGAAGGTAGGAAATCCGGCCGGCTGTGTTTTATTCTGGGAGGACCCGAATGGATCTGGCGGCCCGTCGATGCCGCCGTTCCACGATCACTATCACGCCGGCGCAAACTCATTTGATGAAAAAACTGTTGATGCGAACATTTCTGACGGCGGCCATCGGTCGCCCCCGGACGAATGGTCCGATGCGTCCGGCAAGCCGCCTGGCCGGTGGCACTCGCGTCCTATGATAACTGATCTGCTGGCCACCAAACGGGATGCCGCCGAACTGTCGGGGGAAGAAATTCGATCGCTGATCGAAGGATTCGTTCGCGGTGACGTTGCCGATTATCAGATGTCGGCCTTTGCCATGGCCGTTCGCATCAACGGAATGACCGATGCGGAAACATCCGCACTGACCGCGGCGATGGTCGACAGCGGCGATTGTTTCGATCGCCTGACCGATCGCCCCCGGCTGGACAAGCACAGCACCGGCGGCGTCGGCGACAAGATTTCGCTGATTTTGGCACCGTTGCTGGCCGCCGCCGGGGCGGAAGTCCCGATGATCAGCGGCCGCGGACTGGGGCACACCGGTGGCACGCTGGACAAGCTGGAATCGATTCCCGGATTCCAAATCGACCTGTCGGCGGCACGTCGTAACGAAGTTCTGAAGCAAGTCGGTGCCTGTATCGTCGGCGCCGACGCATCGATCGCGCCGGGCGACCGCCGGCTGTATGCCTTGCGGGACGTCACCGCGACGATCGATTCGATTCCATTGATCACGGCCAGCATCCTGTCGAAAAAGTTGGCTGCGACACTGGATGCTTTGCTGATTGACGTGAAGGTCGGGCGTGGCGCATTCATGACATCGGTGGAACAGGCCGAATCGCTGGCTCGATCATTGATCCGCGTCGGGACAGATTCGGGCTTGCCGACCGCGGCCATTCTTTCCGACATGAACCAGCCGCTGGGGCGTTCGATTGGCAACGCGAACGAAGTCAATGAATCGTTGGACGTACTGGACGGCGGCGGTCCCGATGAGGTCCGTGAACTCACGCTTGCCTCCGCCGAAATCTTGTTGGTTCAAGGTGGACTTGCCACCGATGTCGATCAAGCGCGAAGCGTTTTGACGCGTTTGTTGGATGACGGTTCGGCGATGGAAAAATTCCAACAAATGGTGCATGCCCAGGGCGGGCGTTTGCCCGAACGTCTGGCACTTGCCGACGCCCACGTGATCACGGCCCCGGAATCAGGAACGATCGCCCAGATCGATGCGATCGAGCTGGCTCGAATTGTCGCAGTGATGGGTGGGGGGCGACAAAAGGTCGACGACGTGATCGATGCAACGGTTGGGTTGGATGTGCATGGGCGGGTTGGAAGTCGTGTCGAAACGGGCCAGCCGATCGCAACGCTGTATCAAGACGGCGAACCAGACGTGCGGTATATTCAAAGGGTCCACGAAGCCATCGTGATTCGTCAGCAGCAAGTGGAGAAACGCCCTCTGTTGATTCGCCGATATCCTTTCGAATAAGCATCGCTTGACCCCGGCAGTGTGCCCCCGATGAATGAATTGAAGCAGGCCGAAATCGATCGCCTGGTCTTGGCTGCGATTGAAGCACGCGATCAAGCGTACGCGCCGCACAGTCATTTTTATGTCGGCGCAGCGTTGCTGATGGGCGATGGAAAAATAGTCGGCGGATGCAATGTGGAAAACGCCAGCTATTCGTTGACCATCTGTGCCGAACGCGTCGCCGCATCGGCGGCGGTATCCCAGGGGTATCGGACTTGGCGTGCCGTCGCGATCGCCAGTATTGGCGGCGCGATGCCCTGTGGTGCGTGTCGCCAGTTTCTGGCCGAATTCGGCATGGATATCACCGTCATCACCATCGATGTGATCGACAACCAGCGACAGATACGCAAGCTGTCGCAATTGTTGCCCGACGCGTTTGACTCATCGGACATCCATTCGCACGGTTGACCCGGCCGGTCTTGGCGTTGCCGATTTCGGCTAGTTAACGCCGCGACGTCCATGAAGTTGCAACGTTGGTTGAACTTTGTTGCAAACAAAAACGCATGCCGACGATGTGCCGGCATGCGTTGCTTGCTTTCGGTGTGGACAAGCCAGACCGGGTGATCGATGCGAAAGCGATCAGTTCGCCGCTTCGGCTTTCTTGTTGCCTTTTCGTTTCTTTTGGCCGTTGCCCTTGTTCTTGCCTTTGCCCTGATTCTTCGGCTTCAGCGCGGTGCTGATTTGCTTCTGAGTCTCTTCGGGAAGCTTGGCCAATTGTTCTTCGGTCAACAAACCATAGGCAGCCTTACGGAAATCCGCGTTGGCTTTGGTGGCTTTGTTGATCAGTGCCACAACGTCATCGCTGAAAGTCTCCGAAACCGCAGCCAGGATTTCCTTGCGGCTTGCGTTTTCTTTCCGCAGTTTGGCGGTCAGCTGGGTGCGTTGTTTGTTGATCTCATTGGTCAATCCGGCTGCGCGGATCGTGGCCAGTTCCTTTTTCAAACCTTCGGCCAATTGGTCGTACTTGGCTTGTTGTTCGGCGGTCAGTTCCGCGGCCTTGATCTTGTTCATGACCATTTGGACGGTGCCGCGTTGGCCCGCCTTTGTCTTTTTGCCTTTGGCGGCAGTCGCGTCGTCGGCCGATGCGGATGTCAGGGACAGACAGCAACCAAGGGCGCAGGCCAAGGCTGCGATGAAAGCTTTGTTCATCTTTCGAGTTACCTTTTGTCAGAAATGACAGGGAGGGGTGGGGAAGGCAAAGATGCAGAAGAACGTCACGGCGGATGTGCCGATCACGTCCAGAATAATAACCCCTGCGACGCCGGTCCGGTTTCGCGGAGAATGGCGGAATTGAAAATCGCCGCGTCCCGCCCCGTTTCCGCCGTTGTCGGCAAGATCAGGCAGCGGCCAAATCGGACGGTCGGCTAGCGAGTCGGTCGGACATCGGAGAGCTTTTTTTCCAGCTGGCGAAGGCTGCGTGACAGCAAGACACGGACCGAAGCATCCGTCTTTCCCAACTGCTCGGCAATCTCCTTGGAAGGCAACCCGCGACTGTATCGCATCATCACCGCTTGGCGGGCTTCGTCACCCAATTCGTCGATCGCCTCCTGTAGACGGATCATGCGGATATCCCGGGAAAACGCCGCGCTGGCCGTCGTAAAACTGGCCGCCAACAATGCCTCCAGGCCGCCTTTCTGGTCGTCGGCACCGGCCTGTAGCGAACTTTGGCGACCGGCGTCGCGTCGCTGGGCTTCGAAATGGAATCGGTGGGCATCAACCACGCGACGCCGCGCCAGTTGCTGTAACCACTGCACCGGCGTGTACTGGTCCAGCGGCGCGGTCGCCAAACTGCTGATGGCCGCGGCACTGATTTCCTGGTACAGATCGTCGACTTCGACAACGGACAGCAACCGGTCGCTGCACAGGGATCGGACGAAACCTTTCAACGAATTTTCTCTACGCCGCATCAGTTCGGCCAACGCGTCGCTGTCATGCTGGCAAATTCGTTCGGTCAGATCCGTATCATCACCGTCGATCGGTTCGAACGCTTCCGATTCGCTCATTCGGACGTTCCTTGCTTGATTCCCAGGCCCATCGGACAAAAAATCATTTCCGCATACAGTCTAACCTGTATTGGCGGTCGGTCGTCCACCATGGGTGTGCGGCGAAACCGCCCGTGATTGCAAGTCTGCCCTATTTTTCCGTCTTCCGACCATTTCAGGAACGTTCGCCGTCATGTCGTTGGGATCGGGCCAAGGATCGGAAACCACCACACCCTCGGCGCCGCCTGCGGAACACTCCCTGCAGGTTCTGGATCGGTACTTGGAAGGCTGCCTCGATTCGGTCGCCCAGCGGGCTCCGGTGCAACGGCCTGCGGAATTGCTGGAGCTTATTCCGTCGCAGTTGCCCGTCCAGCACCATCCGCTGTTGCTGACGGAAATGATCAAGATGGACATGGCCATTGATGCCGAATCAGGTTCGATTCGCAGCATCGAAGACTACATCGATGGTTTGTCACCTCCGCTGTCACGCGAATCGGTGTCGCTGGATCTGGTGATGGAGGAACGCCAGTTATTGCAGTCGCTCGGTAAACGCCCGCCGCAGCCTTTGGAACAGAGGTTTCCGCATCTTGCCAATTTGGATTTGCCGCTGGGCAGTGAGGTGGAGGCGACATCAGCGGCCGTGAAAACACGAGCGCCACAGTCGTTGCCGGCCGGTACGACGGTGGACGATTTTTCGATCATTCGCGAATTGGGCAAGGGCGCGTTTGCCCAGGTCTATTTGGCCCGGCAAAATTCGATGCAGCGATTGGTGGCGTTGAAAGTGTCGCGCGGGACCGGCGCCGAATCCCAGACGCTGGCGCAGTTGGACCACCCCAACATCGTGCGTGTCTATGACCAACGCATGACGGTCTGTCCGGAATGCAACGACGACGGCGAAGTCCATTTGTTGTACATGCAGTACGTCCCCGGGGGGACGCTTGCCGATGTGGTCAAAGTCGTCCGGGACGGATCCGCGGCAGCACCCGGGGAAACACCGACGGGCAAGTGGTTGCTCCGGTGCATCGACCAGCAATTGTTGCAGGCGACCCAACAGGTGCCCGAACGTTCCAGCCTGCGTCAGTGGTTGGCCGAAACACGATGGGCGGCCGTCGTTGCTTGGATCGGTATCCAATTGTCGGCGGCATTGCGGGCCGCCCACGAAAGAGGCGTGCTTCACCGCGACGTTAAACCTGCCAACGTGTTGTTAACCGCAGAAGGGGTCCCGAAGCTGGCGGATTTCAACGTCAGCTTTGCCGGTGCCGCGGGACGTGCGGGAGCAGCCGCCAACTTTGGTGGATCCATCGCCTACATGGCACCGGAACACCTGAACGCGGTGCGAACCTGTGACCCCGATGATCAAAAACGTGTGGGAACCGAAGCGGATTTTTATTCCCTGGCGGTGATGCTTTGGGAATTGTGGCAGGGGCATCGACCGTTTCAGGTGCCACGGCAAGCGTCGTCCTGGACCGAGATGCTGCAACAGCAATGCGAATCGCGGGACCAACCGCTTGCCGAACCGGTTCGATGCGATGATCCCAGCGAACGGGTGCTGGAATCGGCACTACGCGACGCATTGCATCATGATTCGAAAATTCGCATCGCGGCCGGCGCACGCTTGGAAGCCCACTTGAAATTGGCACTGCATCCGGAGGTCGCGGGGATCTTTGATCCGCCACCATCCAGCTACCGCCGTCGTTTGATGCGGTGGTCGCCACGGTGGTTGGCCGCAGCGGTGATTTTGACGCCCAACATCGCCGCCGGTGTCTTCAACTATTTTTACAACCAGCAACAGATCATCCAGCGTTATTCGTCCCTTGAACCTTCGTTTCAGGGGGCCTTTGAAATGCTGGCGTTCAGCGTCAACACGATCGCGTTTCCGACCGGTGCGGCTTTGCTGGTTTACTTCACCAGACCCGTGGTGATGGCGGTTCGGCGGGTTGCCAGGCGACAACCGGTTACCGAAACAGAGGTCGATGCGTCGCTTCGTTTGGGACGTCAGGCGGCCATCATTGGTGGTTCTCTTTGGATCATTGCCGGGGCCATCTATCCGACGATGCTACGATGGTGGTTCCCGTCGTTCGACCGCACCGAAGCGATGCACTTTTTCATGTCGCTGCTGATCTGCGGCGGCGTTGCTGCGGTGTATCCGTATTTCGGAATGCTGTGGCTGGTCACCAAGGTCTATTACCCAAGGTTCCAGCGTGATCGCTTGACCGACCCGAAATTCGAAGCCCGCGGCAAACGCGTGGCCACCCAAGGCGTTGTGTTTTTGTTGGCCGCAGCGGTGATTCCGTTGATCGGATTGATGTTGTTGCTGTCGCGAGACGTCATCGCCCGCGGGGTGATGCTGGTCGCGGTTTTGGCCAGCATTGCGGGACTGTGCGCCGCGTTGTTTGCCTACGACCGAATCATCAGTGACTGGCGCAAAATGGCACGGGTGCTTGGCAACAGACGTGGCGTGGTCGGTGAAACCGGTGACGCTTTGATTTGACGGTGCATCGAAAGTGTTCGATGCCAGTGTCAGCGTCCTAAAGGTACATCCCAACGAATCCGCCGCTTTCTTCGGCCTGTTTTTCGATCTCCGCGATCCGTTGACGTGTCTTTTCCAAATCACCGGCTTCGATATAGCGATCAAATTCCACCAGCACGCTGTGTTTGACGCTTTCGGCCAAGAATTCGACGATCGGTTCGTTCAGCCACGTACAGGTTTCACCACGCAATTGGGTGATCAAGTCAACCGACCGAGTCTTACGATCGGTCTTGTCGGTCATCGCCACGCCTTCGAATTCGAAACTGACCTCGCCGTGGGCCGGATCATTGGTCAGGTGATAGACGCACAGACCCTGATGCAGGTAATACGTGTTGTGCGAACCGTGTTTGTCGATCGCATTTTTAACCCGTTGGACAAAGGCCTCGTATTTCGGCGATGCGTCCACCGGAACGTCGAAGCGTGACACGCTGCGCAGGGGCAGACATTCGAACTCGATTTGCACCCAACGGCCAAACATAACGGTCAATTCCTTCGCTTTGTGAGAACTTTCACAACTGGGCATTTCACCCCCGCGGGCAGCATAGCCGATCCACCGCTCGGTTGTCCGCCCCGCTGCCGATGGCGTTGCGGCGGCGGTGACGTAAGTCTTTGTCCGATGGTGGTTTGCGGAAGCCGTTCCGTGTGAGTCTGGGCGTCGTGCCGGCGTTCGATGACGGCCCGATTCATTGCCACCGCGACGGGATTCGTATCGATGCCGCGGCGGACGGGGTGGAAGAATGAACGCCTAAATTTTCTTGACCGCGATTCGGCATTCGCCGCAACATTGCGTTTAGTGCGATGCGGCGACCCATCAATCGCTGCGATGCACTGACGTTGATCTTTTGAAATGTTCGTTGACTCAAGATTGCGTCCTGCGACGCGAGATTCGGTCTTCCGTTACAAGCCTTTTCACCGGAGCCCCAAGCCCATGATGCATACGATCACCGCCCGTGACTTGATGGTTTCCAATCTGGTCACCCTTTCGCCAGACATGGAAGTTATCGACGCGTTGAACGTGTTGTTGAAACGCAGGATTTCCGGCGCGCCGGTTGTGGACGAGGATCGTCAATTCCTAGGGATCTTTTCCGAAAAATCGTGTATGCGATTTGTCGTCGACGCGACCTACGACGGACTGCCATCGTCAAATTTGATGTCGTTCGTGGATGCCAGCCCTCCGGTCATCAGTGCGGAGACGGATCTGCTGACGATCGCCCAAACGTTTTTGGATGCCGCATGCCGGCGTTTGCCCGTTTTGGATGACTACGGACGTCTGTTGGGACAGATTTCCCGTCGTGACATCATGGGAGCGTTCTACGAACACATGAAACAGGTCCAGCGTGAACCCGCCGTCACGGGCTTGTACCTGAGTGCATTGATGGAATCGACCGAGCGTCCGGTCTGATCCAGCGCGAATCGCGGGAAGATGCGCCCCGCGAAACAGTGACCATTACGAAACAAAAAACGCGGGACGCGTCCATCGGGTGCGTCCCGCGTTTTCGTTTGGTTGCGGATCGAATCGAGAGTGTTCGACGAATCTTGGTCGATCGATTCGCGTCAATTCAGCGAGGCGTAGACCCGTTGGATCTCGTTTTCGATCTCCTGGTTGCTGCGATACAACCGGACCAGGGTTTCGCGTGTTTCTTTGACGCGACTCTCCAGGGTCTGGATGTAGTCGGTGATCGCCTCGGTTTCGATTCGGGTTTGGGCCAAGTCTTGTTCCAACTTCAACGCCTCGTCCTGGTATTCGACCAACAGGTTTTGGCTGGACCGTGTGGCTTCTTGCAGCACGTTGTTTTCGAATTCCAATTCCGCCTTTCGCATCGCCAATTCTTTTAATCGCAACCGAATATTTCGGATCCCGAATCGGTAATCGTTCAGCGGCCGGACGTAGTACTTGTCGATCAATTTGGCGACGTCTTCGTCGAACAGTTTCTCCGCGGCCTCCTGCTTGACGACCAACTGGTCACCCTGTTTGAACTGAACGCCTTTTTCGCCGCCGTGCTGAAGCCGGCTGTCCAGGGCTCGTCCGCTGCCGTCAAAGAACCCGCCTTGCAGGACACCGGATTGTGTGGGGCTGTCCACATCCAACGTGTACGGCTTCAAGAACTCAATCTTGTTCCAAACCGTTTCGATCGGATCCTCGGGCGTCGCACGCGAACCGTCTCGCAGATAGGACTGCAAGATTTCTTCGCTGACGCTGTCGCCCAGCAAGCTGCGGATCAATTCTTCGTCCGGTCGGCCGAACAGGTTTTCGTCGTCCGGTTCGCTGCCGGCGGCGATGAAGATCTGGTGACCGTCCAGCGGCAGCATTTCGTACAGGGACCAGCCGACCGCTTGGCGATTGCCGATGACCTGTTCTTGTTGCGGTTGAAGCGGGGTGGTGGGTTCGATCGTCACGGTGTTCGCATCGCTGGCGGTGACGCGAAATTCACCCAAGTAAAAATTGGGAACTGGAAATTCGAAACCTGGACGCGGTTGGTCGGCGAAGGCATGGACGACCAGTTCGCCGGGGACCAGGGTCTGCTGGGCACCATCGGCGGCGGCTTGTGCGTTGTCATCGCCAGCGGCGGCCGGATCGTCTTCGGGACGCGGCGGCTGGACCAGCGTGATCGCGCGGTCTTGGATATTGCCGACGCGAAGCCCCCGCCAGTGACGACCGGCTTCGGTGCCCAGTTGGGCCAATTGCTGGTTCAGGTCGACCGCGCCGGGGCCGGCGGTCGGGTCGGTGGGATCACCGAAATTCAGCACCTTTTGCTGGGCCACCGCCCCGTCATAACGCGTTTCCAGATCTTCCTTGATTTTGTGCCAGGCGGATCGGCTTTTCAGCACGATGGCCGTCGGGAAGATGAACACGACCGCCAGGATCATCGTCAACGACGCGGTCGTCAGGGCGTACCACCGCCAGTATGGGGAAGCCTTCCAGACCATCACAAAGAATGCGATGACCAGAATGACCAGGACGGCGAGGATGACGTACTGCATGAAACGACCGTGGCGTGGGGGGCCCGCCGAGCGGGTTGGACAAGCGATGCACCGCGTCGGGCACCAGAGGATCAGAAAGGCCGCCAAAACGCGGAGAAAAGGCCAGTCCGGATAGTAAATTGGGGTATTTGTAGCGTCAAGCTTTTCTCCGCCTCTGCGGGCGTTTCGCCGCCATCTTTCGCGCCCGCCATTCGTTGGACCGGTTGTGCCAACTGTACGGGGTTCTGCGCCAATCCGACAGCGGGCCGCATCCGTTTGCCCGCCGGGACGGGCCAATCGGTCGCCCAAAATGTCCCCGATGACGCGAAATCGCCAGGGTGCGAATGTGCAGCAATTTTCCGGCGAGTTGTCGCACAACCGGTACAGCCCGAACCACCGGAACCACTTGGGTGGGGTTCGGCCGGTCAGACCACATTCACCGATCAAGCGGCCCACACGATCGGACCGAACAGAAGAAGCGAACGAGGCGGTCGTGCCGTCTGTGTCGGTCGACGACGTTCTATCACTCCTTCTGCCCCCGCCGATTGCCGTGAAAAAACCAAAACTGCGTTCCGGTCTGATATTGGGGCTGGCCCTGATCCAAACGATCGTTCCAACGGCCGGCTGCCACCGGCAGTTCTACCGCAAGCAAGCAGACCAAGAAGTCAGCGAGCTGATTCGCGAAAAGGCTTGCACGGTCGCCCGACCCCCGGAAACCCGTTTGGGCATTTTGCCGGATCGTCGCAGCCGGATGTTCAATCCGTTTGATCCGGATTTTCAGCCGGCACCTTTGGATGACCCGGCGTCCAACAAGTACATGCAGTGCGTGGACGGCCGACGCGGATATCCGATGTGGGATGCGGCGGGCCAAACGAACATCACCGAAAGTCCCGACTGGTGGCAATTCCTGCCCCTGGACGAAAACGGCGTGCTGGTGCTGAATGCCGACACGGCGGTCCAGTTGGCTCTGCTGCATTCGCCCGACTATCAACAGCAGCTGGAACAACTGTACCTGTCCGCGCTGGACGTCAGCAGCGAACGATTCCGCTTTGATACCCAGTTTTTCGGCGGGGCACGGACATTCCTGACCGCCGACGGCCGGCGTCGTAACGGTGGCAGCGACAGCAGCACTCGTCTGGAAGTTGGTCCCTACAGCACCGGACGACGAAACCTGGCGTTACAACGGTCCTTCGCGACCGGCGGCGAATTGGTCGCCGGCGTGGCCAACAGCATCGTCTGGGAACTGAGCGGCCCGAACGCACAAAGCGCATCGACGGTTCTGGATTTTTCGCTGATTCAACCGTTGCTGCGAAACGCCGGCCGCGACCGTGTGCTGGAACGACTGACGTTGTCGGAACGTCGTCTGCTATCCAACGTGCGGGCGTTCGAGCGGTATCGTCGCAGCTTTTATCTGAACATCACCGTCGGGCGATCGACCGAAAGCAATGTTCAACGTAGTGGTGGGGTCTTCGGCGTCGGACTCAGCGGCTTCACCGGTCTGGGTGGCGGATTTGCCGGTCTGACCGGGGGCGGTGGTGGTGCTGCCGGTTTCGGTGGCGTGCCCCAAGCCGGTGGTCTGCTGGGCTTGTTGCAGGACCAATTGCAGATCCAAAACTTGGAAGAAAACATCGCCCGGCTCAGCGAAAACCTGCTGGTGCTGGAAAACACCTTGGTCGAACTGTTGACCACGATTCCCGACGACGCTGAAGCGATCGTGCGTCAACGGTTGCAAGTCGCACAGGCCCGTTCGGCCCTGCTGAGCTCGCAAAGCCAGCTTGTTCAACAGAAGGTCGGATACCAAACGTCGCTGGATCGGTTCCTGGTCCAACTTGGTTTGCCGCCATACATCTGTGTGCGAATCGACGATCCGATCTTGAAGCGATTCGAACTGATCGATCGCGAGCTGCGTGGACGACGCGAACAATTGGTCGACGTGCGGACCAATGTCGGGGCGTTGAACGTGTCTTTGTTGGAAACCGCCAAGCCGGTGATCAACGAGGAAACCGGGCTGCCCGAATCGACGATCGAATGGACGCCCAAGGTTGCCGACTTCCTGCGTGATTTGAAACAACAGATCGACCCGCTGGCCGATTTCCGAGAAACCTTGCTGGAAGACGACTTGCCACGGGTCAAAGAGGACTTGGCACAGTTCATCGAGACGTTGCCCGATCGACGCAGCCAGAACGAATCGCTGTACGACCTGTATGAACAGGAAAAGGCACAGATTTGCACGCTGCTGAACATCAAAGAAATCGACGAGTCGATCTTTGAAATCGAAGAACTGGATGAACTGTCCGACGAACTGGCTGATCGTTTCACGGCGTTGCAAGAACGCTTGGAATCGTACGGCGAACGGATCCAAGCTCTGGATGAAAGCATCGAAGACTTGCTGGCCAATCAAGGTGCCGGCGACGAATCCGATTTGGCCGTCCGATTGCGTGACGAAATCATTTTGGAATCCCAAGACTTGTTGGCCGAACTGGGCGACGACGTCTTGGCGGTCCAGCTGATCCAGGCTCGTGCCCGCGTCGAAAGTGTGCTGTTGCCCGAGATCGAAATTGATCCGGCCGAAGCGTTCCAGATCGCTCGCGTCAATCGCCGCGACTGGGCCAATGCTCGTGCATCGCTGGTCGATTCGTGGCGTCTGATCGAATTCAACGCGGATGACTTGGAAAGCAGCCTGGACGTGGTCTTCAGCGGTGATGTCCAAAACGTCGGCAACAATCCGTTCGCACTGCGTGGCGACACCGGACGATTGCGAGTCGGGTTGCAGTGGGATGCACCCATCACTCGACTGCAAGAACGCAACACGTATCGTCAGTCGTTGATTGAGTTTGATCGAGCCAAACGAAGCTACTATCAATACGAAGACGGCATTTGGAGTCTGATGCGTAGCACCGTTCGCCAGTTGCAACAGAACCGATTGAATTTCGAACTCGGTCGACAAGCCGTGCGAATTGCTGCGGCACAGATCGAATTGAACGAAGACATCCGACTGTTGCGTGACGCCCGAGGATTGAACAGCGGACCCACCGCCGCCCAGGATACGATTCGAGCGTTGGATGCTCTGCTGGCATCGCAAAACCAGTTGCTAAACATCTACGTCAACTACGAAGTCGTCCGTCGCGGCTTGTACTTTGACCTTGGTGTGATGGACCTGACGCCGGACGGATTGTGGATGGATCCGGGCGAACTGGATGCGGAATACTTGTTGACCCTGCCGGGAACCAAGAACCCCAACCTGTGCGGCTGCTGTGAAGACGAATGCTGTATTCCGATCCGACGTCAACCGTTGGGACCGAACTACGGCTATGCCTATGGTGCGATGCTGGAATCCGGTGTGGTTCCCAACGAAGTGATCATCAGCGACGTCCCGGTCGGCGAACCGGTGCCGGTGCAAAACGATTACACCGGGGGTGTCCCCATGGATCAACCGATCCAACGGATGCCGCAACCGATTTCGGTCAGCGGTGAGGCTCCCCTGTAACGGCGGTCGACGCCGCCGGTGAATGGTCCGAAGCGTCGTCACCCAGCGATTGAACGAACTGGGTGACGACCGGCCGGCGATACAGATGGGGATTGACG
Organism: Crateriforma conspicua; assembly: GCF_007752935.1. Taxonomy (NCBI): domain Bacteria; kingdom Pseudomonadati; phylum Planctomycetota; class Planctomycetia; order Pirellulales; family Pirellulaceae; genus Crateriforma; species Crateriforma conspicua. The sequence goes on along the minus strand of NZ_CP036319.1, from coordinate 4,587,377 downwards.
TGCGGCCGTGCTTTTAGCAGAGCTTGCTGGGCCTGTTCGGCAGTCATGCCGCGGTACTGAATCAGCCAGCACATCACCACGGTCGCACTGCGTGCACGCCCCGCTTTGCAGTGCACATAGACCGTCTTGTTTTCGCTGACATAGGACTGAATGAAATCCACCGCGATGCGTACGTCTTCCAGGCGTGGGTGGGTAAAGTCGGTCGTCGGGATGTGCAGTTGATCAATGCCGAACTGGTCGTATTCAACGATCGGGCCGGCGTATTCTTCGCACGTGTTGACCACCGCACGGACTCCGGCCTCGTTCAAATTGCTGACATCGCGAGGAAATGGACGAGCACCGACGATGACGTTGGTGTCGACAAAGTCCCACCATCGACGCGTCTTCAGCACGCGGCCCAGCAAGTAGTTCCAGGCAAGCGTGGGATAAAAGACGGCGGTCGCATAGAAGCGACGCCACCACGGGACGGAGGACATGGCGATCGTTTTGCGTCGTCAGAGAAAGGCGGTTTGAAACAAAGCGGGCGGCAAAAAAAGCCAGTGGATGCTTGGGGTCCGCTCGCGAAAACGTCAATGCTGGTGCGGTCTGCAGATCGGTTTAATCGCGATTCTTGCGAGCACGCCGTTTGGCTTCCAGCAGACGTTCGGTATAGCTGACCGGGGCGTCCGAGGTCGACCCGTCGCTTTGGCGGCTACCGTCTTTGGCCGATTCTTTGGGCGGCTTTCCGGAGCTCGCGGGCGAATCAAACGAAGACTCCGGTGCACCGGTTTGACCCGTCAAATCGGTCGGCACGGATTGCGGATCAAACCGAACGCTGCGTCGTCGAGCATCAATGGATTGCGAAACCGCGTCTTTGCTTTGACGCAGTTCGTCCAAGCGGCGTGTCGTGGGCGTGTCGGACGCTTTGGCTTTGCCGAAACGTTTGCGGACCCATCGTCCCAACCATGCGAAGCTGATCGCGATCCGGCGGACGGCCACGTCGAACAGGAACAGCACACATGCGGCCAACAGAAACCACGGCCAAGCGTCCTTGATACTGCGCGCCGGTGGCAATCCCCCGCGGAACGTGTCGATTTGGACCAATTCATCGGCGGCCCGTTGATCGATCGCCGGCAATACCATTCCCGGTTCGCCGCCGTTGACCTTGGTTTCCGCCAATGCGTTGATCAAAGCTAGGTTCGTTCGGCGGACTCGATATTCTTCGCTGAACGGAACGCTGACGCCCGTCGTTAACGGCGCAGTGCCTTCGTCAGGGATCACGTTGACGAAATAGCTGCCGGCTTGATCCACCGGAAAGCGACCGACGTATCGCCCCGGTGCGACTTGTCGCATGCTTAATGCGATGGGTTTCAATTCGGGATCCAACGCCGTCGCGTTCATCTCCAGGAAGTTCAAAAACTCATCGTCCTTGTCCAACGCATTGACGATGACTTCGACTTCGCCGTCGCGGACTTGCGTTGCCAAAGTGAACTTTCCGGTATCGCCGGTCGGTCGCATCAGCCAGCGGACCAACTGGCTGTGGAATTTTTCGTAGTCGTTCCACGGCGTCCACGATGACGCCCAGCGTGCACCCGCGTCGGTGGTCAGAACCGCTGTCCGGCCCAGCCCATACGTCCATGCCGCCAGGATGGTCGCGTTTTCCGGCGAATCGGGTTTGGGGGACTGGATCAGCACTTGGGCCAGCGGGCTGTTCTTGGTTTGGGTCAGTACGAATCCGCCGATCCGTGGCATGACACGATCCACACCGTCCAGCATCGGGTGCGGAAAGATGACTTCCGGGACGGTGCCGCCGGACGGTTCGAAGACCAAGGGCCGCGCAACACGACGAGCTTCCCGCTGGAAGATTTCTGGCAACGCCCGGCCGTCTTTGACTTGGTGATATTTTCCGCCGGTGGCCTGGGCGATCCGCCGCAGTCGTTGACTTTCGGTCAGCCCGTGTGAGGCGACCGCAACGGTGCTGATCGTAATGTTGTTGTTCTTGAATGCGGCGATTGTTCCAGGCGTCGGATCACTCGGGTCGCCATCACTGATAATGACACAGTGTTTCATCGACGCCGGAGTCCGAGTCAACGCGGCAGCCGCCATCCGCATCGCGGGATCGAATTGTGGCATGTCCCCGGGGGTCATGCGTCCAACCGCGGCCATCATCGCTTGACGGTTCGGACCGACTGGCAGCAATCCCTGGCGACCGCCCCACAGCCAAGCGTCGCCGCCCATGGTCCAGTGCAACAACCCCGCATAGTCGGCCGGTCCCAACTGCTTGACCGCCGCACGCGCGATGACCTTTTGCCAGTGGTTGCCTTCGGCCATTTCGCTGGCGTGCATGATCAGCGCCAACGCACCGACCGCTTGGATCTTGGTATTGCGAATTTTAAAGTCGACCGGCATTGCCTTTTCAAGCTCGGTTCCCGTCCAGCCACCGGCACCCAACGATTCGGGACCGCCGATCATCAGCAGGCCGGCCCCCAGTTGTTGTGTGTTCCGAACCAACATCTGGATTTGTTCGTCGGTGAACGACACCAGCCCACTGCCTTCGCCGCCACCAACACGGGGAACGCCTGCCAGAATTACGGCGTCAAACGTTTGCAATTCCGCCAGTGATCCGAACAGCTGATCGGTGGATTGCTTGGTGACTTCGATGTCCGCGTCGCGTAGCGTTTGAACATAAAGGTCAAAATCGCCTTGTCGCGACCGGTCTTCAATTAGCAGCACGCGTCCTTTGCCACGCACATAGGTAAACCCGGTCGCTCGATTGTTTTTGCGAAGCCCGTCTTGGTCATCGTTTTGCGGGATGAACTCTGCTTCGTAGGTGTACGGCGCCGGCTGATCAATCGTGTGTTGCAGTGGAAAGACATTTTTGCCCGGATCCAGTTCGATCTCTTGTTCCAGCAACAGTGATTCTTCACCGGACACCGATTGTTTGACTCGCAACAAACCCTTGACTGGACCAGCCACATCGTCGTCGGAAGCATCGTCGCCGGCGTTTTGCGTTGCCGAACCGCCGTCATCGCTATAGTTGGTCACGACGATGCGTGCTTCGAACGGTTGCCCGGTGCGAATCTCGGTCGGCAAGTCGACCTTTTCCACCAAGACTTCGTTCGCGAAATCCAGTTCGACTGGCACCACATCGATACCGATGCCGGCGTCGCCCAGTCTTGATGCCATCTGCGTCGCGCGGCCCAGGTTTTCGTTCCCATCGGTGACGATCACGATGCGGCGAGCGGTGTCTTCGGGCATCGATGCTTGCGCAAGGTTCAATGCCGATTCAATGTCCGTCGCATCGGTTCGGTCCAGATTGGATTCCAGACGCCGGACCGCAATGTCTTCATCGAACGGAGGCATTTCGATGATCGCGTCGCGGCCAAAAACGATGATGCCGACCCGGTCTTCACGCGTGTGATTCCGGTGGGTCGCGACGCTGCGGGTCACGTAGTCCAGCATGACCTGCCGTTTGGCCAGCGGGATGCTCTCGGATTGATCCAGCACATACATCACGGTGACGCGGTCGCTGACCCAAACCAACTGGACACCCGCGATGGCCAGAACCACGCCGACCCAAACGATCGTGCGAAACAGCAACGCGAAACGGCGTCGCCAAGGCCCCAAGACTTGCAGGGGGCCCGAGCCGATCCACCACAGCACGGGCAACGCCGCCAACAACCAAAGGTAACCGGGGTGGTCAAATCCCAAACGCAGACTTGGTAACAAAGCCAGCAACGGAACGGCAAACGGCGTTTCTATCGTTCTTCTCCGGTGGTCGCGATTTTGCCCCAGACGACGTCGGCCGCATCAATGCGACCTCGCATCGTGCTTCGGGGGGTGATTCAGCTACTTCGGGCAGACCTATTTCTTCAGGCAAACCCTATGGTACGCCTGATCGCAGCCACATGCATTACACCAGGGCCCCTTACGTGGATGTCGGTTTGGGGGCCGGAAGAGTGGTTTTGTGCGAGAGTAGAAAGCAAATTTTCCAAAGGCACCAGATTTTCCGGCAGTCAAAAAGATCTTGCTAGCCATGTGAATGGCAGAGGCAACACATTGGCGATCGGCAGTTCCGTTTTGGTGGTGCCATTCTTCCAAACAGGGGGGGCTGCCTTATGTCGATGGCCAAGTCGGAGGCGTTGATTCTTGCCTTGTGGTTGAACAGTGCGTTCGAGGCTTCCCCTGAGTGCTTCAGCATTTCAAATTGACCGCCTCCCAGTCAACTGTGTCCTTACTCAATAGATTTGGTTTCAGGCCAAGAGGTGTCGTTTGCAATCAAGGGTTTTTCCATCCAACGATCTTGCTTTGGTGATGATGATGGCGACGGTTCTAGCGATAATTTGGGGAAACTGGGGTGTGTCCTTTGGTAAGCCAGGGGCTTTTTCGTTATTTTGAGGCCACGGGGCGACTAACTGACGCAAATGCAAACCTCGAAAAAACAACATGAGATCTTTCAACTTCTTCAGCCTTGGCATTGCTCTGCTTTCGGCCGCAACCAGCCTTCCTGTTTACGCCGACATCATTGTTTCATACGCGGCATTTCCCTATAGCGATACTGACAGCGGTGTCCGCGATAGTGTCGCTGGCGATACCACTCTTACCGGAGTCACAGGGATCGACATGACTCGTGGCGGGGGGCTTCAGTACACACCAACGAACAACGCTTTCAATTCTGACAATTGGGCCATTAATTTGGATGGTGCCCCGACGGTGCTAAATCCCAACGGTTACGTGGAGATCGGCTTTTCGCTCGATCCGGGATATTCTGCGACCCTAGATGAATTGATTATTGGAACCAGGTCGTCTACAAGCGGTCCAAGTCAGATTGGGGTTTTCGCGTCGACTGACGGATTTACAACGGCCATCGCCACCATCGATGAGGACAGCAACTTTAGCAACAGCATCATCAGCCTGGCATCCATCGGTACCGTCACCGGAGACTTTCGTCTGCGATTCCTTAACGTTGGAGGAGTCACACCGGCTAGTCCATCGATACCAGGAGAAGAAGACATGGACGAGGATAGTACATGGAGAATCATCAGCCACTTCGACTCTGGAACCTTCACCGATCCACAGATTACCGGAGTCGTCGCGGTTCCTGAACCCGCCAGCTTAGCCGCTTTGACCTTTTGTGGCTTGGCTGGAATGGTTCGTCGCAGGCGACGGGTTTCCTAGGTCGAAGCACTGCACCATTTCATACGGCCATCGCCCGCACCCCGTATCTAAATGGAATGGTATCTCCCGATCGACGACGGATGGCAGCGATCGGACCGTTCGTGGTGTCGCTGTTGCGAAGGCAGGCCGTTTGCGTCTGAACGAAGGTCAGGCTAACCCCAGCAGTGGCGTCCGATGAAGAAACAGTGCGGACGGGCAGAGAATCCGGCGGATTGGGGCTCGTGTGAGCCGTGTCTCACCGTGTGCTGAGATTCGGGCCGCTAGCTTAACGCGGCAAGAATAAAGGCTTCCGGTCGACCAATGGAATCACATCCCCACAACGTGATTCGGCTGCTTGCCCCAGCAGACGACTGATCGACCGGAAGCCGATGAGAGATCGCCAAGTCGTCGACTGGTTTGCCCCACGTCCACGCTGGTCCACTCACCAGAACGTTAACTCACAGACGCAAGGTTGCTCGTTGCCGCCGGGCGGGTGCGACGTTTGAATCGCAATTTGCCGCTGCATGGGCTGCGTTCTTTGTTACCAGCTGCAGACGCCACACAATCGCGCCAATCGGAAACGCTGCCGACGCAACCGCCCGTTTCATCGATATGGTTTTGCCCGAACGATCGTGCCCGTTCCGGCGATCCTTTGTCGACGGCTTGATTGGCAGTTCCCGAATTGCGAACTAAATCAGCTCGTGATCCGGACGCTGGCTGAACAGTAGCGACGCCAAGACGGACCCGGCCAATCCCAACATGCCTGCCGAAAAGATCGCAAAGGCGAACATCACCGATGGCAGCGCCAGCGTGTCGGGCATTTCTTCCGGTGCCAGCACCGTGATTACAACGCTCAGCGTGTTGTTGGCGAAATGCCCCAGCATCGCCGGATAGATCGACCCGCTTTGGTAGGCCACCCAACCCAAAAACAAGCCGATGGGAAACACGGTGACGACGTGCACCGGATCCATGTGAAAGGCGGCAAACACCAGCGATGCAATGATCAGGCCCAGCAGAGCGCCGATCGCCCGGCCGACGGGAAAAGTGATGCGTCCGCCAAACCAGCGTCCCAGTGAATCTGTCAAACGCGTTTGCACATAGCCACGAAACAGCAGTTCTTCGCAAATCGCCGGCGTTGCACCGATCATCAACGCCAGCGGAATCAGGAAACCGTCGGTACCGTGCTGGCGAAAGATTCGCGTCAGTTCTTTCAGATGATCGCTTTCTTCGAAAAATAGCCCGCCGACCAATCCAGATGTCATGCCCACCAACGGGGTCGCCAGCATCGCCGATACCCAAGCCCAATAGGGCCAATTGCCACGCCGCAGTCCCAGTCGGTTTGCAAAGCCGACCGGGGATAACCACGCCGCGATGATGCAGGGAGCGATCAGCGCGAATTGTGGAAGGACGACCACGATGGGAAATCCCAGCCGAGATTCCGTGATGCTGATGGCGGTGTCGGGATCTCGTAATTGATCCAGCGACAACTGGCCGGTAACCACAAAGATCGCCAACAGAAATGCCGCCGCGCTGGCGACCATGTAGGTGCCAAGTGACGCGGCGATCACCAAAAACACGGGCCAGATTCGTCTGGGACGCGCGACGATCGCCGATGATTCACTTTCCGTGGGATCGACCATGTCGGTGCCGGAAACCTTGTCCGACGGCGACGGCGGGGCGAAGGGTGTTGGTGAAGATGGCGACTGGTGACTGTCCATGCAGAAATGCCGTCATGTAGACAAGAAATCCGAACGACCACGAGATTGCGGACCGATCATGGTGATCCGGCGGTTGCAGCTAAACGCCCTTGGTTGCAGCTAAGTGTAGGCATCCGGCGAACCGGCGTCACAATTCCTCGTGACGCCCAGCGACCGAAAAAAAGCCGGCATGATGCCTGTTGGAATCAGGTGGCTACAGCAAGATGGCTATAGCAAACCGTCCGTTTCGTTCAGCCCGAACATCACGTTCATGTTTTGGATCGCCGCACCGCTGGCACCTTTGGTCAAGTTGTCGATGGCGCAAACGGCAATCCAGCGGTCGCCGGCTTGCCGCAACGTCATTTGGACATGGTTTGTTCCGCTGACATGCTTGGTGGCCGGCAAATGGTCGACCACGTGAACGAACGGTGACGAATCGTATTGTTGTTTCCAGGCCTGCATGCCGTCGTCGATGGATCCGCCGGTGGGACGCAAGTAGATCGTCGACAAAATGCCACGGTCCATCGGTGTCAGGTGCGGCGTGAACGTGACGTCGATGTCTTTTCCGCTGATTCGATGGACCAGATCTTTGATTTCAGGTTGATGTCGGTGGGAACCCACCGCGTACGCGGCAATCGATTCGTTGGTTTCGCAATACAGCGTCGCAAGTTTGGGCGACCGACCGGCGCCACTGACCCCTGATTTGCTATCGACGATCACATCCGAAGGATCCACCAGGCCTGCCTTGATCAGCGGTACCAAAGGCAAAATAGCCGACGTCGGATAGCAACCAGGGTTTGCGACCACATCGGCGGACCGAATGTCATCGGCAAAGAACTCAGGCATGCCATACGCCGTCACGCCGATCCGCTCGGGCCACGGGTGCTGCACGTCGTACCATTTTTGATAAACCTCGACGCTGGAAAGCCGAAAGTCGGCGCTGAAGTCGACGACTCGCAATCCCACATCGATCAATTGGCGAACCGTTTCGGCACTTGCACCGTGCGGCAGACAGCACATCACGACATCACAGGAGGCCTTCATCCTTTCCGGGTCGAACCTTTCGATCATCACGTCGTTGCGACCGGCGGACGATGAGTGCACCACGTGAATCGGCTTGCCCGCATCGCCACGGCTGGTTGCGGCGGTCAAATTCGCGCTGGGGTGACGGTCCAGCAAGCGGATCAATTCCGCCGCGGTGTATCCGGTCACGCCGACGATTCCGACACGTACGTTCATGAATTTGCTTTCGGTCAAATTGTTGCTGCGGCAAAGCCAAGGAGATCAAAACCCGATCTGTTCGGACTCTCGTTCATTTTCGGTGCGTTCATACATATCAATGATCAACTGTTTGTCACAGTCGCGTTGCTGGACTTTTCTTCGTGCGAACATCCGTTGTTGGGTGCTGATCATCACGTCCGCCGGCAGGAGCGACGTTTGCCCGAACAGTCGAGCGTAGTTCACATAGCTGGGCACGTTCGCGGTGATGAAGCCGTACATCATGCTGCACACGCCGATGACTTTGCCGGTGAAGATGCCGGTGTTGATCGCCGTTTTGGAATAGTCACCCATGACACATCCCAGGAACTGCATTCCGGTGGCGACTTTGGTATCGCCATATTCGATGTTGATTTTTCCGTATGTGTTTTTCAGGTCGCTGTTGCAGGTGCCGGCGCCCAGGTTGATCCAGCTGCCCAAGTAACTGTGTCCCAGGAAACCATGATGCTGTTTGTTGGTATAAGGTTCGATGATCGATGCTTCGACCTCGCCGCCAATTTTGACCGTGTGTCCCAGAGACACGCCGTCCTTGATGGCGGAATGTTCCAGCATCCGAGTGTTGGCACCCACATACACTGGGCCTTCCAAAAAACAGAACGGGCCGATCTGGACTCCTTCTTCTAGCACGATGGGACCGTCGTTGACATGGATCGATTCATAGTCGCCGATCTTCACGCCCGGACGTACGAAGACACCGTCTTGACGTTGTTCATAGTCGCCCTTGTCAATGCGGAATTGCATCGCCGATTGCATTTCCGCCATGTGGGTTTCGATCACATCGTGCGGCCAGTAGAACGCGGCGATGGCGTCGGTCACCGTGGTCTCGGTGATTGCGGGTAACTGTCCAGCCGTCTGCAGAAGCGCGTCGACCAATGGCGTCGTCGGAGCCCGCTTTTCGATCGCCTGTAATTCCTTCGGTCCGATTACCGCCGCCAACACCGCTTGATCACGTTCGTCCACGATCACGCCGTCGGATTGCCGTTTGGCCAATTTCCGCAGTGCGTCCAGCGCCGCAACGGTGGGAGCCAATCGTGCGTTGACCAGCATCACACTTTGACCGCCCTGGCCCACTTGGGATGGTGCTTCGATTTGGTGATCCAATTGCTGCAACGTCAACAAGTAATCACGCACCATCGCCTGAACACTTTGGGCATGCCCCTCGTCGACCAATCGTTTCAGCCAATCGATCAACCGGTGGCTGGCACACGTGATCGCGTAGGCGGGCCGAGCGTGAGTGATCGGGGCCAAGCGGTCCACGTGTCGGTCTTCGAAACAGATGATTTGCATGAATCAGTCGTGCGGAAGAAAAGGTCGCTGATAGTGGGATTATCGGGGCTGCGCAGTTTAAACCATGGACCATTTTCGTCGATCGGTCGCGTTGGTCGGTTTGCCGGTACGGGGGGCCACGGCCGTAATTAGTCTGCGACCGATGGTTTTGGCCGTTTTGTCGCCGTGCGGGCGAGACGAAAGGGTCGGTTTTTTGGCTGACACACCGTGTGGGGCGACCGCGTGCGTTTGGATTGGCGAGTTCTTTCGTTCTTTGCAATTCTGGCGTCGGCCAATTCGATGCCGTTGTTCGCCGATGCCGGTTCGCATCAGCGGATGGAGTTGAATCGCGCCGAATCGATTCCCAGTGATCCAAGATTGATCGCGCTGGCATCGGATTCGTACCTGAGTCGAAATCGGGCGTCGACGGATCTGTTGGACGTTTTGCGGCAATTGCCGGATGGATCGTCGCAACAGATGCAACTACTGCGTCAGGTCCGCCGTGCCACCACCAGTCGCGATCTGCAATTGCGATTTTCTGCCGCTCGAGTTTTGATGCGGTACCAAGATCGACAATGGCAAGAACGCGTCGACGCATTGGATCAGCCGCCGCACGCTTCGGCCGTGCCGATTCGTATTCCCGGATGGTCGGTCTATGTGCGACTGGTGGGTGACACGTGGCAGACTCGCGATCGATTCGCCGAAATGGTCCGCCGTTGTCATTCGCTGTTTCAAGCATTCGACGATCGCGGTGTCTGTGCTCCGGCACAGATGGATGATCCTTGGTCAAGCTTGTACCGTGAGTTCTCGTTCACGACGAATGACGGGCGTGTGGATCCCATTCATCAACGATGCCGAACGCTCAGTGTGCTGGTTTTGGATTTGTATCTGCAAAACCAAAATCTCGTGAGCCAAAGCCAGACGCCGGGATCAATAACGGCGGTTCAACCCACCGCGGCACGACGCATCGCGACGTCGGCGATGATTGATTGCCTTTCGCGCTGTGCGACATCGACTTGGCATCATGGTGTCGATGTCGCCAAGGATTCGGACACGATCTTTGACACCGTTGCCGACCATTGGTTGCGAAGCCTGCCGACCTCGGAAGTCGACGATCGGCATTTGCGTGCCATGGCAGCTTACTGTGATCCATCGTGGACGCGACAGATCGCACATCGCCGGCTGAAAGATCCGATCGCATCGCCGATCACTCGCGCGGCGGCGGTCGCGATCCTTGCGGAGGCTTCGGATCAGGAACAGTCGTCTTGGGCTTCGGTCAGGCGTATCGCGGCTTCCGATCATCGTCCCGTTCACCAGGGCTATCAATGTGCGGGCGTATCGAAGCCTTGCCAGACGCTGGTCAGCGATGTGGCCTTGGCGTTTGAGATCAGACGCCAAGGCGAAGATCCGCGTGACCACGGCTTTCAGTTTTGTCGTGCGGATCCGACCTGGGGATTGGACGTCCAGTCGTTGGGGTTTTCATCACCGGCCGATCGCCATCAGGCCAGACAGCGATCGGAATGGAGGTTGAAGCCGGGGCGTTGACCAGCGGTCCGCGGGAAAGCCATTACGGAACGAGGCATTCGGCGGCGGGGCGGGCATGCCGACGCTGGTCGCCGGGCGGATTGCCGTTGCTGATGAAGGCCGGGTTTTGCTAGTCCCCGATGCTTGGCATCTCAGAATGTCATCGGTACGTCCGCATCCCTGGACATCGACGCGATCGCGTGAAACACGCCGCACCCCAGCAGCCATTTGTCTATCGTGCCGCCGCCGCAACAGCGACGGCACCGCCGGATGCTGCGCGTCGATCGGGCCGGACGGTTGAATCCGGGGAAGGCTTGGTCCGCGATGCCCAACGCGAAATCTCCGATATCGTTCGCGAGGTGGCCGCGGCGGCGACCGCCCAGATGCCGGAATCAAGGTATTGGGCATTTCTTGCCGATCGCATTCTGCGGGCGATGGCGGCCGAGGGAGTCACCGTTTGGCGAAAAGCATCGGCGACGGAGTTTGATATCTGTCACCGGTTGGGCAATGTTGATTTCCAAGACTGGACCAATGCGGCCCGGCAATCGCATCAATGCATGTTGCACGAAATTGCGACCGGTGCCGGTCCCGCGGTGGTGCCGTCCACGCCCGGTGCGGCTGACCCCGAACAGCCCGCCAATCCGTCGCCGCACCCCGTCGCCGTGGTCGCGATCGACACCGATATGGGTGAATCTTCAGGCTCCGACGCCACCTACTTGATTGAAGTCCATCTGGAATCCGGTGGGGGCACCGTCACGCAACGAGGCTATCTGCGGTTTGTCGCCCAGATGGCCGACTTGGCGGGTGAATTCATGCGTCGCCAATTGATCCGGCGACTTCGCGACGATGCCTCGCTATCGCATTGGATCGACCAACAATTCGATCGATGGAGCCGATTGTCGGACCCACGCAGCGTCATCGAATCATTGGCCGATTTGGTCGCCGAAGGTTTTCATCTCGATCGTGTTGCCGTGGTACGACGCGAACGGCCACGCGAAGTGATTGCCGTCAGCCACGTTGACCAAGTTGATCGACACAGCGAAGCGGTCCGCTGGATTTTGCAACAATCGCTTCAAACACCGGTCGACGATAACGGATGCTATTTCAATCCCGATCGTGACGTCGGTGATGGTGACGACCAAGATGCAAGCTTGGTGTTGGATTGTCTGGTTCGCGTGGGAACGTCCAGTGATCTGGCCTTGATCGGGCTGAGAAATGTCAACCATGCCGGGTGTGCCGAAGACCATCGTGACCATCTGATCCGGCTTTGCCGAATGGCGGGCATCGCCGTCGACATCAAGTCATCGGCAACGAATCGTTCGGTACTGGGGCGTTGGCTTGCGCCCTCCGGTGCAATGCATGGTTCGTGGTATCAGCGTTACCGACGCCAGTGGATGACCGGGCTGGGAGCATTGGCCGCAATCATCGTGGGGGCGATGCCTGTCCCGAATATCGTGACGTCACCGGCGGTGTTGCGACCCCAACAGTGGCAAAGCGTTTGTTCGCCCCGCAACGCGGTGGTGGACGCCATCTATGTGCGTCACAACGATCGTGTCGAAGTCGGCGATCCATTGCTGACGCTGAAAGATGAAACGTTGGAACAGCAGATCAAACAACTGCGTTCGGAACGTTTGCGGCTGGAGGCCGAATTGGCCGTGGAAACGGAGAATCTGATTCATCCCGCCGGCGATCGGTCTGCGGCACGGTCGCAAGCCAATTCGCGTCGTCGTGTCACCGAGTTGCGAATCGATGGGATCGACGCCCAACTAGAGCATCTGCGCAGCGTCGAAGCTTCACTTCACGTGACCGCAAAACAATCCGGAATCGTCGATGCTTGGCGGTTGCGGCAACGTTTGATCGATCGACCGGTGCGATTCGGCGAACCGTTGTTGAAAGTGGTGCAGTTGGGCACCGCTTGGAATGCCGAAGCGGAAGTCGATCAGCGTCGCATGGGCGATCTGATGCTCTCGGGCGACTCGGGTGATTTGTCAGTGGCCGTTTCCCCCGTCGCCCAGCCCGATGTCCGCTGGGATGCCGCCGTGAAATCGATCGGACCCGCCATCGAATCAGAATCCGGTTCGGCGACCCTGGTGCAGTTGGCTTTGCCCGACCACCTATCGATATCGGAGGATTCCAGCGAGGTGGCTTCGCGGGGTTCCTTTGATTCGCGGAAGCCCGTCGCGTCGCCCGCACGCATAAATACGGCCGGGAATGCGATGGCAAGCGAGGATTTCGTTGCCACGATTCCTCACGAGGGGATGCCGGTGCGAGTTCGTTTCCACTGTGGGACGTCACCGCTGGCATACGTCTTGTTCCGTGACGCCATTGATTCGGTGCGATCGTTCTGGGGGCTTCACTTTGGCACACTCAAGAAGACGGAGGCATCGACATGATTCGCCTCGCTATGAACGTTCGTCCCGCCTCGTTGCCGATCACTTCGGTTTGCTTTTGGATGCTGTTTGCTTCGGTCGTTGTCGGCGGCCAAGGGGAAGGTGACCGCGTCAATCGCATTGATGTCCAGGCCAGCCAGTGCGTTGTCCGCTACGGCACCGAAATCGATCTACCGGCCTTGTCCGACGGCGCGGTGACTCAATGGGCAGTCGGACGCAATCAGGTCGTGGTCGAGAACCAAGTCATCGTCACGCTGACCAATGATCGATTGACCCGTCAGCGGCAGACTGCGATCGAGCGATTACGTTTGGCTCGGACGCAAGCCGAAGACACGACGACGTTGGATCATGCGGAAGCCGCGATGGCGGCTGCGAAAGAGGAATTGCGACGCTATCGAAATCGTTTCGGCGAACCGGATTCCCTTGCCAATCCGGCGTTTCGAGCGTTGACCCAAGTCGTGTCTCAGGCCCAGCGACAGTACGACCAGGCCTTGGCCGAACACAACGCGGCAGAGCAACTGTGGAGAATCCGAGAGAGTGAACTGGCGGAGATCGACACGGACTGTCTGGCCTTGCAGTTAAGATCGCCAATCGACGGGATCTTGGTCGATGTCTATCGAGACGGCGGCGAATGGGCCGAACGCGGCCAACCGATTGCCAAGATTGTCAGTCTGGAACACCTGACCGTCGACGCGCTGATCTCCCAGCAGGTCGTCGGACGTTCGCATTGCCAGGGATGTCCCGTGTCGATTCGGTGGGACGTCGCGGATGAGGGCGGGAATCGACAGACGCGGCGATTGGACGGTGTCGTTGAATCGGTGGATCCGCAGTGGCTGCCTGGTGGGTACCGCCGCATCCATGTCGACGTCGCCAATCAATTGATCGGTATCGGTCACGATGGCATTGCCGATTGGATGCTGTATCCGGGACAAGACATTCGCATGACGGTGGCGGTCATGTCACCAACGCTCCATCCTTCCACGCCGGATCCCCTTGGGACGGTCTCAAGTGCGTCGATCCCCTTGACGGGTCAACCTGCGGTTCGTCGCGGCACGATGCCATCGCGAGCCAGTTTGCAGGCAGAGATTCGCCTGAGCCGACATCGGCGAAGCTCGGAGATTTTGCGATGAGTTCGTCTCCGTGCTCGGTCGGCGATTCGGTGACGTCACCGCGGTTGCGGACCGACTTGCAGGTGTTGCATGAGGGCACCGAGTCTCGGTTCCGAACCGTCTATTGCGACATCAGCAAGACGTTTGCACAAACCACACGGCGATTATGGGAACGGCTTCAATCGGGGAACGCTGATCCGGAACACTGGGAACAAGCAGCGCGAGTTGGCTGGACGCGACAACGTTTGGGGGCGGCCCGGCGATTGCCTTCGCCCTTGGCGGTCGAAGTCCCCTTGTTTGCCGCCGCGTCGATTGCCGCCAAGCTTTCGGGCTGGACGAGTTGGCTGTTTGCAAGAATCGCAGTGAAGTTTTGGATCGGGTTGTCCGTCGTCGCTTGTGTTTTGTTGTTATTGCAGTTCCAGGTATTTGCATCGGAACTGGCCGCTTTGCCCAAGCGTTTGGGGCAGTTGCCGGTTGCGGTACCGTTCCTGTTGTTGTGCTTCACCAAAATCTGTCATGAACTGGGGCACGCGATTGCCTGTCATCGCGTGGGGGCGACACCGGGAAAGATTGGGATCTTTTTCTTTTGCGGAATGCCGTGTCCCTATTGTGATGTGACGGATGTTTGGCGTCAGGCGTCTCGATGGCGTCGCGCAGCCGTGATGCTGGCGGGAATCTACGTCGAATGGATCATCGCGACATTGTCGGTCATCGTCTGGTCGGTATCCGACGATCCTTCCATGCGATTGGTTTGTGTGAATCTGATCGTCTTGTGTGGCATCAGCACGTTGATGTTCAACGGCAATCCGTTGATGCGTTTCGACGGATACCACGTGTTGGCCGATTGGGTGCACAGTGTGAACCTTCGCCATGAAGCGGCTCAATGCAGTCGCCAGTGGATCGTGACGCGGTTGGTCGGACGACGCTCGGCGGCGATGCCGGGGACCGCCCGCCGCAGGTTTGGGATGCTGGTCTACCATGTCGCTTCCACGGCGTATCGATTGACGGTTCTCGTCAGCATCGCAGGCTTTGTCGCTTGGTTGTTCGATGCGGCGGGTGCCGGTGGGTTGGGGACGCTCGTCATCACGCTGGCATTGATCGTTTGGATGACGCGGATGGCAACACGGTGGTGGGCCGTGGCGTCTGGTCAATCGGTTTGGGGGCAAGTCGAAACGCCACGACGATTGATCTTCGCGGTCTCGATTCTGGGATTGCTGTTGATTGTTTTGCTGGTGCCGCTGCCTCGGTATCGATACGCCACCGGATATCTGGATTCCGGATCCGCAACCGCGGTCTATCTTCCAGATTCCAGCGTGCTGAAAAGCGTTTCGGTTGGCTTTGGTGATGTGGTCGATGGAAACACGGTGCTGGCCGAAGTCGATTCGAGTGAGCAGCGTTTGGAATGGATTCGTGCGTCATCCGAAGTCGCGGTTGCCCAACAGCAGTTGTCCGGTGCCAGGAATTTGGCAGGCAATCACCAGCGTCAGCAAGAGCATTGGATTCGTGCTCAATCGTTGGTCAAATCCGCCATTGCGAAAAGGCAATCCGCAGAAGGATCATTGTCGAGTACTCAAGTGGTCGCGCCGCACGCAGGGCTGGTTTTGCCACCGCTGGCGCGTTGGGACCGCACCCAGTCCTGGTCGGCCGATCGGACGCGTGTGTCAGCGATCGGGTTATCCCAAGGTGTGGGACAGCGAGTTGCACCGGAGTCGGGCTGGTGCCGTGTCGCTCGCGACGGATCGATGGTTGCGGTCTTGCAGATTGACGCCGAGGATCGAGACGAGATCTTTCGCGGTGTCGATGTCAGTTTGGCCGTTGCGACGCGTCCTGGCCAAGTCTGGCATTCCTTTGTCGAATCCGTGTCGGTCAGTGATGAAGTCGCCGAGTCGTCGCCCTGGCAGCAGGCCAGCTATCAGGTCAGCTGTCCGCTCTTGAATGCTGAATCGTCCGAAGCAGAACCGCTGCATGTGTTGGCCGACATGGGCGGTGAATGTCACGCGGTTTTTCACCTGAAATCACGTAGCTTGCTCGGGCATCTCAAAGAGGCTTGGTTACGATGGATTCATTCGTCTTAGTCCTTTCCCCGTCCGTGCACCAAGATCAAACGCATGTCGCGTGACGATACTGACGATTCCAACACCCCGGATGCCCGGCATGGCAAACGTGACGGTGATGACCACAGCGCGAAACGACCCGAAGCCGACGAACGATTTCCGGCCACCATCGTGCCGCATCCGCATCCCGCCACGATCGATGAAGATGATTTGTTGCGGCAGTGTGAAAGAAGGGCACAGCGTCGCAGCGGTCCGGGCGGTCAGCATCGAAATAAGACCAGCACGGGCATTTTCTGGACTCATGTTCCGACCGGGCATATTGGTGAAGCCACGGAACGGCGAAGCCAAGTCGACAATCAACGAGAGGCGTTTCAACGTTTACGGATGAAATTGGCGATTGCGGTCCGTACTGATCCACGGTCGGTCGACGATCCGCGGATTCAGGACCCGGTCGCGCGACGCTGGCGCGATCAGTACGCGGGGACGCCGCTTCGAATCGCTTCATCCAACGCGAATCTGGCGTCGGTGCTGGCGGTCTTGTTGGATGATCTTTGGGACGCGGGCGGGCAACCCAGCCTTGTGGCGGATGATTGGAACGTGTCGACCAGTGCGATCGTCCGTCTGTTGCGTGGCCAACCTGCAGCATTACAGTGGGTCAATCAGGTTCGCCAGCACCACGGTCGAAAACCGCTGCGTTGATCGAACGCGGGCAGCGCCGCCAACATTGGCTCAGCCCATCAGCAACGCGTTCAGCGTTTCGCGAAACTGTTGCGGGCGTTGATCGGGACGCAGGCGGGCCAGCCATTGGGCTTGTCGCGGATTGATCGCCAGGGGCTGATCGATCGAAGGAAACTGGTGAACCAATTTGCCGACGATCTGTTGGCAAAGTGCGTCCAAACCCTGACCGGTGGTTGCGGAAACCCACAGCACTGAGTCTTTACGGTCCAACGTCATCGGAGTATTTCGGGCGTCGTTGTTCAGGTCGATCTTGTTGACTAGCCGAATGATCGACGGTCCGTCCGCCGACGCTGACTTGGGCGGCAGGAATGCGTCGACATTCCACGCGTCCCCGGAGTCAGAATCAGCGGTGGCCGCTTTCCAATTCGGAAGGTCGGTGACTTCGATTAGCAAATCGGCTTTGGCCAGCACCTTTTGTGCGTGCTCGATGCCCGACATTTCGATCCGATCATCCGAGCTGATGACGTTCGATTCACTTTCGACCAATTGACGAAGCCCGGCCGTGTCGGCCAGCCGAATCGGCAATCCGTCCAGCGTGGTCGATGTCCAAAGGACGTCGCGAGTGGTGCCAGGTTGATCGTAGGTGATGCTTCGTTGGTAGCCGACAATCGCATTGACCAAACTGCTTTTGCCCACATTGGCTGGTCCGCAGAGAACCACTCGAAAAGGATCGCACAATCGAGTCGACCATTTGGCATGATGCAGAATCTGGTTGGCTTGTTGCGCCAGGGACGCGACCGCCGCCTGAGAATCCGATTCCAGTTGATCCAACGCATCGGTGGTCCATCGGGCCAGTCCCGCACGAACTTGGGTAGCCGCGTATCCTGCGGTCCGTTTCGTTGTGCAGTGGATCAGGCAATCGGTGGCTTCACTGATCAGCAGGTTCGCACCCGTTTCGGGTGACACCTGGGACGTATCGCAATGGACTCCCGATCCGGACAGGTCGTCCATGATTCGACCCACTGCCGCGATCCCACCGTGACAATGGACTTCGAACTGGTCGTCAGAAACCGGGGTGACCACGACGTCTTCGCCGCTGTCACTGCGGCCACCGTGCCATTGGCCGAATCGAATTTGACCGGTTCGCCAATCCGTATTGGAAGCAGCCTTGAAATAGGTTCCGATGGCCGACAGAGCGTTGGGACCAAGGACTTGGACCACCGCGACCGCCGAACGTCCCTGACCGGTCAGGCGTCGGGCGACGGTGAACTCGGCCGGTGATGGCTTGGGGTCGGACAATTCCGGTATCACGTCAAGGGGCTTCGGAGATCAGCCACCACAAATGTGGCCGTCGGATGCGTCGATCGAATGCTTGATCGATCCGAAACTACTGTTGCGATTGAATGCCGTTTTGGCAACCGACAGCGACCCGTCACCGTGCGGAAGATTGACGCGATGATGTCGGTGGGTTGCGACGTCGGTCTTCGCCAGGCGACACCGGTTGATCGCTTTCCCACATACCCCAACGCGAAACCATACGGCACCATTCGCGACACAGACGTTCAGCGACGAACAGGCTGTCGGCGGCCAAGCCGGGGATTCGACGCACGCATTCATAGACGATGCGAACGGATCGTTGTGCGCCGACCTTCACGTTGTTCTGCCAACGATCTGAAACCAGCCAAGGCCCACCGGATAGAACGTAAGCCAGCGGATCGATGGGCAGACATACCGGAACGTTCAAGGCATCTTGGTGTGCGGCAATCCAGTGCAACGCGTCCGGACGCGGCAGCGCCACCAACAGAACGTCGGGGCTGTGCTGCTGAAGTTGCTGTTCAACGGATCGTCCGTTCGATTCACGGTTTGGCCGGGTGCCAGACCTACGCAGAAGTGACCCCAGACGATTCGACGACGCGGAGGTTTCCAAGCGGATGCGATCCACTTTCGCACCGGTTTCGCGAAGTTTCCGAATCATGTTCTCAGTGGATTCAACGTCGCGTCCCAGCACCGAGATCCGCCAACCGCAGTCGGTCGAATGACGGGCGATCGCGTCCGCAAGCTTGGTGTCGCAGACTCTTTCGGGCATCGGTGTGCCGGCCAAGCGACTGCGCCAATTGCCGATGCGGCTGCTGATGACGCAGAACGCAGCACGATCCAGTGCTTTCGCCGTTTGGGGGTCCTCGTGCCGGCGTCGCAAGTCGGCCAGTTTGACCGGGATCACGGTCTGTCCCGCTCGTTGATGGACCATCACCGCGATTCGATGCAGCGTTTCACCGATCGTCAACTTGGCGATCGAGGTGCCGGACATCCGGATCGTTTCCAAGTCGGGTTGCTGAAGTGCCGGACCGCACGCACCGATGTTCTGCGAAATTGCGGCGCGACCGGGTGCCGATTCCGTCACGTCGGTGGCGGGCGGAAGGATGGTGACATCGGGCACGGACTGTGAACCGGGCAGAATCGTCGGTGCAGACATCGGGCGAAGCTTCAGGTCGGGATGAAACGTCAGAGTGGTCAACCAAACCTTAGGACGCTTCCGCCGTGCGGCTTCTGTGATGAACACTTGTGTTGTCAGGGGATGCCGCCTTGGTGTGACGATTGCCCCGTTGATAGCGATCATGACGGCAGCGTATCCTCCCGGTCGCGCCGGCGTGTGACCCTTTTGTCATTGCGATGCCAAAGCCATCATGGCGGGACGCCGCTAGCATGACTTCGCTTCATTTTGGCTTCGTTGGCACCGGATCGCCGGGCGGCCTTCTCATGAAACCTTCGTTCGCAGGATTAACGTGACACGCCAGATCGTCATCACTTTGGCAGGACTCTCCGTCGATGCGATCGGTTGCTACGGTTCCGCATTCAATCAAACGCCGACGATCGATGCGATGGCGTCCGACGGGTTTGTGTGGGACCGACTGGTCTGTCACGACGATCGGCCGGACGTCGTTCTGGCGTCCCTGGTTTCCAGTCGCACCGGTGGATTGCTGATCGATGATGGCACGATGCCGGCGGTGGGCCAAACATTCGATTCGGTTCAAACGATTCCGATCGATTCCGCCGACAGATCCGTGGCCAATCGCGTGGAAGACACTCACTTTTCGCGGTTGGTCCAGAGATTGGACGAAGCCGTGAATGCAGACAAGCCGCCAGAACGTCTCTGGTTGCACAGTGGTTTTTTGGCACGGCACTGGGACGCGCCGCGGGACCTGTTTCCAGTCGACGAAAGTTGGGACGACGACGATCAAGAATTCCTGGACACCGAACCATCAGCAGCCTTGTCAGGCGAAACGGCACCATCGGGAACAAGCGGCGAAGGTGCTTGTCCGCCAATTTTCGAAGGCGCAGAACCTCCGGTGCATCCAATGGTTGCCGACGATCCGGTGGATCTGATCATGGCTTGGATGCGTACCTATGGGTGCCAAGTGAGGTTGATTGATCAGTTGCTGGATCGATGTGTCGATTTGGCTGATCAAATCGACGCGACCTTGATTTTGATGGGGACCAGTGGATTCAATCTCGGGCAAAACGGTTGGATCGGGCACGGTTGCGGACCTTTGCGAAGTGCCCAAATTCAGGTGCCGCTGATCGTCCGAACGCCACAGGGGATTCATCGCGATGTTGGGATGCGATGGCCCAAATTGACCGGGTCCCAGGACGTTGCCGCGACGGTTTTTGCGGAAGATTTGGTGAATCGTCTGCCATTTACGGCCGAACAATGGGCCGCCGATTCAGTGGACGCTATTGATCAAATTCTGGTCACGCAAACGGAAACCGCCGATCGTTGCGTCAATACCAGCGGATGGTTCTATGTTCGCGATAGTGATCAAAGCGAACATTTGTATTTGAAGCCAGATGACCGCCACGATCATAACGACGTCGGCCGCTTAGCGCCCGACGCCTTGGATCGTTTATCGACGGATGGTTAACCGCAGGCAGTCGGCGTTGGCATCCGTCGTTTCGGCGACTCGGATCAGCCGGCCAATCGGCTCATCTTGCCGCTTTCTTCGGCCAGTAGGTAATAGAACGTGACGCGACATTTGGCTCGATCGCCTTTCATTCGCTCGCAAACCGCTTGAATCGCCTTGTCGGCTTCGGCTTCATCCAGATCAAGCGTCTTACGGCAATAGCCGTCCTTGATGGATTCCAGTTCGCCATCGTCGGTCGCTGCGACGATGGCCGAATCGCGGTTGTCCAGTGCGATGCCGAGATGATTGACCAACGCGGCCACGGCATCTTCATTGGGCGATTCGACGTACTCTTTGACGTTTTTTAAATAGTCGCTCATGGATTCAATCCCAGTGCGTCAGGCGGTAAGAATTGCCGGTGAATAGTGAACAGTGGACAGGACTATAACGTGTTCACCGTTGACCGACCAACACCCGCATCGTTGACGATGCAATGGCGTGGCTTCAATGGGCCAGGCGAAAGCTGAAGAAGTCAATGGCGGGGCGGCTAGCCGATACGGCACACCAGCGGGCCGAGTCGGCGAAATCGTCATAACCCGCGCCAACGAAAAGATTGCCGCGATCCTGCGCCGTCAACAGGATCTCGATTGCCAGGTCTGCGTCGCGCGGGGCGAGAGTGCGACCTAGCTTTCGGCATGAGCTGGCTGGTCATTCTATTCGTTCTCGCGTCTTTGCCGTGGCTGTTAGTGGTCGCGCCGCGTACCGAACCGGTGCGTTTTGCCGCCATCATTCTGGCCATTGGGACCGTTCTTGGACCCAATTTTTTCAGCATCAATGGTCCCGTTCAGCTGAGTTTGGATCGAATCCTTTTGGCCGGACTGGTCATGTTGATGGCGATCCGCGTGTTGCGATTCGGGGATCGTATCGAATCGTTGTCACGGCTGGACGTCGTCGTGGTCTTGTTTGCCGTTTGGTCGTTGGCCAACTGTGCCGTCTATGGTTTGACCAAAGGTGATCCTCCGGCGATTGCCCGGTGGCTGTTCACTGTTGCGGTGCCAGTCGTCATCTATTTCAGCGTTCGCATCCGCCCGACGACCGGCGACAGTCCTGAAAAGCGAACCGATTCGGAAAGCCGTGACGACAACTTCCAGCGCAGCGTCCAGTGGGCCATCACGATCTTGATCACGCTGTGCGTCTATCTGGCGTTGACCAGTGTTTTCGAACAGCGAGGTTGGCGTGGACTGGTGTTTCCGCGATTCATCAATGATCCGGAGCATTGGGAGTTCTTTGGTCGTGGTCGAGGACCGTTGTTGAACCCGATCGGCAACGGGATGGTGATCACGCTGGGGCTGTGCGCGTGCATCGTTCGCTTCTTTTCCAGCGGACGTGTCGGAAAGATCGGATACGGATCATTGGCGGTGATCATGCTGGCCGGCGCGATGTGCACGATGACCCGCAGCGTTTGGATGGGCGCGTTTTTGGCCGCCGGTCTGCTGTGCTTTTCCCGTGTGCCGATGCGGTTGCGGATCGTAACGATCGTCGCCGGAGCCGTTTTGATTGGTGCCATGTTTGCCGGCTTGAAAGACCATCTGCTGGCCTTCAAACGCGATGAATCATTGTCGGCGGCTCAGACCAAGGAAAGCGTGGAATTGCGGCCGCTGCTGGCGTTGGTCGCCTATGAAATGTTCAAGGACCGTCCCATCACCGGGCACGGATTTGGTCAGTACCGTCAAAAAGCCAAGCCCTATCACACCATTCGCAGCTACGACATGCCGCTGGAAAAAGTCCGGCCGTATGTCCAACACAATCTGTTTCTGTCCTACCTGACCGATCTGGGGTTGGTCGGTTTGTGCCTGCACCTGTTTGTTCTGGTTGGCATCTTCTGTTTGGCGTGGGGGCTGAAGTCGACCGGCAAGGATGACACTGCCTCGCATGCGGTGGGAATGCTGATGGTCGGTTGGTTGGCCGCCTATTTCGTCAATGGAATGTTCCACGATCTTTCCATCATCACGACGATGACATCGTACTTGATGTTTCTGGTGGGATTGACCGTCACCAGTCATCAGGTGCAAGCGGTGGGAACCGCGGAAGCATCGGCCGGTGTCAATCGCCGTGCCGCCCAAACTGTGGCTGATGGCAAGGTTGCCGGCCCGTCTGTGGGGCTGGCATGAACGCCCTGGATTTCGCGACGCAAACGTCGAACCGCCGATTAATGGATTCCTGTCCAAGCCTTCATGGACGTTGTCGTTTTGCCACTGGATTCGCACCATGAAAGTCTTGGTAACCGTCGGAACCGAACAGTTCCAGTTTGATCGATTGATGAAAGCCGTCGAACGTTTGGCCGCGGGGCAGGCCGAAAATCAGTTTGTCGTGCAGTATGGTTCCAGCCAGTATGTTCCCGCTGGATCCAATGTCGAAGCGTTCACGCTGTTGCCGGAAACTCGATATCGTGATGTTGTTCGCAACAGCGATGTGATCATGACCCATGCGGGCGACGGCAGTTTGGCGATGGCCAACCAGTTGGAAAAGCCCTATCTATTGGTTCCACGGCGTGCCAAGCTTTCAGAACACGTCGACGACCATCAACTGGAACTGGCGGATCTGGCCGGCAAACATCATGTGCCGACGGCTGTATCACCCGATGTGGATTGGTTGTGCGACGAACTAGAAGGTTTCACTCGGCAACCAAGATTTCAACCGTTCTATATCGACAAGTCTCGCCCATGCGACCGTTTGCGTGAATTGACCCTGGGACGCCGCGGAAAAGTCATGTTAGTGACATCGGGCGGCGGACACTTGGACACGATGAAAGCGATTCGTCCGTTCTGGGATGAGTTCGAATCACGCTGTTGGGTCACGTTGAATGATACGGATCTCGGGGACAATTCGACGGCAACCGTTTATCGCGGTGTCGGGCCGACCAACCGCAGTCTTGTCAAATTGTGCAAAAACTACGCGCGTGCCAGACGCTGGATCGATCGTGAACGTCCGGATGTTGTGCTTTCGACCGGGGCGGCGATTGCCGTCGCCGTGATGCGGGCCGCCAAGGATGTGCATCCGGCCACGCAAACCATCTTCGTTGAAGCGCCGACGCGCGTTGTCGATTTGTCGTTGAGTGCAAAATTGGCGATTTGGATGCGGTGCTTGGATGCGGGAACCTGCTTTCATGAACCGATCGCCCAGCAATACGGCCAGTTCCACTTGGTCTAGCGGTTGGTTTGCTGGGACCGGTCGTACTGTGGATTTTCGTACCACACCACGCCCAAGGCGAATCGTTCTTCGCACGTAAGAATGTCTTGGTCGCCGTCACCGTCGATGTCCACGCATTCGATGCGATCAAACTTTGCGCCTTGCGTGGTTCCCAGGCGGGACCAAGACGTGTGCTTGGGATCCGAGATCCAGATTCCGATGGCGGGCGTTGGATCGGCATCGTCCAGCGTGTTGGCCGTCATGACCAAGCGTCCGTCATCCAGCCTCGCGATCGCTTTTCCGTGCGCCACACCGACCGGATTAGAAAACGGTCGGATATGCCACGTCCCATCATCGTTTCGGTCGAAACGCAACCAGACACCATCTCGGGTCGCAACGAACCATTGATTTGGATCGGCTTGCAAGAACATCACTTCGTGATTGCTCCGGTGCAAGGTGTGGTCATTCCAGGGCGTGTCACCCGAAAGATCGTCGGGTTGTTCCAGCCAGCCGACCCCGCGCAGCGGTCCTTTGCGGTCGCTGTAGACGATGTCGTCATCGCCATCCTGATCCATATCGATGCATCGCAATGACATGATCCATCCCGCGTCTCTTAATCGCTGCGGCGCCCATTGTTCGATCGGTTCAGGCGTTCCGGCGGTGGGACGCAATAGCGTGATCGACGCATCACGTCCTTTGGATCCCAGGACAATCGCCTGTCGACCGTCATGCAAACGGATACCATGACCGAACATCCATTGTTCTGCCGCCAGTTGGTGCAGCGTCTGGCTTTGCCACCGCGTTGTCGCGTTTTGATTGGGATTTTGAAAGTCGATGCCTTTCATCGTGTTTCCGTCTAGTCGATGAAGCATGACTTGCCGTGTCTTGCCCTCGTGACAACTGATCACTTCCAACTGTCGGTCGCCATCGATGTCGATCGGAAAAGCATCTTCGACCGAATCACCGTGACCGATCGTCAATGCTGGCCAAGGCTGTGTTGCGGCGTCTGACCCCGGATGCAAGTACAGGCGAACCACCCCGGATTCTTCCCATCCCGTCACGATGTCGATCCGACCGTCGTTGTTGAAGTCGCCCAATCGGACTCCGTCGGCCCCGACCAGTGATTCGTCGATCGTGTGCCGTCGCCAGAATGCGGCAGGATCGGATGACCTGACTTCAGTCGATGGTGGATCAGCCGATGAATCACGATTCCATCCGGGCATCATCGACGTCACCAGGCAAACGGTTGGCAAGATGCGGCGTGAAAATCCAATCGGCGATACCGAAGGCATGGGCATGATCGCTGAAGGGGTGCAAGGTGACGTCACGGCGGTGCCGCACGACGGATCGGATGATTGGGGCTCATTTTATCCGGTGTCCCAAGGCATCGTTTGGGGTGTCCCATCGATCTTTCGTGCGCAAAGAAGTTCCAGATACGCGTCGGCTTGGTCACGGCTCGATCACGATCGAGGTGGACGGAATGCCCGGTGATTTCGAAGCGTCTAATGCGTGGGCCTACGGCGGGCATGGGTCTGCGGGGGAGTTTGGCAGCCATCGACCGGGGGCATGGTGGGACAGGTTTGCAATATGTCACTATTTGGCGACTCCGTCGGTGACGTCGCGTGATCCGTCTCCCAAAATTTCCACCGATTCGGCTAATCTATGGCCGAAATCCCACCGCCGAGGTGTGGACGCGATTAATGGACAACGGGAATCGGCACCGTGCACATTGCCACAACGATTGGAATGTTACTGGCTGCCAGTCTGCTGGCCGGTTTGGTGGGCGAATGGTTGCGGCTGCCCAAGGTCACGGCCTATTTGATTGCCGGATTGTTGTTGGGGCCCAGTGTTTTCGATCTGGTTCCGCACGATCATCACGAATTCTTGGAACCGCTCACGAAGTTGGCGATGGCGCTGGTTCTGTTTCATTTGGGGACTCAATTCCCAATGGAGCAAATGCGGCGGTTGGCGGCCAAGGCGATTCCGCTGTCACTGGGTGAAATCTTTTTAACGGTGGTGTTGGTCACCGCTGGATTGATCCTGTTGGGTGTCAGTGGTTCGAAAGCTTTGTTGTTGGGAACGTTGGCGGTGGCCACCGCCCCGGCGACGACCATGCTGGTGCTTCGCGAAACGGGGGCGGCCGGTCCGGTGACGACGATGACCGGTACGTTGGTCACGTTGAACAATATCGCGGCGGTGGTGTTGTTCGAATTGGTTTGGCTGGGAATCCAGTTGGCCGGCGGTGATTCCGATGTTCAGCCGGCCGAGGTCCTGGCCACGCTGGGAATCGATCTGTTCGGGTCAGCGTTTCTGGGTTTCCTGGGCGGATTGGTGGTCAGCTACTCATGTGAACTGCTCAGCCCTGGTCGCTGGCTGGTGTTGTTGATCGGCGTGTGCGGATTGTTGCTGGGCATCAGCGAATCGCTGGACTTGCCATACATGTTGACCTTCCTCGTGCTGGGCGTGGTGGTGGTCAATTCATCGGGCGCGGCGGAGAAGATCATCGGCCAGTTTGATTCGATTGGTGGTTTGTTGACCGTCGTCTTTTTTTCTGTCCACGGATCAGAAATGAACCTGCAATTGTTGTGGCAGGTCGGGACCGTCGGTGCGGCTTATGTGGTTCTGCGGTGTGTCGGCAAAGTCCTGGGCGTGTATTTCACCGCTCCCTATGCATCGGTTTCACGTGAGGTACAAGTGTGGCTGGGGCCAGCATTGCTGGCTCAGGCAGGTGCCGCCATTTCGCTTGCGACCACCGCCAAAACACGCGACCCAGAAATGGGCGGCGACGTTCAAGCAATCATTCTGGGAACGGTGATCTTTTTCGAAATCATCGGACCGTTGTTGACGCGACGATCCGTGTTGCAAAGTGGCGAAATGCCGATCGCCAATTCGATTCATCACACGTTCGGAACTCCGATGTCGGCGCTACGCAATGTTTGGACACGTTTGTCGGGATCGGCGGGGCTGACGAGGCGTGAACCCCAGACGGACCGGATGAATGTGGAACAAGTGATGCGCCGCAGTGTCGACGGGATCGCGGAAAGTGCCGATTTCAATGAAGTCCTGCACTTCGTCGAAAATTCGCACGACAATACGTTTCCCGTGTTGGATGACCGGAGAGCGGTGGTGGGTTTGATCCGATTTGATTTATTGAACCAAGCTTGCTTTGATCCGCACGAAGATCATTTGTTGCTGGCCAGCGATTTGGCCACACCGCCCGAAGTGCTGTTGCGTCCCAGCCAGCCGGTTCGCGACGCCGTCGAACTTTTTCGACAAACGACCGATGACTGTGTGCCGGTGGTCAGCGATGATTCACCTCATGTTTTGATCGGGACGCTGCGTCGCGGCGACCTGACGAATCTGCTGATCCGCGACCGCAACCAAAAGAATCGCCAACAATCCAAGAGCGACCAGAATGGCGACCATTAGCGAAGCGACGAGATCGACCGAGCGTATTGAAACGCTTGATTTGATCCGCGGATTCGCATTGTTGGGCATCTTGGTGATGAACGTCCAGTCGTTCGCCATGCCGTCGGCGGCCTATTTGAACCCGACGGCGTACGGTGATTTGACCGGGTGGAACTATGCCGTCTGGTATTTGGCGGCGTTATTGGCCGACACCAAGTTCATGACTCTGTTTTCAACGCTGTTCGGTGCCGGAATTGCGTTGATGGCCCAGCGGGCGAAACGGGACGGCCGCCCGGCAACCGCCCTGCACTATCGACGCATGGCGGGCCTGTTTGTCATTGGCATGGTGCACGCCTATGTGTTCTGGATCGGCGATATCTTGGTGCCCTATGCGATTTGCGGGTGCCTGATCTATCCGTTGATCGGGCTTCGATGTCGATATTTGTTGGGCCTCGCCGTTGGCTTGCTTTTGATTCGGATTGCCATCGACGTGTTGTTTGGCTGGTCGATGCCCCAGTGGGATGAAGCGGCCGCGGCACAGGTGGCTGCCGAATGGCGTCCCGATGCCCAGATGCTGTCACAAGAATTAGCGGCGTACCGCGGCGGTTGGTTGGAGCAATCCGAGTACCGTGTTCCGGGGGCTCTTTCGATGCAGTTGTTTGTGTTTCCCGTCATTCTTTCTTGGCGGATTGGGGCGATGATGCTGATCGGTGCCGCCCTGATGAAAATGGGCGTATTGTCTGGTCGGCGCAGCATCTTCTTCTATCAAATGATGACCGTCATCGGACTGGCGATCGGTTTGCCCGTGGTCGCGTGGGGCATCTGGCAACATGAACAGCACCAGTGGGACGTCGGATACAGCTTCTTTTTTGGCCAGATTCCCAATTTCGTCGGCAGCCTGTTCGTCGCAGCCGGCTACATCGGCGGGCTGGAATGGATCCGCCGGACCCGAGTCGGCCCGACGTTGGCGAACTGGTTGGTACCGGTCGGCAAGACAGCACTGACGAACTACCTGATGCAAACGCTGATCTGCACCACACTGTTTTATGGACACGTGATGGGATGGCTGGCAGCGGCGGGCTGGTTCGGTTCCGTGTCTCGGGTGCAACAAGCTGTCGTGGTCGTGGCCATTTGGGCGTTGCAATTGATCGCGTCGCGATGGTGGGTATCGCGTTTCCGATTCGGTCCCATGGAATATGTTTGGCGATGGATGACCTATGCCGGCCGTCCCGCGCGATCTTCAGCGATGAATTCGGTGAATTGAATCGTCCCGTCGCTGTTAGGCCGCGACGGCTTGCGGCGGCGCGTCGGGAAGTGCGTCTTGGCGAATCAGGTCACGCAGATAATGAATCGCTTGGTCCAAGGGGGGATCCTCAGTAATGGGCGGCCCAAGCGGTGGGTCTGCGACTTCACCGTCATCGACCAGCGGATCATCCTGGGGTGTGTCGCCGGAAGAATCCTTGGCGGAATCGGCTGACGAGTCATCGTTCCCGGTTGATTCTTCATCCGTCGTCGCGTTCGCATCGTCGTCGGTCTCAGATTGTGCTTCTTGGGCCAGCAACGGATAGGAAGCCTGCAACCAACGATCGGCAATCTTTTCAGCCTGTGATTCGGTGATCGGAACCATCAAGCCGGGGTTCGGCGTCACGCCCCATTCGTCTTCTTCGGTGGCATTGAGCCCGCGATGAATGCTTCGGTCGCTGGGCC
The DNA here is from genome assembly GCF_007752935.1 of Crateriforma conspicua. Taxonomy (NCBI): domain Bacteria; kingdom Pseudomonadati; phylum Planctomycetota; class Planctomycetia; order Pirellulales; family Pirellulaceae; genus Crateriforma; species Crateriforma conspicua. The sequence continues at coordinate 4,558,042 of NZ_CP036319.1, read as the reverse complement.
GATAGAACGTGGCGACCGTCAAACGTAACGCACTGCGGCCGAATTGCAGCGGCAAGATGTTCTGGACGGTGCCTTTGCCATAGCTGCGGACACCGGCGACGGCGGCGCGGCCACGGTCCTGAAAGCAAGCGGCCACGATTTCGCTGGCGCTGGCACTGCCGCTGTTGACCATCACGACCAACGGAATCTCGGGATTCACCAAAACGCCGGGCGATGCCTCCCAGCGGTCTTCCGGAACACCACCACGAATTTTGGTGCTGACGATCAAGCCGTCGTCCAGGAACATGTCACAGACGCTGACCGCCGTGGTCAACAAACCGCCGCCGTTGCCACGGACGTCCAAAATCATCGCTTCGAAATCGTTGTCCAAATCCCTCAAAACCGCCTCCAGTTCCTCCGGCGTTTTTTCGCCAAAGGTCGTCAAGCGAATGTAGGCGATCCGTGGATCTTCCTTCAGCCGATAGACCCACCGGTCGTCCGCGTCGCGATGGTCGCCGACGACCGATTCCAGGGGGATCGATTCTCGCTTCACCGAAAGGTCGAACGTTTCGTCGCCGCGCCGGACACCCACGTCGACCTGAGTCCCGATGGGACCTCGCAGCAGCGAACTGACATCGCTGATCGTCATTGCCGACGTGTCCGTTTGCTCGACGCGGACAATCAGATCACCGGGGCGAAATCCCGCCGCCAATGCCGGTGACCCGACCATGGGCGTGATGACTCGGACGGGCTGATCTTCGGCCGGTTGTTCGATCAGAATTCCGATGCCCGCGAATTCCTGGTTGATGGTGTCTTGGAAGGCTTGATAGTCCGACTGAGCAATGAAGCTGCTGTTTTCATCCAATTGGCCGGTCACACCGTCCATCGCGCCGTCGACCAATTTGTCGGTGTCGATGGGTTCGACGTAATAACGATCGATCAACTGGATCGCATCGCCGACGACAATCGCCGGGCGGATGAATTGATAGGTCGTGTAGCAGGCCAGCGACACCATGGCCGAAAAAAGAATGAAGTTCAGGTGCCGTGGAGGCATCGTCTATACGCCCAAGAATGGATAGGGGACCAAAATCGCGTGTTGCTGGATCCACGTCTGAAGACCGTCCCAGCTGGTGTACTGTGAAAGATAAACGAACAACAGGTACAAGCCAACGATCGGTACCATCGACAGGCGAGCCAGCACGCGACTGGTCGTGGGCCAGAAACCACGGCGGACTTCGGTGAAGCGACGGGCACGCCGCATCGCCAATCCCGCGCAAACCCGAGCCGGCAACATGAACGTGACAAACACCACGCACGGCAGCCACACGACCTCACGTGGCGTTGCTTCGATTTTCAGCAAGTACAACGGGATCGGTGCCAGGACCAAACTGACCAGCATCGCCGCCGTGTAAGCCCAGGGGCTGCGACGAAACGCCAGACGAACCGCTTTGACATCGAACAAGGCGCGAAAACGACGCTCGCGGGCGAATTGAACCTGCAGCATCGGCAAGTAAAACATCGCCAGTCCGAGTGCCAACAGCGACAGTACACCGATCAAACCAGCCAGCCCCGTTTTTCCGTTGCGGTTCGCGGCAATGATCAGCATCGCCGGGATCAACCAGATCAATGTCCCCACGAACGTCTGAATCCCCAGCCACAAATGCCCCATCGCGTCAAAGCTTCCCGTCAGCCGCCACAAACGGTCCGCCGCGGTTGACCAGGTCGACGGATGCCAAGCCGATTTGACGAAACGCACCGGCGCGGGCCAAAGGTAATCGACCAAGCGTCCGCCACGAATCCAAGCCCAGCACAGATAGACCAAAGTCACACCGGCGGCCAACCAAGATGCCAGGTGCAACAAAAAAACGGTCGTCGGGGGGCTGCCCAACAGGCCCGCGACCGAAGCCCAATGGACCAACATTTTGGTCGGCAACGCAAACACGAAGACGACGATTGCGGCCAAGCCGACACGCCCCGCTTGGCGTAATCCCGGCATGGACGACAAAACAGATTGCCCGCTGGCGATGCGCCCCGCCACGCCGACCGTGTAGCCCAACGTCACCAACTGGATCACGGGAACCGCGGCCGCAACAGCCAGCAACGCGATCAATGATGCCAAGTTGAAACTGGTGGCGACTGTTCGGCTCAGCCAACGCCAAAGCCGTCCCAGGCGGTTGCCCAGCGTGATGATGCGCCGTGCCGTTGCCTCCCCCGTTGCTGTTTGGTCGGACATCGGTATCGACGCCGGCGAACGCGTCGCGGGAATCGCGGCGGATGGAGCAAACACGGCAGTGGGCGAATTCATTGTCGCATCGGTGGGCGTTCGGAAAATGGTGTCGTCTGCGCCGAAAGCTCAAGCTGGAACGACGACTGATTTGGCCGGCACATGCTTCGACCAAACCGCACGTCTGTGAAACCACGGCGGGTGTGAAACCCTGTCGTCATGTCGTCGACACGCGGCGCGTTGGGGCGGATCGACTGCCTGTTCGGCCGCGGACGCCGATGCTTGGCAGCGACCAGGTCGCCTGCAAGGGCATTTTTGAAAAAAACGATCTGATCCAACCGACTTCGCTCATTCGCACGACCGGATCGACCGATACAGCTTAACAGGTCCTGGGGGGGACACTGTGCCAGATCAGCCGGCCGGCATTCGCTGCCGGCCGGCTGATTCACAGGCACTCCTTCACAGCGATTCGTTTCTTTCCATGACGACCAACCTGGACAATCACGCCGATGCGAATGCCGCCCTCTGGGCTGGTTTATTTCGTCGTATGCTGATCGCGTTGGTCGGCTTCGGATGTCTTAGCTGCGGTGGTTGCGTCGCATTGAACATCCCCAGCTATCGCCACTTGGATCCGCATGATGACGGCGGCGTTTTTGGCGGCTGGAACCAACCTAAACGCTTGGGCGTCCCGATCGATACGCCGGTCCCCGGCGATTCGTCGGTCATCGCAAGCGATCGTTCGGACGCCCCAATGGGATGTGGCCCGACCGGACATTGCGGCGGCGTGCATGGCCCGGTCGGTGGCCCCGGCAGTTTCGAAGACGAATGTTTTGGCGCACCGATCGGCATGGATGGCGGCGGTGATGTCCCGGTTGAAAAGCCTGAGGTCCCTTGGCCAAAGTTTCATCCGGTGCCGACGCGCCCCGTGTTCGGCGCCGCGTCGTATTGATGATTCGATCGGGCTGGATAAAGGCTACTTTTCCTTGTGCCACGGCTCCCGAGCATTCCGCGTGATTTCTTCGTCCGCCGCCATCATGCGATTCCGCAGACGCTGCACCACATCGGGCTTCGCATCGGCCAGATTGTTCTGTTCGCCGATGTCCTTGCTCAAATCAAACAGCATCACCTGAGCCGGCTTGGGGTTTTTTGCGTTCTTGTTCTGACGCGGCTTTTTAACCAGCAATTTCCACTGGCCCAGTCGAATGCCTTCCACGGCACCATGCGACGTGAAGTACACAAACTCATCACGCGGCGATTGATCGGCTGTACCCATCCAAAGTTCCGACACGTCCAGTCCGTCGATCTTCTTGTCCGCCGGCAAAGGTGTGCCGGTGATCGACGCGATGGTCGGCAGGACGTCGATTGTTCCAGTCAACGCGTCACAGACCGTACCAGCGGGAATCCCGGGACCACGCATCACGCATGGCACCCGCTGGCCGCCTTCGAACGTTGTGCCTTTGCCATCACGCAATGGTCCCGCCGATCCGCCGTGATGCTTGAACGTCAACCACGGACCGTTGTCGGTCGTGTAAATGACGTAAGTGTTTTCAGTCAGGTCCAACGTATCCAGCGTGTCCAGCAATCGGCCGACTTCGGAATCGATGTGTTCGATCACGTTGATGTAGGCGTTCAACGGGTCCGGGTCGCGAACGTCATCGGGGACATACAGCGGAATGTGCGGCATCGAGTGCGGCAGGTAAACGAAGAACGGCCCGTCGCGATGCTCGGTGATAAAGTCAATCGCCTTTTGCGTGTACCGCCGGGTGACCGTTCGCTGATCGACCGGCAATTCGACAATCTTGTCGTCTTCGTACAGAGGCGTGTTCCACTTGGTCAGCGTCGATTCGGGATCTTGCCACAAAATGTCCATCCCGTCGGGACCGCCCTTGGGTTTGCCTTTGTTGTCGGGATGGTTCATGTCGTTGGAGTACGGGATCCCAAAATAGGTGTCAAAGCCGTTGGAAATCGGCAACACCTCCGGATGATGTCCCAAATGCCATTTGCCAAAGCAGGCGGTGTCGTAACCCTGCCCCTTCAAGTGATCGGCGATCGTGTGTTCGTTCGGGTTCAAGCCCTTGGTCGATGCCGGAAACAAAACGTGTTGATGCATGCCGACACGCTTGGGATAGCACCCCGTCAGCAAAGCGGCGCGGGACGGGGTGCACACCGGTGAAGCGACCATGAAATTGGTGAACTTGCGACCGTCGGTGGCCAAGCGATCAATGTTCGGCGTGGCAATGGTCTGCGATCCGAAACAGCTGAGGTCACCGTAGCCTTGGTCGTCGGCAAAGATGATCACAAAGTTGGGCTTGGCGGCTGGTTCGTTACTGCCTTGATTGCTTTGGTTCGCGGCTTGGGCAATGACGCCAAGTGACGACACGACGGCAATCCAGCAGGCCAGGACCAGGGTTCGCGGCCGCATGACAGGGACTTGGGACTGATTCGAATACATGTTGATTGAAAGGCGGCGTTGGGGGGCGGTGCGAAGGTGGGAAGTGGGCCCGGTATCGCGCGAGTCCGATTAACAGGCCCATTTACGACACTCCACCGATCAGTTTACTTGCGTTCCGGACCCCTGTGGGCGACCCAGGCCCCGATGTGGCGACTGTCAACCGTCGCGGCTGGGCGAACGAAATTTCCGGTCGACACGCATTGGCTTCACCGCCGGCGATGCGAACTCGTTAAAACACGCTTTCATCGCTATCGATCCGAACGGTCCATACGTCGGCTGCTTCGTCAAACCATTGCCAGGAGGATTCCCGTCATCATGTCTTCGAATACATCCGAACCGCATCAGTGGCTGGAGCAATTGGTCGGGCAATGGACGTTCCATCACGAATGCATCAATCCCGATGGATCCAAGATGCAAGTCGACGGCCGCGTCGATTGTCGGATGCTGGGAAATTTGTGGCTGGTGTGTGAGTACAGCGGCGGTTCGGGTGAGGAGCAATGGTCATCGATCATGGCATTGGGCTATGACAACACAAAGTCGGCTTACGTTGGTTCTTTCGTCGCGTCCATGATGGACAATCTTTGGCTGTATCAGGGCGACCGCAACGAGGCGGGCAACGCGGTGGTTCTGCAGACAGAGGGCCCCAAGTTTGATGGTTCCGGCACGTGCCCGTACCGCGATACGATCAAAATCATTGACGCGGATTGCTGGCAGATGACCAGCGAAATGCAAGACGACGATGGCAACTGGATTTGTTTCATGAACGGCACCCAACAGCGGGACGGATGAGGCGGCCACAGATCTGCTCGAGGGGGTCAACGACGATGTGATCGTGTGCATGGGATCGTCCACGGTCCATTGTGAGGTCGTGGCCTTCGTCAAGAATGACGTGTCCTTGAGTCTGGTTCGACCGCGAAACCAAACAAGACGGAGCGTTGCACCGGAGCGGAGGCCGACTTGGCAGCGACGACGACGCTCCGAACAAAGCCTTCATCCAAATGCCGCTTGCACAACGCTGCGACCGCCACCGGCAGGCGGAAAGCGGCGGGCGCCGCGTCAATGCTCGCCGGGGGAATGCTATTCGCAGATGAAGTAGATCGCGTCGATTTAGCGGATATTCGCCGATTGGCCCCCGAACGATGGATCAAGGTCGTAATCGACGATCTACAGCCAAGTCGGATCAATCCAGCGGAACCGCGCGAAAGCGGATGTAACCGCTTGACGAAGCGAAGCGGACGACCGGAACAGACGATCGAAGCGGTGGCCTACCGATCGACGTGGACCCTCGAAAGACGTTGGCGAACCGACTCGCGGACAGCCTGCACCGGGCTCAAAAGCCCGCGATGCTCTTGAGCGATCTGCGTGACTGTTGCCGTCGCATTACTTTGCGAATCAACCTCGTTAAAATCTCGTCATGAAGCGTGCCTACTACTCTGATTCCGTCGCAAACTTTCTTACCGAGAATCGCAATACGATTCTGGGGCATCTGGTTAGCAACAGCGAATTCGCGGTCGAGAACACTCAACGTGATGCTTGGACGTATCAAATCAAGCTTCTGAAAGAGTGGCTGGTTGGATTGGGTGGCACGATCTACTTCGAGTATTCGATTCCGCGAATGGGAAAGCGAGTTGATGTGTTGCTGTTGATCGGCAATGCCATCTTCGTCGTCGAATTCAAGGTTGGCGATACTCAGCACTGGTCGGGGGCTATGAACCAAGTCACCGACTACGCACTCGACTTGAAGAACTTCCACGATGCCAGCCACGATCGTTTTGTCGTACCAATTCTGATCGCAACCGAAGCCAAAGCGTCGCCAGTGCGAATTGAACCAACGCCACATCGCGATGGTTTGTTGGCCACGGTACGGTCCAATGGAAACAATCTTGGAACAATCATTCGTGAAGTTCAAGAGTTCGTCGAATCAGCAGCAGCGGGTGATCGCACTCAGATCGAGTCGTCGAGTTGGGAAAACGGAAAATACCTTCCAACGCCAACGATCATCGAAGCCGCAATGGCTTTGTACAACGGGCATTCGGTCGCCGAGATTTCACGGAGCGATGCGAGCGGCGCCGAATTGCATCGCACCACGGACACAATTTCGACTGTCATTGAGAACGCCAGAGCGGGCCATTACAAGGCGATTTGCTTTGTGACAGGAGTACCAGGTGCTGGGAAAACACTCATCGGGTTGAACATCGCGACGCGTCATTTGGATGACCAAAACAACACCTACAGTGTTTTTCTGTCGGGCAACGGTCCCCTCGTCCAGATTCTTCAGGAAGCACTTGCTCGCGATAAGGTGGCACGTAAAAAGGCTGCAGGGCGTCGAGTCACCAAATCAGCGGCACGCAGTGAAGTGAAGACATTCATTCAAAATGTCCATCACTATCGCGATGAGTATTTGAAAGACAGCCGGGCACCGGCGGACCACGTTGCTTTGTTCGATGAAGCCCAGCGAGCTTGGGATTTGCAGCAGACCTCCAAGTTCATGCGGCAGAAGAAGAACCAGCCAAATTTTAACCAGTCAGAACCTGAGTTTCTGATCTCGTGTATCGACCGTCACAAAGACTGGGGAGTCATCGTCTGTCTCGTCGGTGGTGGCCAGGAAATCAACACCGGAGAGGCCGGGATCGCAGAATGGATCGAAGCACTGAATCGCTCATTCCCTGACTGGCACATACACATTTCCGATCGTTTAACCGACAGCGAGTACGGTGCGGGCGAGGTGCTGTCCAGTATCGAGTCTCGAGAGAACGTGCACTACGACTCAGGCCTGCACCTGTCCGTGTCCATGCGGTCATTTCGTGCAGAGAACGTATCGAGGCTGGTCAAAGAGATTCTGGATTTGGACGCCGATAGTGCCTCGCAAACCCTGCGGTCCATTCGTGAAAACTACTCAATCGTTTTGACTCGGGACTTGGCCAAAGCGAAGGCGTGGCTGCGTCAACAATCTCGCGGAAGCGAACGCTACGGCATCGTGGTGTCATCACAAGCGAACCGTCTCAAACCTTTGGCGATCGACGTTCGATTGCAACCCAACCCGATCCATTGGTTTCTTGCGGGACGCGAAGATGTCCGGTCTTCCTACTACCTGGAGGACGTTGCCACGGAATTTGACATCCAAGGCCTGGAACTCGACTGGGCCTGCGTGACGTGGGATGCGGATTTTCGCCATGCCGACGATGGCTGGGTCTACCGCTCGTTCCGAGGCAATAAGTGGCAGAAGATCAACAAAGCTGAGCGGCAATCGTATTTGAAAAATGCCTATCGAGTGCTTCTAACGCGAGCGAGGCAGGGAATGGTCGTCGTCGTCCCGGAAGGTGACACACAAGACCCAACCAGGGATCCTGCGTTTTATGACTCGACCTACGATTACCTGAGGTCGATCGGATTTTGCGAGATTTGACTTCGGTTAGTCAAATCCCCAGGTCACCGTCTTCGTGATCGCATGCGATGGCTAAGGCGGCTGCGTTTCTCAGAAAGAACCAGCCGTATTGCTTTGCCATCTTTGCAAGCGAGTGAGCCGCGTCCGGTGTCCATTCGTGATGGTCGATCAGCTTTGCCTCGATCAGCTCCCAATTCGGCTCTCGCGAGTCTGGAACCAAAGCTGCGTATTCTTCAACAAGGGGCGTTAGACAAGAAGGTGCAGGACCAAGCACATCGTTCGGATTGGGCTCTCTTCGGTTCGGTTCCATGATGGTCCTCGTTATTCTTCAGAGTTGTTCTTGCGCTAGATCAGCAACTCGCAATTGGTCAACGGGAACGAGCCACTCAGCATCTGCCCACCATATCGTTGAATAGTGGCGAGCCGCTGCGACTAGCTTCAGGTTTCGAGGCATCTTGAATTGCCCGTTGATCACGATCAATGTGTGTTTGAAACGGCAACAAAGAGTCCTGCCACGGTCGGCTCGGTGTGGAGCGTCGACCGCGTCTCCGACGCGGGGATCCCGGGATACCGACGTTGGAAACGTCGGCGACGGTTTAGAATGCTCGATCGGATCGGCGGTAGAGGAACTCGCCTTGGGTGAGCTTTGCTTTGGTCGGGTTGTCTTCGATGTAGTCGCGAAGGTACTCGAGCTGCTTCTCATTGCGGACGAGATGATCGAAGGGTTCGCTCTGCCAAAGATGACCTTGCCGACCGAGGTGGTCGTTGATTCGCCGCGCCGTGTATCGCATCCAAGACGTGCATTGCTTCCGCATGGCATTGGCATCACGGAACACCACCAGCAAGTGCACATGATTGGGCATGATGATGGTGTCGCCCAGCAAATAGCGATCTCCATCGAAAAATTTCAGGGCGTCGAGCACGATTTGAGCGGCGATGGGATCCCGCAAGGGACACTGGCCAAGACAGGAGTCGAGTGTGTCTTCGCGAAGACGTTTGAACTGTTTGTCGAAAGCTTTGCGACTGGCGTCGGGCAGACGATCGCGGTCGGCACGCCAATCATCGGTGGGGGCGGGCAAGATTCGGGCAATGAACTCGCACCGCAACTGATCCCATCGGGTGATGACCTTTTTGGGAATGGAGTCGATCAGTCGAAGTGTGATGAAGGTGATCGTGCCTGCTTGTGCCCAGTGCGGCCGAGCGTGCGTCGAGATTTCAATGTCCGCGTCGCGGTCAAGGACGTGGCCGATTTCTTCGAAATTCTCGGGATCGGTCATCAGTCACTTGTGTCCTCTTGGTCCGCGTCATCAGTCGCCCGTGTCTCCGACGCGGGAATCTGTATAGCGAATCTCTGTTGGGGAGGGGACCGACTTTGGAAAAGTCGGCGACTGTCTGCCTCGCGAGCCGACATGCGTTGGCGTTGGGGCGGTGGTCAGTCGCCCGTGTCTCCGACGCGGGAATCTGCATAGCGAATCTCCGTTTAGGGAGAGGACCGACTTTGGAAAAGTTGGCGACTGTCTGCCTCGCGAACCAACATGCGTTGGTTTTGGGGCGGTGGTCAGTCGCCCGCTTCAGTGCAGGGTTGTTTCCATCGTGGTGCCTGGCACAGGGAAACGGGAGAAGACAGCGTCGTTTGTTCAGTGAGAGAACCGACGGCGCATGAAAAAAGCCCGCTTGTTGCGGGCTTCCCTTAAATGGGCGATGAGGGACTCGAACCCCCGACATTCTCGGTGTAAACGAGACGCTCTAGCCAACTGAGCTAATCGCCCGATTCTTGTGGGATGCAACCGAATTTGCGAACGATCGGTCTGGAGGCACGGCCGGGAAAGGTCGGCTAAGTGAAGGGCCGAGGCTTTTCAATCGTTCGTCGATGGTGGGTAAATCGCGGTGTGCGGCCGCAATTGGAAACCGCAACTCAGTGGGCCAACTCAGCGGGCCAGCATGCGGGTACGGCGACTGCGACGCTCGGCACGAAGGCGGGCGCGGCGCTTGGTTTCACTCGGCTTTTCGTAGTATTCGCGACGGCGCATTTCTTTCTTAATGCCGCTTCGTTCGACCAATTTTCGGAAACGACGAACGGCTTCTTGAATCGTTTCGCGATCACGAACTACTAACTTGACCATTTTTTCTCCGTTAAAGCTGAGTGATATGCCATTTGGGTTGCCGCACCTCCTGTGATTGGAGATTCGTTTGGACGGACCTGTTACCGAGGATCGGCACTGGACCGGGAAGCCCCAAAGTGTAACGCGGTCCAACCCCCAGTGACAATCCGTATCGAGCCGGCCTTTTGGACATTTTGCCGACACGCACGACCCAACGAACAGGATTTCGCCAACCCGCATAGTTCGCCAAGACTCCCGGACAGGAATGACCGGACCGACAGTCAGTATCGGTTCAACCGGACGCCGATGGCAGTCACGGGGCGGCAACGCCGGCAACGCGCCGGCGTCGCTCCCCAGCACTTGCCCGCTTCGACGCTGCCGCCGAGTCCAATCAGTATGTCGGTTTCTGACTGTTCAAACGTTGATGTCACCGGTTCCGCATCCGCTGCCGTGGTCGCTGTGCCGGCGTCGCCGCAGACCGGACGCCCCGCATCCGAGGACGCCGACCCGAACGGTCCGGGCCATTTGCTGGCCGAACTGGAAGCCCGTCAGGATCAAGCCTTGGCCGAACTGGAAGCCTTGGAAAACCGGCTGATTGACGTCATGCGACGATTCGGAGCGACCCCGATCGAGGATGAAGAGGCGGCCCGAAAGTCAAAGTCGGCCGCCCCGCCCGCGGCAATCGACCATGAAACGGCTGGATCCAGCGAATCGGCCGAGTCTGGAGCCGAGCCAACCGTTGCTGAGGCGACTGCTGCCGAACCGCCGGCCAAGGCCGCCTAGGGATTTCAACCACGCCGCCCGGTTGCTGGGCGGCTGGCCGAGTCTGCGTCCTTCCCAAGCACACCCGTTGACGTGGGGCAGTCGATTTCTGAACTGGCCGGGTGTCCACGGACGTGTCGTTGCACCTCGGTGTCGGAAAAATCCTGTCGCCCGGATGGTCTTTTGTCGCACACCGGGCAATCCCCGCGACGCTTGGGCGGTTCCGGACGGGTGCCCCCTTGGGTAAACGTCCAATTTCCTTTTTATTTCCAGTCGAAACCGCGCCCCGCAGCATCGCTCGCGGCGCCGCCGGATCGTCACCGTCCCCCTTTCGACCAACCGGAAAAAGAACAGAAAGCCATGAGTGATTTTCGAACCGAACGTGATTCGATGGGCGAAGTCCGCGTTCCCGCCGACGCCTATTACGGTGCCCAGACCCAGCGTGCCGTCGAGAACTTTCCCATCAGCGGTTGGCGTTTGCCGCCGGCGATGATCCAGGCGATGGGATGGGTGAAATATGCCTGCGGCGTCGCCAATCGCGATCTGGGCAAGTTGACCGGAACCGGAAAGAACCCGCTGGCCGACGACCAGGTCGACGCGATGTTGAAGGCGGCCGAAGAAGTCGCCGGCGGTGGACTGCCCGATCAGTTCCCGGTCGACGTTTTCCAGACCGGCAGCGGCACCAGCAGCAACATGAACGTGAACGAGGTGATCAGCAATCGAGCGATCGAGATCGCCGGCGGCGATCGGTTGCAGGCGGAGAAGCCGATTCACCCCAATGATCACGTCAACATGGGGCAAAGTACCAATGACACGTTCCCGACGGCGATCCACGTCGCGACCGGGTACCAGATTCACAATGTGCTGATCCCAGCACTAACGAAGATGGCGGATGACTTGAAGGCCAAGGCCCAGCAATGGGATAAGATCATCAAGATCGGTCGGACGCACTTGATGGACGCCACGCCGCTTCGCTTGGGTCAAGAATTCGGTGGTTTCGCACGCCAGTTGGAACTGTCGGTCCGCCGCGCCGAACAGGCCCGCGACGCCGTGTTGGAATTGCCGGTCGGCGGCACCGCGGTCGGCAGCGGGATCAACACCCATCCGGAATTCGGCGGACGCGTTGCCAAGGTCTTGGCGGAAAAGACCGGCGTTCCGTTTGTGGAAGCGGAAAACCACTTCGAAGCGAACGCCCAGCGCGACGCTTTGGTCCAAGCCCACGGCAATTTGAAGTGCATCGCCCAGACTCTTTTCAACGTCGCCAACAACATTCGTTGGTTGGGCAGCGGCCCGCGTTGTGGGTTCTATGAAGTCGCCTTGCCGTCACGACAACCGGGCAGCAGCATCATGCCCGGCAAGGTCAATCCGGTGATGTGCGAATCGATGATGCAGCTGTGTGCCCGCGTCATGGGAAATGACACCTGCATGACGGTCTCCGGTGCATCCGGTGGCAATTTCCAGTTGAACATCATGATGCCCGTGCTGGCGCACACCGTCCTGGAATCGATCCAGTTGCTGACCGGCGGTACGGACGCGTTCGTCGAATTCTGCTTGAACGGAATGGAAGCGAACGAGGAACAGTGTGAAAAAGCCGTTGAACAGAGTCTGTCGATGTGCACGTCGCTGAACCCGTTGATCGGATACGACAAGGCCGCCAAGTTGGCCAAGCAAGCGTTCGCCGAAGGTCGCACGATTCGCGAACTGTGTCAGGCCGATGGCATCTTGCCGGAAGCCGAACTGACCGAAGCGCTTGATCCTTGGAAGATGACCGAACCGCAGGTCTGATCGAACGGGCCCGAGTTTGACCCCGCCCGGCGCGTCGCTTGTCGAAGTGCCGCCGGGCATCCGCACCACTGCATCCATTGATCGACTGCATCCTTTGAGCGACGGGCCGATTCGATGAACGTTCTCATTTTGACCGGTGCCGGGATTTCCGCGGAATCGGGTATCCCCACGTTTCGTGGTGCCGATGGTTTGTGGGAAGGCCATCGGGTCGAACAAGTGGCGTCGCCGGAGGGCTTTGATGCCGATCCCGTGTTGGTGCATCGGTTCTACAACTTGCGGCGACGCAAACTACAGGACCCGTTGATCCAGCCCAACGCGGCGCATGTTGCGCTTGCGGACTTCGAACGTGGCCATGATTCGGGTGATTTCTTGTTGGTGACCCAGAACATCGACAACCTGCACCAACGGGCCGGCAGCAAGCGGGTGTTGCCGATGCACGGCGAACTGATGAAGGTCCGATGCATCGACACCGGTGAACTGTTCGACTGGACGGAAGACCTTTCGCTTGAAACCCCGCACCCGGCTGACCCGGAAAATGCGAAACTGCGTGGGCGATTGCGCCCACACGTCGTTTGGTTTGGCGAGGTTCCGTTGGGATTGGAATCGATCGAACGGGCGGCCCGGAAAGCCGACGTGTTTCTGGCCATCGGCACGTCGGGGCTGGTCTATCCCGCGGCGGGCATCGTCAGTCAGACGCCCGTTCATTGTCGCCGAATCGAAATCAATTTGGACGACACGCCGGCCAGTGGTGCGTTTGATGAAACGATTCGCGGCCGGGCTTCGGAAGAAGTGCCGCGAGTGCTGGCATCTTTGTAGACGCGGTCGGTCATCGGTCCTGACCCGGCCGAACCGCGTCGGCCGTGCGTGCGGATGCCGCAGATCAGAATGATGCGGCTGATCAGACTCGGGTGCGGACCACGCCGACGGCGATACCCAGGATCTTGGCTTCGCGGACGAAGATCGGGTCCATGTTGTCGTTGGCCGGTTGCAATCGGATCCGATCGCCTTCGGGATACCAATACTTCAACGTCGCTTCGCCGTCGGGGGTCTGCGCGACGACCATTTGGCCGGGCTGAGCGTTTTCTTGACGCTGGATGACCACGTAGTCGCCGTCGGCGATGTGGGCGTTGACCATGCTGTCGCCGCTGACCTGCAACATGAATCGATCGTTGCTGAACAACAACTGTCCCACATCGACCCGTTCGTTCTGCTCAAATGCAAGAGTCGTCGGGCCGGCCGCGACGACGCCGACCATCGGCAACGCGTGGCCGCTGCGGTCCGCCGGCGATGTCAATTCGATAGCACGAGACTTGTTGGGACTGCGAGTGATCAGACCTTTGCGTTCAAGAGCACGCAGGTGGCACATCACCCCGTTGGGGCTTTTGATGCCGAAGTGTTCACCGATTTCTCGGACCGTCGGGCCGTAGCCCCGCTCGATGATCAGTCCGCGAATCATGTCGTAAACGTTCTGCTGACGCTCGGTCAACTGTGCCGTGGTCGTCACTCGGATACCTCCTAAACCTTTGCGAGAATGGCGTCGCCAACGAATCGCCGACCGTGGATGGGGGCGCAAATGACCGTTGAGATCATTTTGATAATGCACATATTAGCATTACTTGCACAGGCGTCCATACCAATTGCCCGTGACGGCTGATTGGCGAAGTCTGGTCAACCGTCTACCTGGTTGTTTGTATGATATCGATCTTACGACGGTCGATGGGGGTGATCACCCCAAAATGATGGCAAATGTTCGGTGAAGAAAAGGAAAACCATGGCTTCCCCTGCGTTGACCGGGCCGTCGGATTCGACTCCGCCGTGGCTGCGAAAAATCGACGATTGGTGTTTGCGGATCGGCGACTGGATCAATCCGATTCTGGTCAAGGAGACTCGCCAGGCCCTGAAGAGTCGGCAATTTCTGGTGACGTTTTCCTTGTTGCTGATCGCCGCACTCGGCTGGACGATCGTCGGCAGCATGATGCGGATGCCCCAGATCTACACCACGCCGACCGCGTCCTTCATGCTGGTTGGTTACTACGTGGTGCTGGCCGTCCCGATGCTGTTGGTCGTTCCGCTGGCAGCGTATCGAAGTTTGGAGGCGGAGTTGGACGACGGCACGTTGGAACTGTTGTCGATATCGACGCTTAGCCCCTGGCAAATCGTGCTGGGCAAATTGGCCAGCGGCACGCTGCAGATGACCCTGTATTTCGTCGCGTTGTTGCCCTGCTTTGCATTCGCCTACACGTTGCGAGGTATTGATTTGCCCACGCTATTGCTGGTGATGGCGTTCTTGTTTCTGTGTGGTCTGTTGCTGACCACCGCGGCGTTGACGTTTGCCCCCCAGTCGCGATCGCGTAATGCCCGCGTGGTCACGCTGTTGTTGGTCTTGTCGATGTTATTGCTGGGTGAATACGTCATCGGTGCCGCCTGCATCACGATGATCTGGTTTGGCATTCCGTTCCCTACCACCTTGATTGTGTTCGCGGTCGTGTCGGCTTTGTTGCTTTCGTTTGCGATTGGCAACCTGTTGGTGACCACGACGGCAATGATGCTGACGCCGGAAAGCGAAAACCGGTCGACGCGTTTGCGATTGTCGTTGTTGTTGTTGACCGTGATCGCGATCGGGCTGAACGTTTTTGGTGTCCAAGTGTTTGCCGAAGAGGGGCTGGTGCTTGCGTTTCCGACCGCGATTTTCTTGACCATTTTGTGGTTGGTCAGCGGATCGATGATGGCTGCGGAATCACCGGCGATGACGCCGCGGATTCGGCGTGAATTGCCGGAAACGTTCGCCGGTCGCGCGGTGGGCACATTCTTGACGCCGGGGCCCGCCGCTGGATTGATCTTCGGCGTGGTCGGTTTGGTCAGTGTGTTGGTGGTTTCTTTGGAAGTATTGCGTCTGTACCGCAATCAGCCGAACAGTACGATGCCGTCCGGCTTCTTTGACCAGGCAACCAATTTTGTGACCATGCTTGGTGCTTATGCGGTGATCTTTTTGGTCGCCACGCGTTGGTTGGTCGCTTTCGTGCGTCGGTTTCATCACGTCCGTGTCGAATTCGGCATCGCCGCTTTCATCGTGGTGGCGGTGTTTGCCGCGGTCATTCCCTATTCGATCGGTCTCTATTTGGCCGATGGGCGTGATTTTCGTTACAGCACTTGGCAAATATCCAATTGGGCTTGGACGTTGTCGTTGGACGTGAACCAAGTGCCGGTGTGGGTGCCATTCCTGTTAACCGGGACGGCCGTGATAGGGCTGTTGTCCAGCCTGCTGATCTCGTCAACGATCACGCTGCCACGAAAAACGCTGGTGCCAAAACGCGTGATCGACGAACAGCAGCGGACGTCCAAACAGCCGGTTTCCGCAAGCTGAGACTTCGCCGAATCTTTGGATCAGTCGGTGTCCGGTTCGTTGTTCCGGTCGTCGGAGTCCCAGCGTGGTTGGCGGCCCTGAAGTTTGCGGACAAAGAAATCGGCTTGCCGACGTGCCGCATACGGATGTCCGGCCGCACCGTGACCGACACCGGGCATGACCAACAGTTCAAAGTCTTTGTCGGCACGGACCAACGCATCGACCACTTGCATCGTGCTGATCGGATCCACGTTGCGATCCAGTTCACCGACGATCAGCATCAGATCGCCCCGCAATTGATGTGCACAAGTGACGTTGGATTGTTCCTTGTAATGGGGACCGATCGGCCAGCCCATCCATTGTTCGTTCCACCAGATCTTGTCCACGCGATTGTCGTGACAACCACAGTCGGCGACGGCTGCTTGATAGAAGTCACCGTGTGCCAACAGCGCGCGAAGTGCGCTTTGTCCGCCGGCCGAACCGCCCCAGATGCCGACGCGGCGGAGGTCCATCTCGGGGCGTGTTTCCGCGGCCGCTTTCATCCAAGCGATGCGATCGGGGAACCCGCTGTCGCCCAGGTTCTTCCAACACACGTCGTGAAAGGCTTTGCTGCGGTGGTTGGTGCCCATGCCATCGATTTGGACGACGATGAACCCCAGTTCCGCCATTTTGTACAACCGCGAATGCGTGCCGAATGACTTGGGGACAAATGAACCGTGGGGGCCGGCATAGATGTATTCCAAGACCGGGTATTTCCGCCGCGGATCAAAGCCGGTCGGACGGACAATGATTCCATGGATGTCGGTTTGGCCGTCGCGGCCTTTGGCGACAAAACGTTCCGGGACACGCCATCCGGTTTCCAACAGCGCGCGTATGTCGGCCGTTTCCAGTTCACAGATACTTTTGCCCGTTTCCGCATCGCGCAGCACCGATCGGTTCGGCAGGTCCACGCGGCTGTATTGATCAATCAGATAGCGTCCATTCGGGCTGAAGTCCCAGCGGTGATTGCCGTCGCCCCCGGTAAGAATGGTCGCGTTGTTGCCGTCGAAGTCGACCGCCAACAAATGTACGTGATAGGGATCTTCGCCCGGATGGATGCCGCTGACTTTCACCCAAAGTCGGCGTTTCTCCGCATCCACCTTTTCCACGCCGCGAACCACAAATTGGCCGTCCAGCCCAAGGCATCCGTGCGTGATGTCGGACATCTTGCCGGACTTCTGATCGACCAGATACAGATGATTCCAGCCGCTGCGTTCGCTCATCCAGATCGCTTCATCGCTTCCGTGCAAGCGACGCAGATAATTCTTGCTGGAATAGCAGATGAACGTATCACTGGTTTCATCGATCAGCGTTGACGTCGACCCGTCATCCGCATTCACCCTGACCAGACGCAACACCTGATGCCCGCGTTGGTTGTACAGGAAGCTGAAGCCCGACGAATCGGGATCCCACTGGAAATCGGACAACTGATAAGGATTCGGAAACCGCGTGTTGTCGATCTCGAAACGTCGTGAACCATCGGCGGAAAACAGAATCAATGTGCGAACGTCTAAATCGTCACCCGGTTTGGCGTAATCAAGAGTGAGCAGTTTGCCGTGATGGCTGTCGTCCGGTGAAGAATCGATCAGATGGATTTTGCGTCGTGTTCCCGGTCGTGTTTTCATCACGACGAAGTGTTTCGAATCGGGCGACCAATGAACTTTGCCGCCATAACTGTGCGGTTGCGATCCGTCCGCGGTGGTCCAATTTTTGGCTGCGTCGTCACGGTGGGTCAGGTGAAGGTTGTGGTCGTCGATACGAATTTCCCACGCTTCGTCGGGCGATTTCTGCAATCGTGATTCATCGCGTCGGCGTCTGGGCTGGGCAGACGCGGGGCGTGGGGTGTCCGCATCGATTACGGCGATGCCCGGTGTCGTGTCGGCAACAAAGCATGCAATCGCCTTGCCGTCGGCGTTCCGCAAGACCCACGCGTGTCCGTCGTAGGTGGACCACTGTCGTGACGCGCCGGCTTTGACGTCACCGTAATACCGCTCGGTGCCGTCGCCGCTGCGGTAATGGACTTTCAAATCCTGGTCGGTGCGGTTGTCAAATTCGATACTGGTGGGCGAACCACGATAATGGCTTGACGCGATGGTTCGACGGGGTTTCAGCCCAAAAATCGAATCGATGTCCACGTCTTCGGCATCGCCGGCGATGGCATCGCGGAGTTGGTCGCGGTCATAGTCGGACGACTTTTTCCCGGTCGCGGCGTTGACCACCACAAACCGTTCGCCCTGGTCGCGGGTCCGCACGCGGTACCAAAACAGGTCGTCGTTGATCCAATGAGCCGAAACGTCATTGCGAAAGACCTTGCCGGCGACGGTGCGATCCAGCGTTTCCCATCGCTGGTAGTCGCTGCGGCTGCCCTGGCCGAAACTTGGCCCCGCGGTGCCGATCCACGCGACAAGAACGCAAAGCCAAATCACGCGCGACCGATGCGTTGACAACAACCGCGATGCGGACGGTACGGAGCTTTGATTGGTACGGTCACGCATGAGGTTGGGGCTCGCGAAAACGTCATTCGTGGTCGATGGCGGCACCTGTTTCGGGATCGAACAACGTTTCGGTCACGCCGCGGGCACCGCTGGGCAGACGGCCGGTCACCGTGACATCGGTGATCGGATAGCGTCCCGGAACGAAACGCTGGTTGCTTTTGGTGGCAAAGATGTTTTGCGGCACGACCAGCGTGTCGCCCTGCGACAGTGGTGCGTCTTGGTACAGGAAATACTGTCCGTTTAAATCGACCGTCAGGTTGGGGATATCCTGATCCGACTGGTTTTCGATCACAACCACTTCGGTCAAAAACGCACCGCCGCCGCCCACGGCGGGAACCGCGCGACGGTCCAGTTGGACGTCGACATCCAGCGTGTGCTGTGCCGCCCGGCCGAACAAAACGGCGTACAGGCTGAGCCCACAAAGCGGCAACAGGCAGGTCATCAACAACGCAATCGACAGACCGCGACTGGACAGCCGTGGCGTCGGCGCTAGGCGGTCGGTGCGGACACCGGCGGGGGTGTCGGCATCGGATGATGAAACGCGGGGTTCGCTGGTGCTCATGCGATGGGCTCGTGGTACACGCCGGCCGGGGGGCAACGGCAAAAGGGATCGAGTGGGCGATCGGTGGTTCGTTTCAGCGGGATGGTTCACCGCGGGATCGCGGCCGGTCAGGTCGACCATTGTTGACCCGAAACAATGCCGCCACAATTGCGGACCTTTGCCGGTCGGCGAACAATCGCCACCGATGGCCGCAAGAAATGTCTTTTTGACGCGAACGATCGACGACACGGGAAATTCGTTTGGCTGGATCTGTCATCGGGGTGCGGGGATGCCGCGTTCACAACCTGAAGAATATCGATGTGGACATTCCGCACGGTGCGCTGGTGGCCGTGTGTGGGCTGTCGGGCAGCGGGAAGACGTCGCTGGCCCTGGACACTTTGTATGCCGAAGGCCAGCGGTGTTACATCGAAAGTTTTTCCGCATACGCGCGGCAGTATCTGGAACGTTTGGACAAGCCCGACTGTGATCAAATCACCGGTATCCCACCGGCTTTGGCGGTCACACGCAAAGGCACCACCAAGACGAACCGCAGCACCGTCGCCACCGCCACCGACATTGCCGATCACTTGCGGTTGTTGTTCGCCAAGGCCGCCGATCTGATTTGCCCGTCCTGTGGCAAGCCGGTGGTGGCCGACGATCCGGAAACGGTAGCCGCGCAAATGCGGTCGCTGGGCGATTCGACTCGTTCGGTGATCGGGTTCCCGGTGCATCTACCCAATCGCAAGGACGCATCGGAGATCCTGTTGGGATTGCAGCAGGAAGGTTATGTCCGGCTGATCATCGGAGGCCAGACGTTCCGGCTGTCTGACGAAGACCGACGTCCGATGGCGGCCAAAGTGGGGCGTGGTGGAACCGAAGCGATCGTGGTGGTCGACCGTGTTTCCGGCCGTGATGATCTCAGCCGGCTGACCGAATCGCTGGAAACCGCGATGACCGAAGGCTATGGCAAAGCCGTCGTGTTGGCGCAAACGCCGGATGATTTCAACGCCGAACCCTGGTCCGCATCGGTGATGGAAGTGGACGGGCGGTCGTTTCAACGGCGAGTGATCAGCCGGTCGCGACGCTGCGAATCCTGTGACATTGATTTTCCTGATCCCGTACCACGGTTGTTCAATTTCAATCATCCGCTGGGGGCCTGCCCGACCTGCGAAGGCTTCGGCGATGTCGTCGACGTGGATATGGACTTGGTGGTCCCGGATCGTGACAAGTCGATCGCCGAAGGCGCGATCGCACCGTGGAATACGCCGTCTTATCGTCACGAGTTGGATGAGCTGTTGGCTTTGGCCGACGACTATGACATCCCGGTGGATGTTCCGTTCAAAAAGCTGAAGAAGAAGCATCTGAAGTGGATCATCGGCGGTGTACCCGAACGCGACTTTGGCGGGCTGGACGGATTCTTTGCTTGGTTGGATCGCAAAAAGTACAAAATGCACATCCGCATTTTTGCTTCACGCTATCGCAGCTATCGGACCTGTCCGGATTGTCACGGGAAACGGCTGCGCGACGAAGTGTTGGCTTACCGAATCGGTGACCAATCAATTGCCGATGTGATGGCCATGTCGGCATCGCATGTCGGTGATTTCTTGAACGCAATGCAATGGCAAGGAACCAAACAAGACATTGCATCGGAGCCGGTGCATCAGATCACCCGCCGCTTGCAGTTCTTGGACTCGGTGGGTCTGGGCTACTTGCAGTTGGACCGGACGCTGCGGACTTTATCCGGAGGCGAAACTCAGCGGGTGGCGTTGACCGGCGCGTTGGGCAGCGACCTGATCAACATGCTGTATGTTCTGGACGAACCGACCGCGGGGTTGCATCCGGCCGACGTGGACCAATTGGTCGAATCCATCGTCCGGTTGCAGAATCGCGGCAACACCGTGGTCGTCGTTGAACACGATGAAACGCTGATACGTTTGGCCGATCGCGTGATCGAAATCGGTCCGGAAGCGGGCGTCGGCGGTGGCGAAGTCGTCTTTGACGGGACCCCCAAACAACTGCTGCGCAGCCGTCAATCGATCACCGCGGGATATCTGCGTCGCGAATCCGGCAGGACGTTGACGCACCGCACACCGCGAAAACCGACCGGATGGATCCAAATCCGCGGTGCCGATGGACACAACTTGCAATCCATCGATGTCGACATTCCGCGGGGCGTGATGTGTCTGGTCACCGGTGTTTCGGGCAGCGGCAAAAGTTCGCTGGTGCACGACACGTTGTATCCGGCAGTGTGCGCGGCCTTGGGGACACGAGCGGTCGATCGATCCGGTGATGTCTTGCCGTTGGAATCGATCGGGGGCTTGGTCGGGCTGAATGATTGTCTGTTGGTCGATCAGTCACCGATCAGCCGCAGCGCCCGCAGTTGTCCGGTGACCTTTGTCAAAGCGTTTGATCCGATTCGCAAGGTCTTTGCGGAAACCGTCCAAGCCAAAACGATGAACCTGACCCCGGGGCACTTCAGCTTCAACAGCAGCAAAGGCCAATGCCCACGCTGTGAAGGTGCGGGCGTCTTAGAAGTCGACATGCAGTTCTTGGCGGACGTCAGCATGCAGTGTCCCGAATGCCGCGGGACACGATTCCGTCCCGAGATTCTGCAGGCCCATTATCGCGATCGCAGCATCGCCGATGTGTTGGCGATGACGGTCAACCAGGCGTACCACTTTTTTCGCGGACACGCCAAAGTCCAATCGCGTTTGAAACGCATGATCGACGTCGGGTTGGACTATGTCACGCTTGGCCAAGGGGCGACGACGCTTTCCAGTGGCGAAGGTCAGCGGTTGAAGCTGGCCGCGTTTTTGGCCAGCCAGACGAAACGCAAGACGTTGTTCATCATGGACGAACCGACCACCGGATTGCATTTTGCGGACATCGTCCGGTTGGTGGACTGTTTTGACGCCTTGATCGCCGACGGACATTCGATGATCGTCGTCGAACACCATCCGCTGATGATGCGGGCGGCCGACTATCTGATCGATTTGGGGCCGGGCGCGGCGGAAAACGGTGGCCAAGTGGTTGCCACCGGGACACCGGAACAAATCATGGCCGACGGCCGGGGCGCGACGGCGGATTGTTTGCGTCGCTGGGCTGATGCCCAACCGGACTAGCCCGATTCAGGCGGGACCGTCGTTTTCTGGCGTCCCGCCAACCAGGATCGAATCGGTCAGTGCAGACGCGGGAACTCCAGCGGCTTCATCGTGACGTCGATGTCTTCCAGTTTCAGTTCTTCCAAGTCGGGCTTGGGTGCAGCGTCGACATCCGGGCTGTCCCCGTTGCTTGGCGGGGCGTCACCTTGCGATCCGTTGTCGATATCGCCGGATGATCCATCGCCGCCGGATTCGGGTTCGGCAAAAGATTGCTGTCGACGTCGTTCCAGTTCGGCGGCCGACGGCGGGTCCGATTTGCTGGCCAGGCTGGCACCACGAACGCCCGCAGGATCGAACAGGCTGCCCACCCGCCCGCTGTCGCGTTGTGTTCGTTCCCAGATGCCGCCGTATGCCGAGTAGTCTTCCATTTCACAGGTCGAACACAGTCTGCATCCCGTCAGGGTGGTCGCGGCCAAGGCAATCGCCAGCCACTTTGCACGGCGGACCGCACGCGGCGGCGTTGCTGTGGTGATGCCGCGTGATGGGCCCTGTGCCGGTCGGGGACGACGGATGATCGTTGGAATCGGTCGATCTGGTCGGGTGAACATGGCGGTCGACGGAGGCGTTTGGGGGAGGTGCCGAATTCGGGTGCGTGATGCTCGGAACGGGCCGGCAACGCGGTGCATCGGCGGCTTGTCGGGTTTGATCGACCGCCGTGGTGCCGTCGCCTGAGTCAAACTGTGACGATTGCGTCGAATTTGACGGATGAAGCGATCTTGAGGAAATTCCGGAAAATTTTGCAAAATCACTCAAGTCGATGTTTCGCCGATCCGGGGGGACTTGCGACAACGCCTTTGGCTTATCTTCTGTTCATGTCGCGAAAAAGGATTTTCGCCCATGCTGTTCGAAACGGTCTGCGGATCACTGTCGTTGGCAACCAATTTATTGCTGGATTCCACGTTGATGGCGTCAGTGCTTAGCACGATGGCGATGCCTGTGATCGGGGTTTCCACGCTGTTGAGTGCGAAATTGGCCAGCGGAGAGTCGTTGGCAAAGGCACAACGGCGGTTTTTCGCCTGCCTGTTGGTGATTACGATCGTCACCCTCCGAACGGTCATCGTTTGCGACGACGCATGGATTTTTCACATGAGCACGCTGGCGTTGATGATCGTGGGGGCCCTGATCATTCCGGACCATGACGCGTCGGTGGCCGTTTGATTTTGGTCTTTAATTGTCCTCACTGATCCGACGCGTTTTTCGGCGTCCGCTTCGGCGGCACGACACACAGCCGTCGACTGATGACAAGATCTGAATCTGCCCCCTCCGGTTCGCAACACTCCGACGACTCCGCCGCGGAAAAGTCGTCGATCGATCACGCGTCGACGAATTGCACCGTGGAGGTGCGGCCATCGCCACCGGTGGTCGGGGCGATCCGGCCGCCGGGCAGCAAAAGCTTGACCAACCGGGCGTTGATCTGTGCGGCGTTTTCAGTTGGCGAATCACCGGCGGTGTTGCATGGCGCTTTGCGAAGCGAAGACACCGAGGTCATGGTCGCGGCGCTTCGCCAAGTCGGTTGGGACATCGACGTTTCCGGCGACGGTACGGAGATCACCGTTGGCGGACGTCTTGGCGATTCCAATGCATCCGCCAAAGGCGACGGGCCGGCCGAACTGTTCATCGCCAACAGCGGGACGACGATCCGCTTTCTGACCGCCGCGCTGTCGGCCGCCGGCGGTGACTATCGTCTGTCGGGCGTGCCGCGGATGCACCAGAGACCGATCGGCGATTTGACGGACGCCATCGCATCGGTCATCGACGGCCGCATCGTGACCGAATCCGATGGCGGGTGCCCGCCGGTTTGCATGGAAGGCCGCGGATGGAATGGCCACCAATTGAAAGTCCGTGGCAGCGTCAGTAGCCAGTACCTGAGTGGATTGATGATGGCCGGACCCATCGCCGCGTCCGGCCAGCCCACCGTTATCGAAGTGTCTGGCGAATTGGTATCGCGGCCCTACGTCGACATGACGGCCAAAGTGATGGCGGACTTTGGTGCGGTGGTGCATCTGCAGGATTCGCAAGCCGAATCGGGCGATGCGGCGCTGAAAGTCGTCATCGAACCGGTTGCCTACCGACCGGTCGACTATGACATCGAACCCGATGCGTCGGCCGCCAGTTATTTTTGGGCCACGGCGGCAATCACGGGCGGCAAAGTCACGGTGCAAGGATTGTCACCGGATGCGTTGCAGGGCGACGTCGGCTTGGTTGATGTCTTGGCCAAGATGGGCTGTGCTGTTGAAAAGTCCGACGGCCACCTGACGGTCCAAGGTGTCCCGCCCGGCCAACGACTGACCGGCATCGATGTCGACATGAATGCAATCAGCGACACCGTTCAAACGCTTGCCGTTGTCGCCCTGTTTGCCGACGGGCCGACCCGCGTGCGAGGCGTGGCGCACAACCGGTTCAAAGAAACCGACCGGATTGGCGATTTGGCGTGCGAACTTCGAAAGCTGGGCGCGACCGTCGAAGAACATGATGACGGCATGACGATTCACCCCCTAACTGAAACGCAGGTTTGCCGCAGCGAGGACGCGCCGCCGATCCGCTTGGCCACGTATCACGATCACCGGATGGCGATGAGTCTGGCTTTGGTCGGACTGCGGATTCCTGGCATCCAGATTGAAAACCCCGCCTGCACCGCAAAGACCTATCCGAATTACTTTGCCGACCTGGAAGGTTTGATCGGCCAGTCGCACCTCTGGCGGAACGATTCGGACGACTAGACGTTGATTTTTGTTGCGGCAGCGAACCGCGTTGTCTGAACCCGTCTTAACGCGTGCCAGTGATTGTGTAGTTCAGCACGCGATCGGAATCTTGTTCGATCGCGCGAAGCCACATTGTTTGACCCACCAGTTCTTCGCCGTCTTCAAGTCCAAAGAAACGCTTCACGGTCTTGCCTGGTTGGACGCTCAAGATCAGACGTTTGTCTTGGCGTCCGTTTCGCGGAAACAGGATGAACTGATACGTGCGGGTTCGCGGTCCCGAATTGGTCAATTCCAACTGGACTAGCATTTCCGACCCGACCATCCGCGTGGTCGCCTGCAATTCCAAGCCTTCGGGACCGATGTGGATGTCACGGTATACGGTGATGGAACGTGGCGGCGTGGTTTGGAATTGGAACCGAATGGGGATCTCGTAATCGCCGACGGTGGTGTCGTTTTCCAAGATGACATTGAACACCTCGCGGGCGCCTTTATGCGGCAAAATTTCCCACGGACGCAGCGGCGATTGAACCTGCCATGAATCCGGGCCGATCATCCGTAACGTGCCCAGCAAGCTGACATCGGTCGGGTTGGAATAGCTGACCACGATCGGCTGGCTGATGCCCAGCAGGCTGTCGAGTTGTGCGGGCTGCAATGCCACCGACATGCGGAAGGCGATCAGTGTGGGATCGATGTCGACCAAGAACGTCGGTGTCTTGCCAATGACAAAGCGATGCACCGGATGTTCGCGACCGGGGGATTCTTGCAATCGATTGGAACGTCCCCAGACGTCGATTTGTCGTGGTTGATCACCCAAGTACATTTCTTCTTGGGTCGGCTGGTCCGACCAGACCATCATCACGGCGCGGCCGTTGCCGGCGAAGACCGCGTTTTGGGCGCCGCTGCGCATTTCGATCGAACCGATGTATCGCAGATCGCCCAGCAAACGTGACGTCGTACGCCAGGGCAGCAACAGTTCGCCGGGGCGCCCGTTGGGACGCAACAGTCCGCTTTCGGTATCGGTTGGTCGGCTGACAAAGGAAGCTTCCACACGGTGATTTCGAATCGTCGCCATCCGCAACACCAGATCCAGAATGCGTGCGTCACGTGAATACTGGTCCTTGCGAATCGGGTCCATCAGCATCCACGTCCGCGGTCCCAGCTTGCGAGTCGATTCGTTTCGCGTGAGGACTTCGTGCAATTCATCGTTGGTCATTGGCAGATCCAACGTTCGGCAATTGGCTTGCCAAGACGTTTCTTCCGGCGGCGGCAACGGTTCCAACCAAGGCCATGACAACGCCAGATCCAGTGGCTGGCCGAATCCTTGCAACCCACGCGAAATCTCCTGGACCGAATCACGCAGTCCGGGGCGACCCAGGAAGCTGTGGTCCCCGTCGGCCCCCAATTGCCAGACCCGGCACTTCAAAGTCAACCGCGTCATCACCGGTTCCAATTCCGATTGCCAGACCTTTTCATCTCGGAACAACTGTGCGGCAACTTCGTCATCGGCACCGCGCAGGTCGTACATCGACAGGCGGCTGCGGGGTGGGACGTCCAGCATGCCCACCGTTTGGATGCCGGCATCCTGCAGTCGGCGGAACAGTTGCGTCAAACGTTCGGCACCCTCGTGATCATCAGGGCCAAGCCAAGCCGGGATTTTGACTCGCGAAACACCCAACGCCTGGAGCCACTGAGTGATCGATTCGGGCGAAAAATCAGGGCGGTCTTCCGTTCGGGCGGAAAAGTTATCCAGCGTCCATCCATACGGGCCGCGGACCGGACGATCGACCAAACGATCGATGACCGCGACCGTGGTTTCACTGGCCAAGCTGGTCCGGTGGCCGTCTTCCAACGCGGCGGTGAACCGATAAAAGCCCGGCGGCGGCAATGGTGGTGACCAGTCCACGCGGACGTCGTCGCGGCTGGTCAGCCGAACCATCAGACGATTCGCATCGGAAGGTGCGTTACTGGGGTTTGCACCGGAGTCGCGGGCGACAAAGGCGGCACCGGGGCGAATGGGCACCAGCTTGGTTGCGATTTCGCGGTCGTACTGATCCAGCATCCGGAAACGAATCGAAAAGTTGTGGTGTCCCAGACCCATCACGCGAGCGGTGACGTCGATCGGCTGGTCCACCCAGTAAACGCCGCGTTCGCGATCCGTTTCCACTCGCAATTGCGGAAACTGTTCGATGTGAATCTCGTCGAATCCGATTTCGCCTCGAATGTCCTGCAGTCCGTCCCCGGAGCCTTCGATGCGCAGACGGACCAGCATCTTGGATGCGGTTTGGGGCGGACGGATATGATCGATCTGGTATTGGGTCCAGGGCGTGGTGCCGGTGATCGGTGACATCGCATGGACGTCCACTTCTCGATCGGCTTCATCCAAGAAAACCAATTCGGCGATCGCCTGATCGTGTTTCAATCCGGTGGTTT
The DNA here is from genome assembly GCF_007752935.1 of Crateriforma conspicua. NCBI lineage: Bacteria > Pseudomonadati > Planctomycetota > Planctomycetia > Pirellulales > Pirellulaceae > Crateriforma > Crateriforma conspicua. The sequence goes on along the minus strand of NZ_CP036319.1, from coordinate 4,530,642 downwards.
TTGCCCGACAACGGAACTGGTACTGATAGGCCCGGTTGGTCGGCACCACCGTGGACCAGACTTCTGCCAAGCCGCCGTTCATCTGGAACCGCAAATAGTTGTCTTCGGCCAAGTCGGGCAGCGTTGGCGGCAGGATCGGCAACACCGGATGGGTGGCAAACCGGTTGATCATGACGATCGGCTGCGGCGACGGCGGTTGGATCAAGGCGACCAAGGGCACGTTTTTTCGCACCCATTGCCAAACGTCGATGTAGGCCTCCTGTCCCAGCAACCAAGCGTCGATGTTGCGAAGCAGAGTGGTTGTCGGATTGCCGGCCGATTCGATTCCGATTTCGATGTAGTTGGGATATCCCCGGCCTTCACGCCGTCCCCAGCCGTCGGGCCAAAGGTCGTGGTCGTTGTCGTTGGTGCGTCCGAAATCCCAAACGTAGCCCTTCAGACCTGCCGGACCTTCGTGAACGTCGGGGCCACGCAGCGGCGCCGAACTGCTGATTCGAACGGGCATCCGACTTTGTTTGCCGAACAGCAATTCGGTCAATCGGTTTTGATACGCATCGTTGTCACCACGCTTTTCAAACGACACCGCGGGGTCTTGGGCAACGCCGAAACTGCCGGTGGTCATGAACACGAGCCCTGCGATCAGGATCATGACCCGGCGCAGAGGTGATCCCTGATGGTCGGACCGCCGGTGCGATCTTAGGATTGACGGTCGGCACCGATCCAATTTCGCCGCCCATACGCTCAGCAAGAAATTCCAGACCTTCGGCGTCGTCGTCGACATCAACCGTCGCGACGTATCGCATCGGCGGTCATGGGACGTCCGAGCGGTCAAAGTTGGCTTTCAGCGTCTGGCGTGAAACGAATGTGGATGAAACAACGGTGGGCGGTCGACTGGTTGCCTCGCCGCGATCCTTGAGGGAAACGACAGGGCGACGTCACCGCAGCATGAAACTGAACAATCCGGAATCTTCTTTTTTCCGACCAAAACGATGGCAGAACTGAAACTGGCCGTCCGTCTGGACGCCATTCCGATCGATACCCGACGCCCCGGCGGGCTCAAGAAAGCATTGATCGCCGCGGCGGCATTGCGGGTCGATGCCGTGGAACTTTGTGCCCGACAGACGGTCCGGCCTTCGGAATTATCGGACACGGGCGTTCGGCAATTGCGGAAAATGCTGGATGATTTGAATTTGAGGGTCGCAGCGATCCGGTTTCAAACGCGGCGCGGATATGACAACCCGAGTGATTTAGAACGGCGCGTCGACGCGACAAAGCAGGCGTTGTCGTTCGCCTATCGCTTGGGGGCACCGGTGGTGGTCAACCAAATCGGGCGTGTTCAACCGATGCCACAAACCGATGGCGATGAAGAGACGCCGCAGCCGTTGTCGCCGGAGATGCAGCAGTTGCAATTGGTCCTGGATGACCTGGGACGCTATGGCGCACGCGTCGGCGCGGTCTTGGCCGCTGAAACGGGATCCGAAAGCGGGCCCGATTTGGAAAGCATGCTGCGGCTGTCCGACCAAGCGTTCATTGCCGCCGCGTTGAACCCCGGCCAATTGATCATCAACCGATTTGATGTCGATGAAGCGATCGCGGCGCTGGGCAATCGGATCCACTTAGTCTGCGCCGTCGACGGCGTGCTGGATTTTGCCGCCGGCCGCGGATTGATGGTCCCCTTAGGTCAGGGGACCGCGGACTTTCCAAACTTGCTGGGGCGACTGGAAGATTTGCCCTATCGCGGCCCTTTTGTTGTCGGCCGCGCCGACATGCCGGACGAATCGGCGATGGCGGAAATGGCCGACGGGATCAGTTATCTCCGGTCGTTGTAGACGACCGGAGCCACCTGGATCGCGGGCGGTCGGATCAAACGTCCGCCGGTGCGGGGACCTCAAAACCGTCGCGGTACTGCCGCGTCAGCAATTCGTTGGCCTGGTCGTTGTTCAGGAACTTTTCAGTTTCCGGATCGAACTTCAACAGCGGTCCCAATGAAACCGGATACTTGTCCAGGTCAACGCCGTTGTCGGTCAAATGCTTCAAGGTGCGATTGGCCGTTTCGATGTTGTCATCCAGGCTCTTCACACTGGCCAGTTGTTGCTTCAGTTCGTCCGGTGAAACCTTGTTGTCTTCACCCAAGTAGTACGAAATGTTGCCCAGGTGGCTGACCGATGCCGACAGGTGGCCGGTATTCGCGTCGGCGTGCAGCACCGAAGCGTCACGGGTTTGCACGGCGTCCAGGAAATTCATGAAGTGATCGTCGTTCAGGTTGAACCCATCGCCGTACTTCGACTGGTGACCGAACTTCTTGATCGAATTCATGTTCTTGTCGAACGCCTCGCAGCTGCCATAGCTGGTTTGGGCCAAGTATCCTTCGCTGCCGTAGAAGATCACGCCGATCTTGTTGCCCTTGGAGAATCCGAATAGCTTGTTGATTTCGTCGTCGGCGGAATTGTCCACTGACAGACCACGTGTTTCGAAAACGATGCACTTATCGCCGTAATCGTAGATGGAAACTTCGGTGTTTCCGGTGTCGCCGGCATCGACATAGCTGGGGTCGTTACGTTCGGCTTGATAGCCCAGCCGACCGCCATAGGTCAGGATCGAATTGGGTTGGACGTCGACGCCCAAGCCCCAACGCGCGATGTCGGTTTGGTGGGGACCTTGGTTACCCAAGTCGCCGTTGCCGTAGTGACGTTGCCAGTGCCAATCGTAATGGAAGCGTTGCCGAGTCAGTTTGGGATCCGTCAACGTGGCCGGACCGCTCCACAGATCAAAGTCGACTTGTTCGGGGATCTCGTAATCGCCCAACGCGCCAATTGACTTGCGGCGTTTGTAACACAGGCCGCGTGCAAATTTGACTTCGCCGATTCCGCCCGACCTGATGAACTCGACTGCGTCCTGGCACGCGGTGCTGCTGCGGCATTGGGTGCCGGTTTGCAACATGCGGCCGTACTTCTTGGCGGCGGCCACCAGGGCGCTGCCTTCTTGAACGTTGTGGCTGATGGGTTTTTCCAGATAGACGTCTTTGCCGTTTTGCATCGCCAGAACGCCGATCAATGCGTGCCAGTGGTTCGGCGTCGCACAACTGACGACTTTGACGTCATCCCGCTGGACCGCTTCACGGACGTCGGAGATCACGACGGGACGTTTGCCCTGTTGTCGTTCGACCTCGCTGGCACGTTTTTGTCCCACCGCTTCGTCGATGTCGACGATCACGTTGACGACCGTGCGCGGTTCTTTCATGAACGCGGCCAGGTGGCTGCCGCCACGTCCGTTGACACCGCAGACCGCGACGCCGATATCGCCGCTGGGGCTGTCGGCCGATACCGACGAATGGACCATCAATGCGGCCGCCGATCCGGCGATGCCATGGAACTGGCGACGAGACAGGCGTTGGGGCAAGGTTTTGGCGAGAGCTTTCCGGGTCACGGCGGTGAAATCCTGGCAGGAGAGATGTTGGGGAATTGAAAACCGAAGTTTCAGGTAGGGCGGCACGCGTCGCGGCCGAGAACGCCCATTATGCACCACAGGCGGTCCGCTTTCATCCGCCGGCGCTTTCATCGCTGGCCGCATACGTATGCCGGGTGGCCAGGGAATCGGGCCGTGAGAGTTGTGGAGCGCGGGCGGAGCGGTCTGTCCTATTTTCAGGGCGGGTCATATCCGCCGCGGGAAAAAGGATGGCACCGCGCGATGCGGCAGACGCCTTTCCAAATTCCCCGGCACAAACCGTATTTCTGAATCGCTTGGACGGTGTATTCGCTGCACGTGGGCGTGTAGCGGCAACTGGCACCGATCAGTGGGCTGATGGTGGTCTGATACATTCGCACCGCGGCGATGGCCAAACGCTGAAGCATGGGGCGAACCTTTCCGGCGGCCGTTTCAAAAATTGGTGCCGTTCCGCTGCGACGATTGGTCGCCTATCCTGCGGACGCAGCGGCGGATCGTTCCGTTTCGCATCGATGACGTTTTTGGAACCGATGGAGCAATCGCGAACCATGACCGACACGATCGTGATCTTTGGCGCTTCGGGCGACCTGACCAGTCGAAAACTGATTCCCGCCTTGTATAGCATGTTTGCCAAGAAACGCTTGGCCAAGACGACGCGAATTGTCGGCGTGTCACGCAGCAAGTTCGAACACCAGCAGTGGCGGGATTCGCTGCGGGAAACGACGGCCAAGTTTTCACCCAAGTTGTTCGATGCCGAAACGTGGGACCAATTCAGTCAGCACGTCTTCTATCAACCCGGTGACATCAAGAGCGCCGAAGACTTCACGGCATTGGCGGGGTTTCTAAGCGAGATCGAAGACACGCCGGCCGACGGACGGCTGTATTATCTGTCGACGATGCCCCAGTTGTACGAAGAAGCCATTCGTCAGCTTGGCGCCGCCGGGTTGGCCGATGACAGCGATGGCTATCGTCGGGTGATCATCGAAAAACCGTTCGGTACGGATTTGAAATCGGCCCGCAAACTGAACGAGTCCATTCACCAAGTCTTTCGCGAAGACCAGATCTATCGTATCGATCATTACTTGGGCAAAGAAACGGTTCAAAACATCTTCGCGATGCGTTTCGGGAACACGATTTTCGAACCGCTGTGGAATCGAAACTACGTCGATCACGTCCAAATCACGGTGGCCGAGGAGGTCGTTATCGGTCGTCGTGCCGGGTATTACGACACGTCGGGCATCTTGCGCGACATGTTCCAGAATCACCTGTTGCAACTGATGATGATCACGGCGATGGAACCGCCGGCGAAATACGATTCGACGATGAATCGCGACGAAAAGGTCAAGGTGCTGCACAGCATCCGCCCGATGACCGGCGGCGATTTTGCCAACCACACCGTTCGCGGTCAGTACGACGGTTACTTGGACGAAGAAGGCGTTCCGGCCAACAGCCAAACGGAAACCTTTGCCGCTCTGAAGCTGTACTGTGACACCTGGCGATGGAAAAACGTGCCATTTTATCTGCGCAGCGGCAAAGGTTTGTCCTGTCGCACGACGCAAATCGTCATCCAGTTTCGGCAGGTTCCCCACATGTTGTTCGGGGAAGTTGGAAAGTCGCCCGATCGCAACCGTTTGGTCATCCAGGTCCAGCCTGCCGAAGGCATCCAAATCCACTTCCAAACCAAAGTGCCCGATGCCGGGATGAAGACGCGGACCAGCACGCTGGACTTCAATTTCTGTCGCAACGGCGGGTCGATGCCCGACGCGTATCAACGGCTGTTGATGGATGCGATCAGCGGTGACGCCAGCTTGTTTGCACGCAGCGACGAAGTCGAATTGGCCTGGGGCATCATCGATCCGATCATCGAAGCGTGGCGAAGTCCCGCGGCACCGCCACTGTTCCGGTATCCGGCCGGATTCTGGGGACCGACCGAAAGCACCGACTGGATGGCCAGGCAGAAACGCGAATGGTTTGACGTCTGCCCGGTGATCGGCTGATTCGATTCAGCAGACGGCCACTAACGGCCCAGCCGATGACGTGACCGGCTGGCAGAAACCTGTGCGATGAACAAACGATCGACGTCAATCGGCGTTGATCATCTCTTGGACGACTTTCGTTTTCGCGTCATCGCTGCCGTACAGTAGCGTCAGCCCGTCATTGCCCGCGATGATTTGATACGCTTTCGCAACGTCGTCTTCGTTCAGCAATCCGCGCGATTGGTAGGCCCGAATTTCGGCCAACCGTTCCAAGACTTGACCGGGGTCACCGCTGAGCAACTTGCTGACGCGATACTCCGCGGCTTGTTCGCTTAGCTCGGGCATGTCCGCGGTTACCAATTTCAATTTGATCGTTGCGAACAGCTGGTCCAACGAATCATTGATGTGTGCGGTGCCCGGATCGTAATCTTCGGTCTGTTGTCGACCGCGTCCGCGACGCTGCTTGCTGGCCATGACCTCGTAATTGTCAAACGCACCGCTGGCGGCAAAGGCTTTGCCCGAACCGACATGGTACAGACGGCAGCGACAGATGTTCCGCGGCGGTTTTTTGCCTTCCAGCCGAATCGCGACGTCGAAGTGAAACAGGAAATCACACCCGGCCTGCTTGGCCTTGTCCAGCATGGATTCGTGTTCGCCTTCGCCGATGAACAACAGCCCTGGTTGCCAAAGCGGATAGTCCGTGTTGGGCGAAAATTCGTCGGTGATCGCGTACTGGGCCTCCGGTTCAGGCTCTTCGCCACGGCGGCCGCCGTATCCGCCACGGTTGTTTTCCTTCTTCGGCGGCGGCGTGACGTCGGCCAAAGCGGCGCCGAAATGTCCGGCCTGGTAGTGTTCGCCGAAACGTTGTGCGAACAACTCGCTGACCGAACCAATGACTTCTTTGAATCGGGCGTCGACGGTACCGCTTAGCATTTCCACGATACGCGGCGGCGGCTGATTCCGGCCCGGGCCGCCCGATCCATAGGCGTCCATTCCCGATCCGCCGCCGTATTCGTCGCCATAGCCGTAGTCGGGTTCCTCGTCGCCGTAACCGTAATCTTCTTCGCCGCCAAAGCCATCGCCGCCGCCTTCGTCGCCGTAGCCGTAATCATCCCCGCCGTAGCCGCCGCTTGATGCAGTCCGCATGTTCGCGGAAATCGGGTTGTACCCTTCTTCGATATCGCCACGGACCATCATGGACACGCCGAATCGGATGTTCCAAACCGGTCGGCTGAGCAGTTTGCTGAGGCGAAGCTTGGCGATTTCGTTTTGGGCTTGGTCGTATTCTGCGGCCAAGTGAGCGTGGTACAGCTTCATGGCGACCGGCAAATTACCGGACATGTAGGCCGACCGGGCCTGATTCAGCAATTCCGGCCCCGCGTTGACCGATCCACCGGCGGACGGACCAAACAGGTCGGCCAAGTCGGTCATGTCGATTTCGGATTTGAATTGGGTTTGCATCGCCGTCAGAATTTCCGACGTCGAACCACCTCGGCTGGACGAAGACCCGTATCCGTCCATGTACTCGTCGCCATAGCCGTATTCTTCCTCTTCACCGTATCCGTAGTCCTCCTCGCCGTCGTCTTCACCGTACCCTTGGGCCGAAACAGGGCCGGCGGATACCAACAACATGGCGAAAAGGGCCAAACAGGCGGCCCGCAGGAGATGGGAAAGTCGCATCGGGGAAAGCGTCCTTTTTCTTAACGAAAACCGCGGAGTCGATGGGTTCGGCCGGCCGCCGACGGGTTTTATAGACACCAGAGGGCGCGCGCGTTCGATCCGCTTGGGCTCGTGTCATGATAGACCATTGCGACCGGATCTTGGGCGGCGAAAATCCCGAAAACACGCGTGCTAGGGCATTCAACGGCGAAGGCTTTGGCCTAGAATCGTGTGAAAACCACCGGCGAACGGACCGCAGTCCCCTCTTTCGGGGCGTGGCGTATGATCGTCAACGAAAGTGCCCCGATTGTCGGCGATTTGACCAGACCAAAGAGGGAACTTTTGCATCGGTGAACGCTTCCAAGTTCGTGACGCAGTGTTGCGGTCTAGGATGATGGATGGATTTCGTGGTGGTGCCGACCAGCGAATTCAAAGCCGCGGCCGGGTGATTCCACGTCGCGGTGGGGCAAATCAAATGAGCATCGGGATCAAAACAACGGCACGATTGAGCTGACGGTTACATATGTCCAGGCGGCAAACCACACGACGACGACTGCGGCTGGAACGGTTAAGCAACCGGCGGGTCTTGGCTGCGATCACGGGCGTCGTTTTCGACGACGTTGATCACAGTTTTCGTCGCGGCGACGGCGAAAATCCCCTGCCCCAGCGGCTGGTGTTTTTGGACGCCAACGAAAACGGCGACTACGACGCGGGTGAATCCTTTGCGTTGACCGATGCTCAGGGACGATTCGAATTCTTGGATCTGGATCCCGGCAGTTACGCGGTTCGGCTTTTCGATGGCGCGGCTTCTCAGTCGCAACATTTCCCGGCGCAGTTGGCCGCCACCGCGAACCAGTTTTCCTTGACCGGATTGGATTCCCTTCACAGTGACGGCCAGCGGATCATCGGCGTTGATGGTACGGAATTGGTCATCGCCGACCTGAATGGTGCGGGCGTCAGCCGATTGGGCGTCGGTGCGGCTTTGGGCGACGCGGCCACGCTTTCCAGCGAACGAACCTTGGTCATCGGCGCCGGCGCCGATGCCGGCGAACTGTTCATCGCCAATCACCAGGACCAGTCGATCGACACGTTGGATGTTGGTAACGCGGCCGAAGGCCAGTCGCGGACTTGGCACAAGGTTGCCGTCGACGGAGACGGGCGAGGTCTGGCGATCGCCACGGTCGAAGAATCCGGCGAATCATCGACCGTCGTTCATTCCATCGATGCGACCGATCCGGGCAACATTTCGCTTTTGTCGACACAGCAAGTTGTCGCGGCCGATAGCCAGTTTGTGTCCAGCCGCAGCGGCCCGCGCAGCGTCTTGGTCACCCCCGGTGAAGACGGCGTCGCGGTGGAATTGTGGAGCAATTTGACGGCGTCTCCGATTCCGACGACGGCGACCGAGATTTCCGGCGCCGGCGACGTCTTGGATTTCGACGACGCGGCCGGTTTGTTGTTGCTGCGGGACACCAGCGGTGGTGTCACCGTGGTCGACGTCAATAACCAATTTGCACCGCTGTTCCAGTTTGACGATCTGGCCGGTCCGGTTCGCCTGGATCCGGCGCGAGAACTGTTGTGGGCCTTTTCGCCGATCGACAGCACGCTGAAAGTATTGGAACTCGGGGGCGGCAACCAGATCGCACAGTTACCCGTCGAAGCGACCAGTGTTGGCGCAATCAGCGCGTTCCTGCCGGGCCGAATCGACCCTTCATCGGGCATCGAATCGTTGGCTCTGGTTGGTGCCGCAGGAATCGCGGAAGTCAAACTGCAATCGCCCACCGCTCATCGTGTCACGCTGACGTCCGAGGAAGCCGAAACGCGAATCGGTTTTGGCGTCCGTTTGGTTGGTTCGAATCAATCGCCGGCATTGGCCAATGTGCCCGGGCTGCAAACGCCCGAAGACCAGAACTTGACGGTGCCCGCCGCAACCATCGGATCGGCGATCGAAGACGGTGACGGTGATAGGGTCGTCGTGCTGCCTGGACCGCCCAGCGATCATTCCGACGTGACTGTTAACCCCGACGGCAGCCTGATCTATCGCCCGGTGATGGACTTCAACGGCAACGATGTGTTGCAGCTGATCTTGGCCGACGGGCGTTCGGTGACCCCCATTCAAATTCCGGTTGTGGTCACGTCGGTTCCCGACGATCCCACCGGCGTCACGATCCATTTGCCGTCGGTCGCCGAATCCGTGCTGATCGGTGCGGTCTTGGGTTCCATCGATGTCCATGATCCCGATGGGCAAGATCACACGATCCAAATCAGTGATCCGCGGTTCGGCGAAATCGACGGCGACATCATTTTCGCCGGCGGGCAGTTGGATTTCGAAGAAGAACCCATCATTCAGATGGAATTGTCCATCCAAGACCCCGACACCCAGACGGTCTTGACCGAACAAGTCACCGTGTCGCTGATTGACGCGAACGATCCGATCACCGGCATCACGCCGGACCGAGCGTTTGTTTCGGAAAACGCGTTCGGTGACATCGTGGCCGAATTGATTGTCGAAGACCAGGACGTCGAACAGTTTTACGAATTGTCGGTCGATGACGAACGGTTCACGATCGAAGAAACGCATTTGCGTCTGGCACCGGGCGTTGCGTTGGACTACGAGGCCGAAAAAGAGGTCACGGTCAATGTGACCGCGTTTGATGCGTTCAACGATGACCGATTCACCCAAGCGGTGACGGTGGTGGTCCGTGACGAAGTCGAAGCACCGTCCGACATGACTTTGGACGGCGACACGGTGACCGAGTACGTGCCGGGCGATGTGGTCGGCGTTCTGGCGATCGATGGCGTGGCCCGCCCCAACGGCTATTCCTTTGGCGTCGACGACCCCAGTTTTGAAGTCGTCGCGGGCACGTTGAAGCTGTTGCCGGGAAGCTGGGTCGTTCGGAACGACACCCCAGAAATCCAAGTCGAAATCACGGCGCAAAACGACAACGCCGCCATTGCACCGCTGGTGCGATCGTACGTCGTCACGGTGTTGGCCAATGACCGTCCGTTCCATAACGAAGACCAGCCGTTGGACGTCAACGGCAGCAACGACATCACGGCCCAAGACGCTTTGCTGGTGATCAATTACTTGAACACCTATGGTCCCGGACCCGTGGGCGAAGGGAACCCGGCGATGTCCTATGACGTCAACGGCGACGGCATGGTGACGGCGTTGGACGTGTTGTTGATCGTGAATCGGTTGAATCGCGGTGAACTGGTCAGCACCGGTGGAAACAATGGTGGCGGCCAAGCCGAGGGCGAGGGGGCGGAAACCGATCCACCGGCCGAACCCAAGGCGTTCCAAATGGCACAGCCGAAACCCGCGGCATCATCCATGGCAATCGATCATCCACAGGCCGTGGACATTGTCATCCGCAATCACAACGATGATGACGACGACGAACTGGATCCTTGGCTGGATCTGTTGTCCAACGAAACCGTCTAGGCATAGCACATCGATTTCTTGCTGCCGAAAACCGGTGTGGATCTAATCGCCGATGCGGGCTCTGGTGGCTAGGCCGCTGCCTTGGCCGTTTCCGCCTGCTTTTGTGCCAGTAAACGCCTTTGATAACGGCTCTGCACCACGTCCACGATGATCAGGACGGCCAAGACGAAGTAGAACGTGCTCTTGGCCATCGCATGGACTTCGTGACCGAACAGATGCAACGCGGCAAGTTCACCCCCTTCGCTGACCAGCATCACACCGACAATGAACAGGATGAACAGTCCCAAGACTTCGTACATCCGGTTCTTCTTCAAAAACTCGGCCACTCGATCGGCCAGCAAAATCATCAGGCATCCGCTGGTGATGATTGCCAGTGCCATGATCAGCATGTCGTCGGTCAGTGCGAGTGCACTGAGAATGGAATCGAACGAAAACACCAAGTTCATCAACACGATCATCGTGATGGCTTTGGCGACGCTTGTTTGTGCACTTCGCTTCGTGTCGTGATCGATTTCTTCGACCGCCAACAAGTGATAGATCTCTTTGATCGCGGTCCAAAGAATGAAGCCGCCGCCGAACAGAACGATCAACGCATGGCCGGACAATGCCATGGTCAAAATGTTGTTGTCTGTGATCGACAGAAAGGGATCCTTTAGCATTTCGATCAAATTCACGACCACGAACAGCAAGACGATGCGAAACACGATCGCCAGTCCGATTCCCAATTTGCGAACCTTGGATTGCTCCGACGGTTCGACTCGTTTGCTTTCGATTGAGATGTACAGCAGGTTGTCGAATCCCAACACGACTTGCAGCAGCACCAGCATTCCTAGTGTGAAAATCCCGTGCAGTGAAAGCAGTTCCTGAAGGAATTCGGGCATCGGATGTCTCGGTGAATCGCAGATTTAGGAATGAAAAGACAGTCGCGGATGATGTGCCACCTTCGCCACGACGTCGATGCACTGTGATTGTCGATGTGGTTCCGCGGCATCAAAATCAGCAAACGACTGAAATGAAGATGGCGGAACATTATCGGAACCGCGATCACGATTCCACCCGACGATGGGGATGATAGAGCCAGACGATGAAAATTTGTGGCGTAGCTTTGGACATGGACGGCCTGTTGTTCGATACCGAAAAGCTCTACTGGGCCGTCGGTGATGAAATCTTGATTCGACGGGGGCATCGGTTCAGCCAGCCATTGCAAGATCGCATGATGGGACGTGTCGGCGTGGCCGCGATGCAGCAAATGATCGATTTTCATTCGCTGGACGATGATCCCGTGGATCTGTTGGCCGAAAGCGAGCAGCTGTATGCGGTTCAACTTGACAAGGGGCCGGATCCAATGCCGGGGCTGCAGCAATGGATCGACACCCTGAAGCGAAGCGGGCTGCCGTTTGGCCTGGCCACCAGCAGCCGCCGCAAATTCGTCGATCGGATTTTGCCGACGGTTTCATGGGCGGGGGATTTGCACTTCATCTTGTCCGGTGACGATGTCACCCGCGGCAAACCCGACCCGCAGATTTATCAAATGGCGGCCGATCAAATGGGGATCGATCCCACGACCATGTTGGTGCTGGAAGACAGCGGAAATGGCACCGCCGCGGCGGTGGCCAGTGGCGCCGTCACGGTTTCTGTCCCCAGTTGTCACACAAAAAACCAAGACTTCGCGGGGGCTCATTTGGTCGCCGATTCCTTGGTGGATCCCCGGCTGTTGGCCTTGGTGGATCCAGATTTTCGCGGCTAAGGAGTGGTCGGCGGCCGTTTGGCGACCGTGTCGTACCGGTCGTCGCGGATGTGCCGACAGCGGTTTGACTGTTTTGCCCCGCGTCGTTGTGTCTGGTTGATGTCGTCAGAAAGATCACCAATATTGAATTTGGAACATCTTTCCAGTTCGTCGACGACTAAACGAGAGGTACAACGATGAAATCACTGCGAAACGTGACGCTGGCGCTGACCGCCGCTGCACTCGTGGCCATTACGGCCGCCCCCGCCGATGCGGGTTGTCTGAGCTCCTGCTGCGAACCGGCTCCGGTTTGCTGCTGCCCACCGCCGCCGGTTCCGGTCACCTGGTGCGTGACCGACCCGACCACCTGCTGCAAGCACCAAGTCACCGCATGCGTGCCGGCTTGCTGTGCGGGTGAAGTTCCCTGCTTGGTTTCTTGCAAGCGTGGATTCTTGGGACGCAAGATTTTGACCTACAAGTTCCAATGCTGTGGTCACTGCGTCGATGTGGTCATCACTCACTTTGGCAAAGTGATCGTCCGCGACTGATCACGTGATACGTGATTGGTAATCGACAAATGAAACAATCGCAGAAATGCGCATCGCGCCTGACCCGAATACGGTCAGGCGTTTTTTCATGCGCTGACGCAATGCCTGGCGGCGGAAAGCCACTTGCCCGCCGTGGCGGCATCGTCACGATGCGCGATAGTTTTCACCGAAGACGGACAGTGCACCGGCTTTGGCGGCCAGGCCGCCCAGGATCGCGATGAACACGACCAACAGCGATCCGCCGATGACGTATTTGAACAGATAGCGTCCGGTAAACATCTGGTTCCATCGCAAACGCTGGTCTTCGTCGATGCCTTGCAGGGACGCCATCGTACGTACGTCCCCGTCAAAGGGTGCCGGACCAACCGCCTGGACCGTGGATGTAAAGACTTTGCCCTGATCGCTGTGGCATTCCAAACAACCTTTGGCACCCAATGCTTGGCCGGCGCCGCGAACGTTGTGGGCCAGCGGCCAAGTCAACAGGTCGATCGACTGCTGTGTCGATTCCGCGAACTTGCCCGGATCCAACAGTGCGAGGTCGGTCAATGATTCCGCAGTGCTCGGCGCGTCCCAGACGTCGTCGTTCAGGTCCGCCGATGTTCGCGTGACATACACTTTGCCGGCCGATACATAGGCGGCACGTTCGACTTCCATTTCCTTTTGGATTGCTTCCAAGGCCTCCGCCAGCTTCTCATCAAACTCGGCTCTGCCAAGTTCGGCTTGTTTCAGTTCCAGTTTAGCCAGCTCATCGGCTGTCAATTCTTCGTCTTTCAGCCCACCGCGTTCTTCTCCCAAGGCTTCTTGGCGGTCGCTGCGGCTAAGTTTTGGAAGCGTCAATTCGGCGACAAAGTCCTTGCGAACTCGCAGCGAACGACGCGTGACTTCAAAGACGGTCTCCGGTGGCAGCGGCGTCAACGAATCGCCATCAACCGATGCAAAGAACGACGGCCACATGCCACGCTGGGGATAGATCATCGATTCGGGCGGGTGATGTTGGTGGCCCGATTCGGAATGGTGCCCGGTGTCAGCGTCGTCATCTGATGAATCTGACGATTCCTCATCTGTTTCTCCGTCAGACGCCGGCCGATCCGATCGTTGTGTCAATTGATCGTAAATCGGGCCGATGATGGCCGGCCATTCATCGCCGGTGCGGTGATCCTTGGATCCCAGCGAATGGGCCAGCGACGTCATCATCCGTGCGGCCGAATCACTCGGGACCGGCCCGCTGTGACAAGTCGTGCAGGCCAATTTTTCGAAGTGTAACGCGGGCAATCCGGCGTGCTCGGGCATCGGGGACGCAAGCCGACCGGCAAGTGCGATCGTTTCTCCGGTGCTTTCGTCGGTAACACCGTAATGGCAGCCGCGACAACTGAGTGTTTGGATCGATTGGCCGGTCACGTGATTTTGGCCTTCGAACCCCCGCACGATGTCGTGATCGATGCCGTTGCGATGGCAATCGACACACGCCATGCCGGCACGCAAGTGAATGTCTTCGTCGTGAATCCAGCGAGGTTCGATTCCGTGATCATCAACGCTGCGATTGCTGTGGCACTGGTAACACGCGTTGTCCTCGGGCATGCGGACCAGGTCAAAAAACACGGTTCCATCTTGGCCGAATCGGTTGGCGTCATATTCGACGGTCGGCAGTTTCGACTGGACCGATTCGTCGCTGATGTCCGAACCGGTTTTGATGCGCGACGCTTCGCCGTTGACGATGCCCAGGCGAATCGCGGCGGTGGGGACCCACGCGAAGTTTTCTTTTTCGACTTGTTCGCGGCGAACTTCCATGTCGTATCGACCCGACACCGCGTGACAAACCATGCAATCGATTTCCAACGTTCCGGTCAATTCCCAGCGTGTTTCCACATTGGGTTCTGACGAATCATCCTCGGAGTCCTCGGCGGGTGGTTCCTTCGAATCGGATTCGACGGGAACCGCGATGGTGCCGGGAAGCCGCGCACCAAAGTGACGAATCAATTCGAAATCGCTGATTCCAATTTCGTGTGGATCGAAGCGGTCTCCGTGATCGCGTGTCGACAGCGGCAACTGGGTTCCGGTCCGCGGGTCGGTCCAAATCCATGGTTCCGATGCACGACCGTCATCGGGGCGCAAACCCGATTCCAGCAACGCGTTGAAGTGCCAGCCGTGTGCAATCGTTTGGTAATCGTGGCAGCGGCCACAGGTGTTCAGCGGTGAATACGGCTGATCGGATTCCGGCGTGATCTTGCGATTGTTGACATCGTACAAATCGATGTGGTGCAGAAATCTGGCGTTGCCGTCGTGGTGTGCATACCGCGAGCCGTCCGCGGCGATGGCTTGCCGGCAAATACCGCCAGATAGCAGCCCGAAAAGCGTCAGGGTTCCTATGACAAAACGAATCACTTCAATCAACCTTCCGGCAACACATCCAAGATCGCGGCACTGTCCAAGTTTGCCCCATTCACTGGACCAGAGGAAGCCGACATACTTTCCGCCCCCATCGGTGTGACGCCGATGGTTCTTCCTCGCAACGCGACGACCGATTACGCGAAATCCAGATTTTAAGGAGTTTTCCGATGAGCCGCAGTGGAGTGATCACTTTCAAGGGCAATCCGATGACCTTGGAAGGTGACGAGTTGACCGTCGGCGGCCCGGCGCCGGATTTCACGTTGCATTTCGCAGGCAACGGGTTGGAAACGCTGACCTTGGCCGATTTGAAGGGCAAGCCGACGATCATCAGCGTCGTTCCCAGCCTGGATACGCCCACGTGTGCGATCCAGACCAAACGGTTTAATCAAGAACTGGCGGCGATGGGCGATTCCATCAACGCTGTGACAGTAAGCCGCGATTTGCCGTTCGCACAGAAGCGATTTTGCGGTGCCGAAGATATCGAAATGAAAACGGCCAGCGATTACCAGACCCACGATTTCGGTCGCGATTACGGTTTGACCATCGCCGAACTGAAACTGTTGGCGCGTGCGGTCGTCTTGCTGGATGCCGATGGCAAGGTCGTTTACACCCAAATCGTTCCGGAAGTCGCCGAAGAACCGGACTACGATGCGGCACTTGCCGAGCTGAAAAAGCTGGTCTGAAGCCGGTCATCAGACCTTGCCAAACGAAAATCAGGCTCGAACAGAGATGGAATCAGTTCGAGCCTGTCGTTGTTTTGGGCCGATCGTGAATCAGTTCGCCGGTCCGTTGGCGGTTGTGCCAGCGCAACTTAACGGCGGGCTCACGGGGCGACCTGCAAATTGTTCTGGACGTCGTAGATGCCGGGTTCCAGTCGCATCAACAGCTCGCTCATTCGTCGATCTTTTTCGCTGGCGACCGTCCCCTGAAGCGTTGCGGTTTGCCCGGTGACCTGAACATTCACACCGCCGTAGCCGCGACGGTTCAAGCGGCTGAAAGTCTTCACGGCAGAACTTCGAACCTGCGTGGCCGGACGCGGGGGCACTTGCACGGCGCTGCGGACGCGGGTGCGAATGCTGGGTTGATTGCTTCCCCCCGCGTTGCCGCCGAATCCAAAAGCGCTGCCGAACAGCGATCCCAAGCCTCCGCCGCCCAGGCCGCCGAATCCGCCGGTCGCCCCACCGCCGCCGGTCCGGCCCGTGGTGGTGGTCGTGGATGAATTGCGTGTCGATCCGATGCCTTCGCTGGTCGATTCGCCGATGCCGCCGGAGCGTTCGATCGTCGCGTCGATCGCTTGGTTCAGCGACGAATTGGTCAAACCACCCGACACTTGCGATGCCGCACTGTCGGTCGCCGCGCCGCTGGTCGGGGCGGTTTGTGCCGACGCGATTCCGCAGGACATCGCGGCACTGGCGGCAAGAAAAGTGGCAATGAAGCGAATTCGGTGAAGCATAGAAGCGTTCCCGGGGACTGTGCGTTTGCGTGACGGGGTGTCGTCTGGCGTGTATTGCCAGGAATCAATGGCCACTATTCGGCGTGACCCGATGGACATCTTCAAGCCCACCGCTGGGAACCGATGCCTGCGCCTGTGACGATGCAAATCATCACATCGCTTCCATCGGATCGCCCGACCGGCCTGCTTGATGGTTCACATGATTTTAACCATCGGCCGCGTCGAAGGTTCTGAATCAGGTCGACCGGTGGCTGATTTGCCTGTTCAGGTTGAACAGATGCCAAGATCGTAACGGTCAAATCGAATAAGCTGGCTGACGCACGGAAAATGCCGACCCATTGCCCGCGTCCAGCGGTGTCACCGGCGACCGAGCGAAGGTTTTCGTCTGCGCAACAGCCATTCCCCACTACCCCTCCGGATTCCCCACGATGTTTCCGCGATCTCGCCGCTGCCGTCTTGATCGGTTCTGTCGATTGTTGATGCCGCTTTTGGTCGTCTCCGCGGTGCTGCCTTGGCATCGATCTGCCGTGGCGGCCGATGCCGAGTCATCGCTGCCGGGCGCGCCAATGCTGCTGCCGCAGGACACGTTGGCGTACATCCGCATCGCCGACGTGCAAGACATCCGCGAAGGATTCGGACGCACCTCCATGGGTCGCATGATGCAGGACCCACAGATGAAACCCTTTGTGTCGGACGTGTATGGCGTGCTGGACGAATCGTTCCAGGAAATTTCCGCGGTGATCGGCGTCGAATTGGGAGAGTTGTTGAACATCCCGCAGGGCCAAGTCGCATTGGCCCTGGTGCCGCAACTGATGCCCGAACCGGATCCCGATCAAGAGGTTCGCGATGAAGATGACGATGAATCGGAAGAAGCCATCAAGCGTCGTCTTGCCCAAAAACGCCGCCAGCAAAACGGCTTCGCTTTCGTTTTAATTGTCGATGCCAAGGACAACATTGATACCATCAATCGGTTGTTGGAAAAGTTCGAAACTCAGTTGGCCAAGGATCGGCTGATCCGACGCGATGCCACCATCGACGGGACGAAGTTAGTGCGTTGGTTGCCGCCACGCGTCGGCCGTCCTCCGGTGGAATACTTTGTGCGCGACGGTGCGATGGCAATCGGTGTCGGCCAGGATACCGCCGGAAGCGTGCTGAAGCGTTGGGTCAAAGAAGATACCAGTCCTTCGTTTGCCAACAACAACGACTTCACTTCCGTGCTCAGCCGTAGCGTCGGTGCCGAAGACACGATGCCCCAGCTGACGTTCTTCGTGGATCCCTACCACATTGTCGAACGCATCATCAAAGCCAACGGCGGTGCAGCCGCGCTGGCTTGGCCGCTGATCGAACAATTGGGCATCTCAAAGATTCGCGGCATCGGCGGCAGCACTTTTCAAGGCGGCGAGTTCTTTGACGATATTTCGCACTTGCACATCGTCATCGATACACCCCGTGATGGGTTTTTTGGTGTTTTGCGTCCGTCCACTGGTGACACCGTTCCCCCGGCTTGGGTGCCGGCCGATGCGACCAGCTACATGACGGTTCACTGGGACTTTCCTCAGACCCTGGAAAACTTGGGCAAGATCCTGGACAAGTTCAACGGTGAAGGCAGCGTCGACCGTTTCATGGAAGAACCGTTGCAGAAACGTACCGGCATCAGTTTGCAGAACGAAATCTTGCCGCTGTCGACCGGGCGGATGGTCAGCGTTCGTTGGTTGGAACCGCCGATGCGAATCAACAGCCAAATCAACTGTTTCGCATTCGAAGTCAACGATCGTGATCAGGCGACCGAAGTCTTTGATCGTTTGGTGAAGCGTTTTCCCAACGCCATGAAGCCGGTCGTGATCGCCGGCACGATGACCTATGACTTGAATCGAAATCGCAACCAGAAATTGCCGGAGGGACTTCGGCGTCCCGAACCAACGCTGTTCCAATTGGGCAACTGGATCGTTTTTTGCGACAGCCAAGCATTCATCCAGCGGATGGTGCAAACCAACGCCGGTGTGCTGCCCGGTTTGGACGGTGAACCGGAATATGGGTTGGTGTCCGGTGAATTGGGCGGCAAGCTGGACGGCGAACAACCGTTTATGATCAGCTATGTTCGTGGCTCGGACTATTTTCGCCAGATGTTTGAACTGACCAAGAATCCCAGCACGCGACAGTTTCTTCGCCGCGTCGGCGAAGACAACGTCTTGGCACGGAAGTTTGTCGACCTGTTGGAACGTGATGAGCTGCCCGAATTCTCTCAGTTCGAAAAATACTTCGGCGCCGGCGGTATGTTCGCCTACGACGAATCTGGCGGGATCCATATCGGCACCTTCACGCTGAAACCGCTGGAATAGTGGTGCTCCAGTCCACCTGATTGGCGTTTGTCCGGCTCGGCGGATCATCGGCGAGGGTTTCGAATTCGGAATCCTCGCCTTTTTCGTGAACGTCCCGCTCGTCGAAACGGTCATTGACTCCTACACTGATGTTAAAAACATCTGCTGTAGCGAAAAAGTCGATCAAGTTCATGTGCCAGCCCGCTGCCGACCCGCCCGATAGCCCTGTTCAGCAAGGCGACTCCCTTTCGCACGATGACCCCGTTGCCCAAGTCGGTGGTGATGACCGAGTGCGTGATCACTACGAGGATCCGTTCGGGCTTGGCGGCGTCGATCAGCCCACGCACGCCGCGGAAATCGCTAACCCGTTTTGTGGCGATTATGTTCGAATCGAACTACGTCTGGAAGACGGCGAGATCGACGAAGTCGGATTTCATGCCGATGGAGGAGTCGTATGTCAGGCCGCCGCATCGATGCTGTGCCAACATGTCGACGGTCAAACGATCGATGTGGTCCGCAGAATGACCGCATCGGACATGGTCGATCTGTATGGCGAAAGTTTGACGCCGGGACAGCAGAAGTGCGCTTTGCTGCCCTGGCGGTGTCTGGATCGTGCCATTGATCGCCCACTGGATGATGAATCCGACGACTCCGTGGTTCAGTTCGGTGGCCCAAGTTTGGGTGAAGAAAGCTGATTTCGACGTAACTTGATGCGATGAGCCGTTCACAACATTCCAAGTGCCAACGAAGCAACCCAGTTTGATGAACACAGACGTCATGACATCCCCGCTGAACGTCGACGCGATTCGCGCGGACTTTCCGATCTTGGCGCGCAAAGCCGCTAGCGGCGCGGACCTGATCTACTTGGATAACGCCGCCAGCACCCAGCGTCCCGATCAGGTGATCGAAGCGGTCAATTTGTTTTATCGCGAAGGCTATGCGAATGTGCATCGTGGCATTCATACGCTCAGCGAAGAAGCGACCGCCGAATACGAAGCGGCGCGTCAAACGGTGGCCGAATTCCTCGGGGCCGGCACCAGCCGCGAAATCATCTTCACCGCCGGATGTACCGCGGCGATCAATACGGTCGCCCATAGCTGGGGTGTGACCAACCTTGGCGCGGGCGACGTGGTCTTGCTGCCGATCAGCGAGCATCATGCGAACATCGTCCCTTGGCAACAAGTGGCGGCGCGTACCGGATGTCGTTTGCAATGGCTGCCCGTCGGTGATGACTACCTGATTGACTCGCAAGTGGTCGCCGATGCGTTAGAAACCTATCAGCCCAAGTTGTTCGCGTTCGCCGCGGCCAGCAACACACTGGGAACCGAATATCCGGTCAAACGCTGGACCGAACTTGGGCACCAGTATGGTGCCACGGTTTTGGTCGATGCCGCACAGGCCGCTCCCCATCACACTGTCAACGTTCGTGATTGGGATGCCGACTTTGTCGTCTTCAGTGGGCACAAGGCGTGCGGCCCCACAGGCATTGGCGTGCTGTACGGCAAAGAAAAGTTGTTGGATGCGATGCCACCGTTTCTGGGCGGCGGCGGAATGATTCACTTGGTGACCCGCGACGGTTTCCAACCCGCCCGGCTTCCGGAGAAATTTGAAGCCGGAACGCCGCCGATAGCGCAAGCTGTCGGCCTGGCCGCCGCGATTCGTTATCTTCAATCGATCGGACTCGATCGCATCCATCATCACGAACAACAGTTGTGCCAGATTGCCGATAAAGGGTTACGTCAGATCGATGGTCTGACTGTGATCGGACCTGCACCGCAACACAAAAGTGGGATTGTCAGCTTTGTTGTTGACGGCATCCACGCCCATGACTTGTCGCAGTCCCTGGACTTGGACGGCATTGCGGTTCGTGCCGGTCACCACTGCACGATGCCGCTGCATGAATCGCTGGGGTTGGCTCAAACCTGTCGCGCCAGTTTTTATCTTTACAATTCTGCCGACGAAGCTTCGCGTCTGATCGACGCGGTCAAAACCACCCGCGACCGCTTCCTGAACCGCACCTCTCGCCGCCGCCGCGTTTAAGGGGACGGGGGGAATTAAAGCGGGGCAATGCGAGTCAGTTCAGTTGCAGCGTTCAGCGGTCTTGGCTTTCAGATTTGACCGTGGCTGTTGTATCGGCGGCGATCGTCTCGGCCGGCACTTCAGCAGGTGTCTGTTGGTCGTGCGTCCGAGAATCAAATTCATGGCCAAGCGTGATTGATTCGCTTTGATCGCAAGCATACTGCGAACCTTGGTGAGCGTGTCGTTGGCCCGCCGTTTCTTCGGCTCTGTGCAGCGATTGGGCTTCCGTTATTCAGTTCCGATGCAGTTGCCTGAAACACAGGCGATAGAGAGCAGCCTTTGGTTTGGATGGTCTCCAAGTTGTCGTCGCTGCGGCGCGAGATCTTCTCGTTGCGTGCGAAACAAACGCAGACCAATTCCAACGGCACTGAATCGGAAGGGGCTCTTTGATCAACCTGGTGCAAAGCAACTTTTGACCGACGCTTGACCACGATGGTGATGATGGCCGGTCTCGGCGGCATGCTGTTTGATTGATTCCGGATGGCCCACACAGACGCTATTGCCAAAGTACTTCTGCCAGTTCCAAACCAGATCCCGCCACATCGACAGGTCGATGCCTAGCGCTTGCAGTGTCTTCCGCAAGGACGCAGGAACTTTGAGATTCGTTTCTTCGACTGATCGTCTGGCCGTCCAGCGAAGCAGTTCCCAGTAATCCTTCCATGTCATGTTCAGAAAACCTTTGTCGCTGCTACGCACGCCACCAGTGTGGACCTCCGGTTCATCGGATAGTTTGTCCGGTAACAGAGTCAGCGGGCTGAGCCAGCCATCGCGCAAGATCTTTCGACAAGTCGGGTATTGTCGTTTCTTTTTCCGTTCCTGACGAAGTTCGTCCACCGGGGTGTCGCGGATTTTTGTGCCCGTTTCGTCAGTCGGAATCGGTCTCAAATCGAATGCAGCCGAATCCAGTTTGGCACCCTGGCATGCTTTGACCCGGTCGTAAACGCTGGTGTGTGGCGTTTGTTCGGGCGACTCCGCCATCGCGGCACGAACCGGATTCAGATCCACGTAAATGCTGCACGCCAACAGTCCCGCCTCGTCGACGATCCGCTGGCATTTGAAGCGTCCTTCCCAGAAACGCCCTGTGCAATCGTCCTGTTTGTTCGCCATTCGAGCGATCGGTTCGGACAGCGCCCGCATGAACCACGAGATGTCCGCCAGACGCCTGCGGATTTCGGCCAGTCTTTCCTTGTCCCGCACCAACGTTTGGACGTCGTTTTCCGTAGGTTCGGCAAGATGTTCCTCGAGTCTGCGACCGGGGAATACTCGCAACCAGCGGATCGCAACGTCTTCGTCGGACCACCGGCAGCAGACATCCGGGCGATTGCGGAGGATCTGGTGCATGTGGTTGCTCATCACCGCGTACGAAAGCACATCGACCGCAAAGACCGAGGCGAGTGCTTCCATTCGCCGGCGAATCCACTCCTTGCGGAACGAATAGTCTTTTCCGGATTCTCGATCGACGCCGGCCAAAAACGCTCGACGAACGCACCGTTGCACCACGTGCACAATGCAGACTTCGCCAGGGTCGAATTGTTCAGAACGCTTCGGTCGCGGCATCGGGCATCTCCTCCTGATCCAGAATCTGTCACATCCGTTCACCGGAGTCAAGTGAATGGTGGGTGGCACCATCTAGGAAGGCTGGAACTGGTGGTTGCTTCGACGGTCTGTACGCTTAGTGAGGTTGAGTGGCCATGCTGAGATTGGCGCCGGGGGCGACGCCGGCGATCAGGCGTTGTAGCTTGATCGAGGCGGCGACTTCACCGGGCATCTCCGAGCCCGGTGCGCTGCCCCAGAACACACGCTGTAACGCATTGCTGTCGCCGCGGTAATGGGCGGCCAACTGCTGACGGGTGCCCTGTAGCACCTCCAGCTGCGGTTCAGGATTTTGCCTGGGATCACCGACCACTTGGATCGCCCGGACTTGAACATCGCCGGCATCCGAGACGGACTTGGCAATGTTCAAGTAATCGGCCAGTTTCGCCGCAGCTCGGATCCGAGGATCCCCAAACGCTTGACCGGGAATCAATTGATTCCGCGACGGTTTGAACTGTGGGACGAAAATATGGCAGTACCGCTCGGTATCGCTGGGGCTGAAATGTTTGTCGGGCAACAACACCGCGTCACCGTCGACGGCAAAAAACCCGTTTTCGCCGGCCGAGTAAATCATTGCGGCGGGGCGACGATACGCCAGGCGGACGTCGACCGCGCCACCGGGCAATTTTCGCACGCTGATGACTTGGCGAACCCACGGATGGATTGCAAACGCCGAGGCAATTTTTGATGACGCACCGGCGTCCAACAAAGACAATTGGTCCATCGCGGTGTCTTCGTAGACATCCGTGACCAAATCAGCAACTTTGCTGCGGATTGATTCCGGCGGTTCGGATACGGTGATCTGTTCTTCGCGGACACCGAAATACCGGCGTGCCAAGTGTTCGGCGCCCCATTGATGCCAGGCCCAGTAGCCCACACACAGCAAGAGTGCAGGCCAAAGGATAGCCAGGACCGCGGGAGCTTTGATCAGCCGGGTCAGCAGACGGCGAATAGGCCGTGGCGAATCCTGTGGGGGCGAATCCTTCGCCAAGGTTCTGATCCTTCCAAAGTCAACGGCCTGGTTTTCCCTGGCCCAACGCGTTTCACTTTGATCTGTGCTACCAAATCTGTAGATTCAGCTGCAAGTCGACCCCGGTTTGCAGATGGACTTGTTCGCGGATGCGATCGATCAACCGCACGCACTGTTCGCTGGTCGCCCCTTCGTGGGCGATCAAATAATTCGGTTGGCGACTGTCCAGCGACACGTCGCCCTCGCGGATGCCCGCCAGTCCAACATTCTGAATCAATTCATCCGCCGATATCCCGTCGGGATCGACAAAGGGCATGGCGATTCGGCTATGCTGACTGGGCCGCTGTGAATTACGGCTGATCCACAGCTTTTGCATCCGCTTGTTCAGCGCGGTGATGTCGCTGGGTTCCAACTGAAAGGTGACTTCGCAGACAATTTGGCCGACCAACGACGTTTTTCGGTGACCAAATCCGGCATCTTCTTGGCTGATTGATCGCCGTGTACCGGTGCTGTCGAGCACGGAAATCTCCGCCACTGCCGATCCAAGATCGCGTCCGCCGGCCGAAGCGTTGCCGATCACGCCGCCGCCCACCGTTCCCGGGATCCCGATAAGATGCTCCAGCCCTGCCAAGCCGGCGCCGACGGATTTGATCACGGCGTTGGACAATTTTGCGCCCGCCCCGGCGACCAAACGGTTGCCATCAATCCTCAATTCACTGGTCGGGGCTGCGGCCATCGACAAGACCAGCCCGTCAAATCCGGCTTCACGCACCAAGACATTGCTGCCGCTACCCAAAACTCGCACGGCCATCCCCTCGGCGACGGCAAACGAGTAGAGCTGGGCAAATTGGTCCCAGTCCAAGGGCTCGGCAAAGAAACGAGCGGGGCCGCCGATTCCCAGCCAAACCAGAGGGCCGAGCGGTTCATCAGTGCGGACCAAATGGGACAATTCGTCTGGAAAGTTCATGCCCTTCGCTTCGGCTTCCATGGCGTCAGTGGGTGGGGAGTGAGAGGTGGCAGTTGCGCCGACGCGATCATTCAGATATTCGTCGTTCCACACCATTGAAACCAATGAGTGGGAGCCGGCGGTCATCGGTGCAGCGACAATCCTAGCGAGAAATGACGTCCGCGTTCAGCCCGAAGTGGCGGCCTGTTTCGCGACGATCGCAGAAGAATCACACCTGATGGACGCCGCGACTGCACATCCCGACGGATCGGTGAGCCGCACACGGATTCACCGATCGCAATGGTTTTTTACCAAACACGCGACCCAGAAGCCCCGACCGGTGCAAACAGGCCGGGGCGATTCGTCGCAGATTTTCGCTAGGCCCTGATTCCCAGACCCGCAAACGCGGGGATTTTCTGATCCCGGAGCCATGTCGATCGATCCCGGATTGCCGAAAATGTGGTCAGCAATCCAAAGAATCAGTTGTGATGCACGCGCGAAACGGCACGGCGGATCAATGATCGGACCGGCTGCGTGGGCTGGTAACCCTTCAGCTCTTCTCGCTTCCACGCGCCATCGATCTTGGTGAAGACGATCAATCGCGGGATCATCTTTTCACCCTTCAGCAACTGTTCGGCCAATTCAGGCTGAGCGTCGCGATCGACAACGGCAAAGCTGACTTGAGACAGTTCGCCGGACTGTTCGATACTCTTCAGCGTGGTGTCCTTCATGACGTTGCATGCCGGGCACCAGGGGGCGCCGACCATGACCATCAGGGGTTTGTGTTCAGCGACAGATTGCTTGTACGCCAGGTTGTAATCGCTGGGCAGCGTTTCAACGTGGCTGGCTGTCGTGACGGCTGCGGCAAATAGCAGCAAAAACATGCAAAGCTTCCTCGTTCCAGGGACTGGCTTTGGGACCAAGGTGCCGGCACCTTGCCGGCAAATCAGACGGGCACCACCGCACGACGTCAGGCGTTGGATGCGGTTTCCCGAGGTGAAAAGGGAGAAAAACAGAATCCTTGAACCCCAGCCAAACTTCTCGAAGATCAGCCGACGATTCGAATTCTTTTCGAATTGACCCAGTGTTTGACGCTGTTCCGAACGAACCCTTGTTTCCAAGGCGAACGGTCGGACACGCGAAAAACCCGTGTCGTGTCGGAAAACGAAAAGAGAGCCGTCCGTGACGAAATTGGCCCGAGTTCTTTCGGGGACCGTCCGTCGCATCGAGCATCCCAAATACCCGGCCTCCTGGGCCAATCACCCCCCAGATAGTGAGTCTGGCGAAGCTTTGGCGACTATCGCTGCCGGGCAAGCTGGGCGGAGTATAGGAGTCGACAAGGGGGCCGCAAGGGGCTGTGGCTTCATGGCAGATTGCCGACCGGTAGTGCCTTGTTAAGGTTCCGTTTCGGCGGGCTGTCTCGCCGACCAGCAAACGCTAAACTGTTCGAAGCCAAGCGGTTACGAGGAATCCGTTTTTTAATCCGAGGTTCCGTCATGCGGAGGGGACCCTGTTTTCCTCCCCAGAGCCGCCTTGGTGACAACTTGTTACGCCGATGGATCGCGTCGACCCTATCCGATGCGTTTGAACGTCGGCGGCGCGTCGCGCTACGGGGGCGTGAATGAAATTGAACCTTGGATTGATCGGGCTGGGGACCGCTTGGCAAACACGCCATCGTCCCGCATTACGCGTGCTGCAGGACCGTTTCGACGTCCGTGCGGTCTACGGTACGGTGCCCAAGCTTGCCGAAAGCTGTGCGGCGGAATTTCAGGCCGATCCGGTCGATGGCTATCGTGCGATTTGCGCTCGGTCCGATATCGATGCGATTTTGGTTTTGGAACGATCCTGGCTGGGCTGGTTGCCCGCTCTGGCCGCATGCGAAGCCGGCAAAGCGGTTTATTGGGCCAGTGATCTAAGATTCGATCCGGCGGCCGACCGTGAAATCCGCGAGCGGATCGAGCATTCCGGCGTCGCCTTCATGACGGAATTTCCGCGTCGATTTGCACCCGCGACCTTGCGGTTAAAGGAGCTGATCGCGACGCGATTGGGCCAGCCGAAAATGCTGTTTTGCCACCGTCGTTTGGACCAACCGTCGCCCCGTGGCGACAACGGTCACTGCGATAACGAGCGTGAGTTGGTCGAGACGATCGATTGGTGCCGCTATGTGGTCGGACGCGAACCGTCGACGGTTTTGTCGGCCGATCCACCGACCCAAGAAGGTGGTGGTGGAAGACCGGGATCTGGCTATCGCAGTTTGACGCTTAACTTCGGACCCGACGGTGATCTCCCGCCTGTGATCGCACAAATGAGCAGCGGAAACTACATCCCATCGCAGTGGCAAGAAGCGTTGACCTTCCGCCGGCCCGCCGACATGCACGTTTGTTGCGAAAGAGGTATCGCGTTTTTGGATCTGCCCAGCTCTTTAGTCTGGTTCGATGATGCCGGCCGGCACGTCGAATCCCTGGACGCCGAATGCCCCGTGGGCGAGCAGTTGCTGGTCCAGTTTCACCGCGGGGTCACCAGTCTGGTCCGCAGCATCAGTGATTTGCAGGACGCATTCCGAGCCAACGAGATCTTGGTCGCCGCCGGACAGAGCAGCCGCACCGGTCAACGAATCGACATCGCCACCGACTGATCCAGCAGAAATAACTGTCGTCCGATCGATTCGGCAAAAAGAGTCGGCCGGCGGAATCGTGTTCCGTCAGCGGATCACGTCGTCCGTCGGCCAAAAGCCAGCGAAGACTACTGTTCTTGTTGCTGGGCGGCGGATTCGCCGGTGCCCAGTTGAGCCAAAACTTGCAGGATGCCATTCAGATGAGCCATCCGCGGGCCAAAGCGATCGACGAACTCGTTCATCATGAATTCGCCTTCGACCAAGTGCTCGCCGGAATCACGAATTTCTTCGGTCAGATTCGCCAGAAAACGGGTCTGCACCTCGCTTAACAGCTCGGCAGCTTCGCGACAGTCTTTGGACAATCCCGGGTTCGCTTGACGCCACTGTTGCAGTTCATTGGAACGCTGTTGCTGGGCGGCCGCGTTTTGCTGCACCAATGACTCCAGCAACTTGTTCTGTTGCTGCTGGGTGGAAACAAGTTGTTGCAGCAACTGGATCGTCACTTGTTCAAAAGTCGCCTCGGGGCGTGTTTCCGCTTCGGGCGAAACATCGATGCGAAACATGGGCGAAAGCGGCTCTTGTTCGTATGACATCGCGTCACTTTGGGGCAGCGGGAATCGGACAAGGTGTGACAACTTGGCCGATTATAACCCGGCGTTTCCAGGGGTGACCAGGAAATGCGGATGACCCGGCAAATTTGCGCGGTGTCGTGAGCGAAACCTCGTAAAAGGCTGGAATTGTCCGCCCGAATCCCTGATCGATTGATTCGGATCGACCGTTAAAGTCCGAATCGCTTGGTGACCGAAACCAACTTTCGGAAGTATCACCTGAAGTCGGCGTCGCGGATTTTTTTCTGACCGATCCGCGTCCGCCATTGCACCCCCCAATTCCAGCCGCATGACGCACACTAGTTCGCCTCCAGCTCTCGGTTTTTACGGTGTCGTCCACAGCGAAGCGACCGGCTGGACGGGCGGGCTGTTGGTGTTGAATGAGACAGGGCGGCCGCTGGAGTTTCGTTGCACGCTGCCAGTTCGCCCGACCAAAACACACGAAATTTTGTTCGGGCCCACGATCCGTGACCACTTGATCGGGGAGGTCATTGCCTCGGTGCTGCTGAAGAGTTGTCGCTGTCCGCTGTCGATGATTTTGTGTCGCCAAGCCGAAGCGATGGCGCTGGACACTTTGGCGGATTGTCCGGTCGCACTGGTGCGTCAAGCTGCCCAGGACGACGAGGGGCCGATCGCGTCGGACATGATCGCCGGGGCCGCCGAAGCCCATTTCGCCGGCAGCGATTTGCTGGTCGCGATGGAGCATTTGCCACGCGTTGAATCGTTGAACGAAGCATTGCCCAGCTTTCCGGATGTCGAAGAACCCTTCGACCGAATTCACGAAGCGATTCGCGAGGCGCATTCTCAGTTGGCGCGGGCAGCATGACCGCGGACGATCACTCATTCGAATCGCGCCCACCGTTGCTGCGTCCCTTTCGGCCGGCCGACCTTCCCGCCAGCCAAGTCGTCCGGCCTGATCCGGTCGCGATGCGCTTGGGACATTCACGTTCTGGCGGAGACCTCGTCGCAACGTTGGATGACGCCAACAGTTGGTCGGTCAAGGATCTAGTTCCCTCCGGTACACACACTCTGGACATCGAACCGATTCGTCCTCGGTCCGTGACGATTCGTGCGACAACGCTGAAGTGCCGCGCGACCGGGTTCGTGTTCCCCGAAGGCAGTCATTGGCAATTGCCAAACGACACCGCGTCGAACTCTGGCAATGCAGACGCGTCGACGCAGAGACGGAAACGTCCCAAAAAGGATCGACCGGCTCGCACGTCCACTCGCATTCGACCGCCCAGCGACGTGGTCAAACTTCAAGACCGGCTGTACTACCTGTTGCAACCGCCACTGGATTCGCTGGTCGGCAGCGGCCAATTGAACTTTCCTTTCCAACCGTTCCCATACCAGCTGGACGGCATTGCGTTCATGTTCCCGCGGTACAGTTGCGTGCTGGCCGACGAAATGGGGCTGGGAAAGACGATGCAGGCAATCAGCACGATTCGTCTGTTGTTGTGCAGCGGCGAAGTCCGCAGTGTCCTGTTGATCTGTCCAAAACCACTGGTGTCGAACTGGCTGAGGGAATTCAAGACTTGGGCGCCGGAAGTCCCCGTTGCGGCGATCGAAGGCAATCAGGCCAAGCGGCGCTTCCAGTGGGCCAGCCGCGAAGTGCCCGTCAAGATTGCCAACTACGAACTGTTGATGCGGGACCGAGATGACGTCTTGGATGAAGGCAATCATTTCGACCTGTGCGTGTTGGACGAAGCCCAACGCATCAAGAACCGAACCAGCACCACCAGCGAAGTCGTCAAAAGCATCTCGCGTACGCGATCTTGGGCGCTGACCGGTACGCCGGTGGAAAACAGTCCCGACGATTTGGTCGGCATCTTCGATTTTCTGTCGCCTGGGTATCTGTCGCCAGGCATGCCGATGACCGCAATGGCCAAGGCATCACGCGAACACATTTTGCGGCGTACCAAAGACATGGTCTTGGACGACATGCCGCCAAAGCTGTATCGCGATTCCGAACTAGACCTGACACCGGAGCAATGGGAACGGTACGAAGCAGCCGAATCGGAAGGCGTGATTCACCTGGAGGAACTGGAACAGGCACTGACCGTCCAGCATGTGTTCGAATTGGTGTTGCGATTGAAGCAAATCTGCAACTTTGACCCGGTCACCGGCAGCAGTGCCAAGAAAAATCAGTTGGTCGCCGACATGGAAGAGGTCGCCGCCAGTGGCCAAAAGGCAATCGTGTTTAGCCAATGGACCAAGACGATCGAAAAGC
The DNA here is from genome assembly GCF_007752935.1 of Crateriforma conspicua. Lineage (NCBI taxonomy): Bacteria > Pseudomonadati > Planctomycetota > Planctomycetia > Pirellulales > Pirellulaceae > Crateriforma > Crateriforma conspicua. The sequence goes on along the minus strand of NZ_CP036319.1, from coordinate 4,500,648 downwards.
TGAAAGGTCCGCTGCAAGCTTTCGGGCCGCTGGAGTACCACGGCAAAGTGCCCCACAAGCAACGCGAACAGGTCATCGATCGCTTCAAAAACGATCCGGATTCTCACGTGATCCTGATGAGCTACGGCGCCGGCAGTGTCGGTCTGAACCTACAGTTCTGTCGCTATGTGTTTCTGTTCGACCGCTGGTGGAATCCTGCCGTGGAAGACCAAGCGATCAACCGCGCCCATCGCATCGGTGCCGCCGGTTCGGTCACCGTGACACGGATGTTAGCGGCGAACACGATCGAACAACGAATTGCCGACGTGCTGGACCAGAAGCGGCAAATGTTCGATGAACTGTTTGCCCAAGGCGAAACCGATGCGCCGACACGCAGCAGCGGGCTGACCAAAGAAGAGATCTTTGGGCTGTTTGATCTGCGTGCACCGGGCGGAAAAAAAGTCGCCTAGATATCCAGATCGATATCAATCTGTTGCTGGCCCGGTTTGACTTCGAATCGAAACGGCGTGTCGCCCGCGTGCATCATCTCCGGTCGAACGCGGGATTTTGGAGGACGACCTTGTCCACGAAAGTTTTCGGGGACCAGGTCGTTGACCACCACGCGATGGGCGCCAACAGCAGCACCGGGCTCTTTGTTTTCGCCCTGGT